>JAVKGW010000003.1 GCA_031460175.1 Armatimonadota bacterium | reverse complement strand
GAGGGAGCGCGGAGGCCAACCGGCAGCGGCTCCGGGCGCTGTGGGGAGAGGTCGCCTTCCTGGAAGGTTACGGTCTCACGGAGTTGTTCACGTTGGGGACGAACTGTCCGTACTCTGCGGCGCTGCACATTTCTGGGGACGTGGTGCTGACGGAGGTGGTGGATCCGAGGACGGGGGATCCGGTGCCGGAGGGGGAGCCCGGGGAGTTGGTGTACACCATGCTGGTGGGGGACACGCAGCCGCTGTTGCGGTACCGGTCTGGGGACATCGGGCGGCTGGAGCCGGAGCCGGTGTGCAGGTGCGGGTCGAGTTGGCCGCGGATCGCGCGGGGGATTGAAGGGCGGGCGGACGAGGTGATCTGGTACCGGGGGGTGAACGTGTATCCCGCGGCGGTGGAGCAGGTGGTGCGGGGATTTCCAGAACTCTCGGACAGCTACCGGATCGTGGTGCGGGGCACCTTCGAGCGCCCGGAGCTCGCGGTGCAGGTGGAGCCGGCGACCGATGAAGAGCCCGAGAGCCTACGGGAACGGCTCGAGGCTCGGCTCCGGGAGGCCCTGGGCGTGCGGGCTGCCGTGGAGATCCTGCGGCCCGGGACCCTGCCCCCCGCGGAGTACAAGGTTCGGAGGGTAAGCGACGAACGCCGGAAGGAGGTGGAACCGTGAGGGCAGATGGACGAAGATGGGGAATCCTGGCCGCGGCTGTTCTCCTGGTACTCTCCGCCGCCTCATCCGCGAGGAGCGGGGTGTCCGTCCGGGAGCGGATCTGCGAGGCGGCCCAGCGGGAGGGACGTCTCCACATCCTCCTGCACCTGCAGGAGGTGGCGGAGGATCTCGAGAAGGCGCTGAAGAAGCAGTTCCCTTGGCTTTCCATCCGTTCCGTGGCGGACATCGCGGCCCCCACCCGGGCGGTGGCGGAGGCCCAGGCCGGGCGGCACGACCACGATCTGTTCTACTGGAGCATCCCCGGCGTGCTCCCCCTATACGAGCGAAGGCTGCTGGCCTCCTTCTCCGATGAGGAGATTCGGGCCTTCGACATTCCCGGAAGCGGCCGGCTCTTGGGAGGGGCCGCCCTGAGCGTTGCCAGCGTGGTGCACACCCTGGCGTACGACAGCCGGCGGATTCGCGCGGAGGAGGTCCCCCGGAAGTGGGAAGATCTGCTGCAGGAACGGTGGCGGGGGCGGCTGGTGAGCGAGATCACCGCGGTCACCAACGGCATCGCGGCCCTGGGGTTGCTCTTCGGCGAGGCGTGGGCGTTCGACTTCACCCGGAGGCTCCGGGACGAGGCCCGGATCACCCTGGTTCCGAGCCCCGAGATCGCCCGCCGGATGGTGCTCTTCGGAGAGAAGGACCTGCACTGGACGCCTCTCGGGACCATCCTCCAACGGCGGGAGCGCTTACAGGAGCCCTGGGGGTGGGCACCCGTCTCCCCCACCTTCGCGGGCCGGTTCGTGATCGCCCTGTTCGCCCGGGCGCCACACCCCAACGCGGCCCGCTGCGCGGCTCTGTGGCTGGCGAGCCGTGAGGGAAAGACGGTCCTGGAGGAGGTGAGCTACTCCTTCGGGGACGCAACTCCGGGAAGCCCGACCCGGGTGCGGAAGGAGCTCGATCGGATGCGGATCCGGGTGTTCCTGGAGAACGTGGAGGTGGCCCGGCGGCGGCTGGAGCTTTACGGGCGCCTGGTCCCCGTGCTCACCGGACAGGTGCGCTGAAAACCGCTGGATCCAACCGCGAGACGTGATCCGGGAGGAGGGAGGAAGCATGGCGGAGCCGATGCGGTTTCCCAGCCCGTTCGAGGTGGAGGCGCCGCCGGGCGCGGAGGACTGGCACGAGATGTACCCTCCGTACGTGCGGTTCACCCCGGAGCGGAGGGCGGAGGACGAGGCGCGGCTGTGGTTCTACAACGGCATGCATTTCCCCGAGCCCGTGGCCCCCTTCGATCTGCTGGTCCCCGAGATCTGGTACATCGCCATCGGGGAGATGAACAGTCGTCTGTTCTGTATCCCGCCTGCCATGGGTGTGGACTTCCGGGTCCTCAACGGGTACGTGTACATCAGCAGTGTCCCCGTGATGGATCCCGCGAAGATCCAGGAACGGGCACAGCTGTTTAACGAACGGGCGGGCTATTACTACGCGAACTGGAAGACCCTCTACGAGGAGTGGACGCAGAAGGTCGTCGGGGAGGTACGGGCGCTTCAGGAGATCCGCTTCCCGGATCTCCCAGAAGTGGAGCCCAAGGAATGGGTGTTCTCCCGGAGAGGTCTGGGCACCTCGTATGACCTGTTCCGGGGCTGGACCCAGTTCCTCGAGAGCGCGAACCGGGCCGCCCAGTACCACATGGAGATCGTGATGATCGGGTTCGCCGCCTACCTCACTTTCTACGACTTCTGCAAGCGGGCCTTCCCGGAGATCAGCGACCAGGACATCACCCGCATGATCGGGGCCATCGAGGTAAGCATGTTCCGGCCCCAGGACGAGCTCCGGCGGTTGGCCCAGCGGGCGGTGGAGCTGGGGATCGCGCCTGCCTTCCAGGGCCGGGCCCCTGCGCAGGAGGTGTTCCAGGAGCTGGAGCGAAGCCCGGAGGGCCGGACGTGGCTGGAGGAGTGGAAACGCAGCAGCGATCCTTGGTTCTACGTGAACACGGGCTCCGGCATGCAGCACCAGCACCGGGCATGGGTGGACGATCCCTCTCCCGCCGTAGATGCCCTGCGTGTCCTCATCGGCAAGATCCAGCGAGGAGAGCCCGTGGAGCGGGATACGGAGACGGTGCGCCGGGAACGGGACGAGATCACCCGGGGGTACCGGGAGCTGTTGGCCACGGACCAGGACCGGCAGGCCTTCGATCAGCTCCTGGCGCTCACCCGGGACGTGTATTACTCCATCGAGGACCACAAGTTCTGGGTGGATCACTGGTACCAGAGCGTGTTCTGGAACAAGGTCCGCGAGCTGGGACGCGTGTTCGTGCAGCAGGGCTTCCTCCAGGATGCGGAGGACATCTTCTACCTCCACCACACGGAGGTGTACCAGGGCCTGGTGGACCTCCTGATCGGATGGTCCGTGGGAGCCCCCGCCTGGGGCCCGCGGCACTGGCCCAGGCAAGTGGCAAAGCGGAAGGCACTCCTGGAGCGGCTGCGGGCGTGGAGCCCACCGCCTGCCCTGGGCACCGTTCCCGAGGTCATCGGGGATCCCGCGGTGATCATGCTGTGGGGAATCACTCCGGATCGGCTCCGGGTATGGCTCACCCCCGAGGACGGGAAAGTGGTGCGGGGAGCCGCAGGCTCGCCGGGCACCGTGGAAGGGCCGGCCCGGGTGGTCCACAGCGTGGGAGAGCTGCATGAGGTACAGCCCGGAGAGATCCTCGTGTGCCCCGTCACGGAGCCCAGCTGGGCACCCGTGTTCGTCAAGGTGCGGGGCATCGTGACGGACATCGGGGGAATCATGTCACACGCGGCCATCGTGGCCCGGGAGTACCGGATCCCCGCGGTCGTGGGCACCGGGATCGGGACCAAGCGGATTCGCACCGGCCAGTGGATCCGGGTAGACGGGAGCGCGGGGACGGTGACCATCCTCAGGGAGTGAGGGGGCACCCGGGGGGGCGACCCCGGGAGAGCTCCCAGATGGCCCGGCACACGCCCGGAACCTGCCGGAGGAAGCTGGGGCCGTAGTGGGCGAGGGTGTCCGCGGGGAGGGTGAGGATCCGACCCTCCCGGACCGCCCGTAGGTCCGCGAGACCCCGCTCCTGCATGCGCCGGAGGCCCTCGTCCCCGCGGGGATGGAAATGCTTGGACTCGTACACGATCACGTCAGGATCCGCGGCCCGGATCTCCGAGGCCACAGAGATGGGTTCATAGCCCGCCACGGGCATCCCGTAGAGGTAGCTCGCCGGGACGTGCCCGAACACGTTGTGGATCCCCGCAAGGTCTAGGGCCCCGGTCACGTGGTTGGCATAGGCGGGAACTGTGGGGCCGCCGAGGTCGATCTCCACGTAGACCCGGGGGGCTTCTCCTTCCCGTCGGAGGGAGAGGAGGACATTGAGGCTCTCCGCGAGGCGGGCCGCGAGCGCCAGGGCCCGATCCGGCGCTCCCACGAGTCCACCCACCTCCACCACCACGGAGAGGATGGCGTACACGTCCTTTGGGAACGGGATGGGATAGAGGACAAAGCCGGAGGCACAAAGCTGCTCGATCAGCGGTCTCTGAGTCCCCGTGGTGGTGAGGACGAGATCCGGCCGGAGCGCCTGGAGCCGGTCCTCTAGGACCTGGACGTAGCTCCCCACCTTGGGCTTGGACCGGGCCTGCGGCGGCCGGTGGCACCAGCTGCTCACCCCCACCACCCGGTCTCCGAGGCCGAGCTCGAACAGGATCTCCGTGACGGAGGGGCTGAGGCTCACGATCCGCTCGGGCCGATCCGGGAGCGTCACCCACCCGACGAAAGGGTTGTACACCCGCATGCGGTTGCTCCCTCCCTTGACGGGGATGAGTACCGCCCAAATCATACAGGTGCGGACACGTCGGTTTTCGGGGGCGTTCCGATGGACGAGCTCATCGCCCGGGCCCTGAACGCGGCGCAGCTGCGGGGGGCCACCTATGCGGACGTGCGGGTGGTGGAGACCACCCGGCAGTCGCTCTTGGTCCGGAACGGCACCGTGCAGGGCATCGCCCAGACGGAGGACGTGGGGTTCGGGGTACGGGTGGTGGTGGACGGCGCGTGGGGGTTTGCCAGCAGCCACCGGATGGAGCTCGCGGAGGCCGAGCGGGTGGCGGAGCAGGCGGTGCGCATCGCCCGCGCAAGCGCCCTGGCGAAGCGGGAGGATGTGGATCTGGGCCCGCCCGTGGTGCAGCGGGGGAGCTACCGAACCCCGGTGGAGATCGACCCCTTTACCGTTCCCCTGGAGACGAAGCTGGACCTTCTGCTTCGGGCGGATGCGGAGATGCGCCGGATCCGAGGGGTGACCACCACGGAGGCGGAGATGGTCTTTCTCCGTCAGCGCAAGACCTTTGCGAGCACGGAAGGAAGCTACGTGACGCAGGAGATCATCGAGTCCGGATGCGGGATCGAGGCCACGGCGGTACGGGCGGGAGAGGTCCAGCGGCGCTCCTACCCCAACTCCGTGGGCCGCCATCAGCAGACCCGAGGCTGGGAGTTCATCCTGGAACAGGATTTGGTCGCCAACGCCCCCCGCATCGCGGAGGAAGCGGTGGCGCTGTTGCGCGCGGATCCTTGCCCGGACACGGTGACCACGGTGATCCTGGGCGGAGCCCAGGTGGCCCTGCAGATCCACGAGTCCTGCGGACATGCCATCGAGCTCGATCGGGTGTTCGGGACGGAGGCCGCCTATGCGGGAACTTCCTTCCTCACGCCCGACAAATTGGGCCGCTTCCGGTATGGGTCAGAGGTGGTAAACATCGTGGCGGACGCCACGGTTCCGGGGGGGCTTGGGACCTTCGGGTGGGACGATGAAGGGGTTCCCGCCCAGCGGGTGGACATCGTTCGGGAGGGTCTCTTTGTGGGCTACCTCACGGACCGGGAGACCGCGCGCCGGCTGTGGCGGCTGTTGGGCTCCTCCCCCGACGTCCCGGGGGAGTCCAACGGCGCGGCCCGGGCCATGAGCTGGAACCGCATCCCCCTCGTTCGCATGACCAACATCAACCTCCTGCCGGGCGATTGGCGACTGGAGGATCTCATCGCGGACACGGACGAGGGGATCCTCATGGACACGAACCGATCCTGGAGCATCGACGATCGGCGGCTGAACTTCCAGTTCGGGTGCGAGATCGCGTGGGAGATCAAACGCGGCCGGCGGACGCGTCTGCTCCGAAACCCCATCTACACGGGGATCACCCCGGAGTTCTGGCGGTCGTGCGATGCGGTGTGCAACGCGGACCACTGGGTGCTGTGGGGGACGCCCAACTGCGGGAAGGGAGAGCCCGGGCAGATCGCCCACACAGGCCACGGCGCCGCGCCCGCCCGGTTCCGGAACGTCCGGGTCTTCGGGAGGCGGTGACGATGTTGGGGAGGCGGAAGGTGGAGGTTCTGTTGCAGGAAGCCCTCATGCGCTCCGGGGCGGACGAGACGGAAATCGTCCTCCTGGCCGCTGAGGAGGCCCTCACCCGGTTCGCCAACAACACCATCCACCAGAACGTGGCGGAGACGAACGGGGAGGTGGCGGTACGGGTGGTGGTCGGTAAGCGCCTGGGGTCTGCGATCACCAACCGGCTCGATCCGGAGGCCATTGCACAGGCCATCGCCTGGGCGGAGGCGGCAGCTCGGCTGGCGCCGGAGGTTCCGGATTTCCCCGGACTGGCCGAGCCTCTGCCCGTAGACCCCGTGATGGCCTTCGATGACGCGGTGGCCGCGCTGGGTCCGGAGGACCGGGCCCGGGAAGTGCGGGAAGCGCTGCGGATCGCGGAATCCAGCGGGGCCATCGCGGCCGGGGCCCTCTCCGCGCGCGTGGAGGAGGTGGCGGTGGTGAACTCCAAGGGGGTGTTCTGCTACCATGCGGGTACCCGGGTCCGGTTCAGCACCGTGGCCCACAGGGAGGACGGCTCAGGCTATGCGGAACGGGCCGCGTGGCGGTGGGATGCGCTCGACATCCCCTCCCTGGCCCGGTCCGCGGTGGAGCGGGCCGTGCGGGCCCAAAACCCCAGGGCGGTGGCCCCTGGGGTCTACCCCGTGGTGCTTGATCCGTACGCGGTGCGGGACGTGGTGAGCTGGCTGGGACACGCGGGTGCAGGCGCCCTGGCGGTTCAGGAGGGCCGCAGCTGGATGAACGGCCGGATCGGAACCCGGGTCCTCTCGGAGCACGTGACCCTGTGGGACGATGGCCGGGACACAGCGGGGATTCCGCTCCCCTTTGACTTCGAGGGCGTTCCCCGGCAGCGGGTGGGGATCGTGGAGCGGGGCGTCCCGCAGGGGCCCGTGTACGACACCGTGACCGCGGCCCGGGAGGGGAAGCGCTCCACGGGGCACGCGCTCCCGCGAGCCTGGCCCGAGGCCGCAAGCCTCGGCCCTCTTCCCGCCCACCTCTTCCTGGCGCCCGGGGAGGCGACGCTGGAGCAGCTCCTGAGGGCTCTGGATCGGGGGCTTTACATCACCCGGTTCTGGTACACGCGGCTTGTACATCCCCGGGACTGCGTGGTGACGGGGATGACCCGGGACGGGGTGTTCTGGGTGGAGGGTGGAGAGATCACCTATCCGGTGCGGGACCTGCGGTTCACCCAGGGCTACGTCCAGGCCCTGGCCGCGGTGCGGCAGGTGGGACGCGAGACGTGGCTCCTGAGCGACGGCCGGTTCGGTTCGGACCGGGTTCCGGCCCTGTTCCTCGAGGCCTTCACCTTCACAGGCACGACGGAATCCTAGTCCCGTTCCACCGCGAGGGCCACCGCCTCCCCGCCCCCCAGGCACACGGCCGCAATGCCCCGTCTGGCACCGCGTTCCTCCATGGCGTACAGCAGGGTGGTGAGGATGCGGGCACCGCTTGCGCCGATGGGGTGTCCCAGGGCCACGGCCCCGCCGTGCACGTTGACTCGATCCAGGTCCAGCCCGAGCTTCCGGCTCACCCCGAGGACAACTGCGGCGAAGGCCTCGTTGATCTCGTAGAGGTCTACTTCCTTCGGGGTCCATCCGAGCCTACCGAGCAGCCGCTCGATGGCGTAGGCAGGCGCGATGGTGAACCATTCGGGTTCCGTGGCCGCGGTGGTGTACCCCACGATCCGGGCCATGGGCGCCCGTCCCAGCCGCTCCGCCACCTCTTCCGCGGCCACCACCACCGCGGCGGCCCCGTCGCTGATGCTGCTCGCATTCGCCGCGGTCACGGTCCCGTTCGGCTCGAAGGCGGGCGGGAGGTGCGGGATCTTCTCGAAGTTCACCCGCCGGGGCTCCTCGTCCTCCTCCACCACACCCTTCCCGTCCGGGAGCTCCACGGGCACGGTCTGCGACCGGAACAGCCCCCGGTCCAGGGCCTCCAGGGCCAGCCGGTAGGACCGAACCGCATAGCGGTCCTGCTCTTCCCGGGTGATGCGGTACTCCGCGGCCAGAAGCTCCGCGCAGGAGCCCATGTGGCAGTTCCGGTAGGCGTCCCACAGTCCGTCATGGATCATGGAATCCAGGAGTTCCCCGTGTCCGAGCCGATAGCCGGTGCGGGCCCGGGGCAGGAGGTACGGCGCCTGGCTCATGTTCTCCATGCCGCCCGCCACCACCACCTCCGCATCTCCTACCCGGACGGCCTGCGCGGCCAGCATCACGGCCTTGAGCCCGCTCCCGCACATCTTGTTCACCGTGGTGGCGGGCACCGAAGGGGGAAGGCTGGCGTACATGGCCGCCTGCCGGGCCGGGGCCTGACCCAGCCCCGCGGAGAGGATGTTGCCCATGATCACCTCGTCGACCTGCTCCGGTGTAACGCCCGCCCGCCGCACCGCCTCCCGCACCACGAGGGCTCCCAGTTTGGGGGCCGGAACCGTGCTGAGGCCGCCCAGGAATCGGCCGATGGGGGTGCGGACGGCGCTGAGGATCACCGCCTGGCGCATGGATGTACCTCCGGAAGGTTCCGCTATCCCGATTGTATCGCAGCGGGCCGTCCCGCCGTCTGGTACAGTGTTGCGAAGAGAGCTCGTGCGGAGGGAGGCGTGCGGGAGGCGTTCGGTCGGACGAAGGAGGGACATCTGCGGCTTGGAGGTCTCAGCGCGGTGGAGCTCGCCCGGACCTACGGCACCCCGCTTTACGTGCTCGACGGGGAACGGCTGCGGGCGAACCTGGAGGCGTATCGGGAAGCGTTCCGGAAGTTCGTCCCCGCTGGCCGCCCCTATTACGCCTCGAAAGCCCTGTGCACCGTAGGCGTCTGTCAGCTGGTCCACCGGTACGGGTTCGGACTCGACGTCACAAGCGGCGGGGAGCTTTACACCGCCCTGCAGGCGGGTGTTCCGCCGCAGGACCTGTGCCTGCACGGGAACAACAAGACCCCGGAGGAACTTCAGATGGCCCTCCGGGCGGGGGTGGGCCGCATCGTGGTGGACAACTTCTATGAGCTGGCGCTTCTGGAGGAGATGACCCGCGAGCGAGCCCGTCCCGCGGAGATCTGGCTGCGGGTGACACCCGGCATCGAGCCCCATACCCACCGGGCCGTCCAGACGGGTGGGGTGGACACGAAGTTCGGGTTCGGGATCCTGGAAGGGGCCGCAGAGCGAGCGGTGCGTCGGGCCCTGGAGATCCCGGGGGTGCGGCTTCGGGGCTTTCACAGCCACATCGGGAGCCAGATCCTGGACCTGGAACCGTTCCGGCTCAACGCACAGGTCTTGGTGGCGTTTGCGGCCCGGATCCGGGCCGAGCTCGGGTACACCCCTGAGGAGCTGAACCTGGGCGGGGGACTCGGAATCCGGTACACCGCGGCTGACCGGCCTCCTTCCATCGAGGACTACGTGCGCGCGGTGGCGGAGGCGGTACGGATTGCCTGCGCGGAGCACGGCCTACCGCTACCGGCCCTGTTCCTGGAACCGGGACGGTCCGTGGTGGGGCCTGCGGGGGTGACCCTCTACACCGTGGGGGCCGTCAAGGAGATCCCGGGCGTGCGCACCTATGTGGCGGTGGACGGTGGGATGTACGAGAACCCCCGGCCCGCCCTCTACGGAGCCCGGTACGAGGCCGTGGTGGCGGACCGGCCGGATGCGCCGCCCACCCGGACCGTGGCCCTGGCAGGCCGGTGCTGCGAGTCCGGGGACGTGCTCATCTGGGAGGCCCGTCTCCCGGAGGTAGGACCCGGGGACGTCGTGGCGGTGTTCGCCACGGGGGCCTACACCTACTCCATGGCCAGCAACTACAACCGATTCCCGCGGCCCGCCCTGGTGCTGGTGGAGGAGGGGAGGGTGCAGGTCGTGGTGCGGCGGGAGACCTACGAGGACCTGGTGCGCTGCGATCTCCCGCTCCCGCCGGAGGGATAGCTCCGCCCTGGCATGGGAGATGCTCCCGAACCTGCCCGGATGCGAGCCGGCTACGCGGTCCTGGCGGTCTGCGCTCTCTCCTACGCGGTGGCGGGCCATGTGCTCCTCCGGCACCGGGCCTTCTGGAGCCCAGACCAAGCGCTGCGGTTCGTCCAGGTGGAGGTCCTGGCGCGGTCCGGACAGGTGCCCGTGCCGTACCCGGCGGGGGAGCTCGATCCGGAAGGCCGCTTCTTTCCCGCGGGGAGCTGGTTTCACTTCGCGCGGGCCGGAAAGCACTACCTCAGCTACCTCCCATACTTCTCCGCCCTCACGGCACCCCTGTACGCCACGTTCGGATGGCCGGGGCTTCTCTTCCTTCCAGGAGTTGCCGGTCTTGCGTCCGTGGGGGTCACCCTTCGGTTTTTGGGAGATCGGGCGTCGGGAGGAGCGGTCCTCGGCGGCTTGGGGCTCGGGCTCGGCTCACCCCTCGTCCTGTACGCCGCCTCCTTCTGGGACCACGCCCTCGCGGTGGCCCTCGCGGCGGGGGGTTGTTCCCTCGCGGTTCGGGCCCTGGAGGGGGCTTCGCTCCGGACACTCGGCCTCGCGGGTTTCGTGTTGGGTCTGGGGTTGTGGCTGCGCAACGAGATGTACGTGCTGGCGGCCGCGGCCCTGGTGGGCTGGCTTTTGTGGGGGACTCCGCGGATCCGGGGGGCCGTGGCCCTGGGATCCGGGGTGGTGGCCGCCGGCCTTCCCCTGTGGGTCATAAACGCCGGTCTTTTCGGCCACCCCCTCGGCTACAAGGGCTCTAGTCTCGCGGCCTCCCGGGCCGAGGCCATTGCCACCGCGGCGGACGGGGGATGGGAGTGGTTGGGGCAGCGCCTCCTCGTGGCCTACTACCAACTCGTGAACACCGACTTCTACGGTCTCACCTGGCGCCACCTGTGGATCTCCCTGGGGGTCACCGGGGCGCTTGCGGGGGCCGTGCTTTTTATCCTTCTGGGCCTGCGGGAGCGGTCGGAGCGGCTCGTGGCCCTGGGAGGCATCCTTGCGGTGGCATCGGTCCTCTCCGTGGTCGCGGGGCGTTCCGCGGTGAGCGGCCTCCTCCCGGTCTTTCCCCCGCTCTTGCTGGCCTTTCTCCCGGACCGGCGGCAACGGTGGGAGAAGTTCCTGTGGGCGGTGTGCCTGGTCTTCGGGGTCGGGGTCGTGGCCACGGGGACCCGGGGTGGGGTCCAGTGGGGACCCCGCTACCTCCTTCCCATCTTGCCGGCCCTGACATGGCTTGCCTTCGCCTCCCTGGACCGCTGCCGCCTACGCTTCCCGGAGACCTGGCCCGCCCTGCGTGGGGTTGCGGCCGCGCTCGTGGGGGCAGGGATTCTGATCCAGGCCTCAGGGGTGGACCAGCTGGAGCAGTGGACCGTCCGCAACCGGGCAGGGATGGAAGGGTTGCGGCGGGCGCCCGCGGAGGTGGTGGTGACCTCCTTCGAGTGGATCGCACTCCTCGCGGGCCCCGTGTACTTCGAGAAGAAGCTCCTGTTGGTGCAGAGCCCGGAGGACCTGCGGGCCCTCGTGCGCCGATTTGCTATGCTTCGAGTCCCCCGCTGGACGTACATCCCGGCCTCCGGAGTACGGTTCGTGCCCGCCTTCGTGCTCCGGTGGTCCCGGGAGGCGAGCTGGCCCTACAGGGTGGCAGAGGACCGTGTGGATCCGGAGAGCGGCCTGCGGCTCGTGACCTTCGAGGGGGGTCGGTGAGGAGGCGTCTGGAAGCCCTTGGAGCGGTGGCCGCGGGGGCCGGGGTGCTGGTCCTGGCAGGCCTATCGGTGTCACGGCACCGAGCCTTCTGGTCCCCGGATTCAGGTCTGCGCTTCGTGCAGGTGGAGGCCCTCGTGCGCCAGGGGTACCGCCGCGTCTCCATCCCGTACCCGGGGGCCCCGTTCGACCCGGGGGCCCGCTACCTCCCCTTCAGCGGCTGGTTCCTGGTCAGGCGGGAAGGAGAGCTCCACATCCTCTATCCGCCGTACTTCCCGGCCCTGGCCTCCCTCCCGTATCAAGTGGTGGGCTTCCCCGGCCTCCTCCTCCTGCCCCTAGCCGGCGTGGTGGCGGTGCTCGGGACGACCGCATCTCTCCTGAAAACGTGGACACCCCTGGCCGTGCCCGCGATCCTGAGCACTCCCCTCTCGATCTACGGTCTCCTGTTCTGGGATCACGCTCCCGCCGTGGGGCTCTGTGCAGGTGCGACGGCGCTCGTCCCGGCCGCGGGCCTGGAGAAGCGTTCCGTCCCTGCGTTCCTCGCGGGAGTGCTGGCGGGGCTTGGGCTGTGGCTGCGCACCGAGATGTACCTCTTTGCCCTCGCGTTGGTCCTGGCCGCCTGGCAGGTGTTCGCAAGACGCGTGGCGGCCCGGATCGTGGTCGGCATACTGGTCCCGGCCCTAGCCGTGTGGGCCCTCAACCTCTACCTCTTTGGACACCCCCTTGGCCTCAAGGGAGAGGCCGCCGTGGGCGCCCGGGTGGCGGAGGTCCGATCTGCCGTCGGAGCGGTGGAGGAATGGACAAAGCGCCGCCTCCTGGTGGCCTACGACCTCCTCGTCAGCACGGAGCAGCCGCACAACGGGGAGCACCCCGAGCGGATCCCGCTCTCCCTCGCCGTCTCAAGCACGGTGGTGGCGGGGAGTGTCCTGCTCTTCTGGGGCGTGCGGAGCCGGGATCCGATCTGGGTTCTGGCGGGTGCCGTGGTGGCGATCTTAGGCCCCCTCTCCGCTGCGGTCACCGGCCAGCACCTCATGGGGCTCCTGCCCACCACGCCGCTTGTGGCCATCCTGTCGCTCGCCGCGCGGAGCCCCCTCCCCGAGGTCCGGTTCCCCCTGCTCACCGGGGCCCTCTACACCGCGGCCGTGCTCGTCTCGGCCAGCGTGGGCGGTCTCCAGTGGGGTCCCCGATACCTCCTGCCCGCGGTCCCCCTCTTCGCCTGGGCCGGACTGGCTGCCCTCGTCCACCAGAGCCCCTCTTGGCCCCGCGGAGAGCGGGCCGTGCATGCGGCCCTCGGGATCCTGATCA
The DNA here is from genome assembly GCA_031460175.1 of Armatimonadota bacterium. Taxonomy (NCBI): domain Bacteria; kingdom Bacillati; phylum Candidatus Sysuimicrobiota; class Candidatus Sysuimicrobiia; order Candidatus Sysuimicrobiales; family Candidatus Sysuimicrobiaceae; genus Candidatus Sysuimicrobium; species Candidatus Sysuimicrobium tengchongense. The sequence goes on along the minus strand of JAVKGW010000003.1, from coordinate 324,631 downwards.
TCGGGGGGCTCGTGGTGCAATCCGCGGGGATGGCGGGGATCCACGCCAGCGTCCGATCCCTGGCCACCCTCTCCGGGGAGGTCGAACGGCGCTCCGCTCCGATCTTGGTGAGCGGAGCGGAGCCGGTACTCCGGACGCTTGCGCCCTTGTACTTCCGGCGGGTCCTGCTGCGGGTGGACGGTCGCGAAGCCCTCCGGGACCTCGTACGGGCCCTGAGCCGCCACCGGGTGCGGGAATGGACCTACATCCCGTTCACCGGCCCGCGGTTTGACCGGGAACAGATCGAGCGGTGGTCGGAGGCGGAGAGGTGGCGTTTCCAGGTGGTGCGGGACGAGGTCCTGCCCATGGTGTTCGTGGCGGAGGCCCGGGAGTACCGGGCCCTCACCGCGGTGCGCCTCATCACTTACCGAGGGTGGGAGCCCTGACGCGGGAGGATCAGGCACGTTCCCGTGTCCGGGGCCTTGCGCCGCACGGACTGAGCGGGGAGGCAGAGGCCCTCTGGCCAACCCTGGAGCAGATGATCCGGGGTGGACCTTTTGGAGGGGCCGTGAAGTGAGGTACCGTACGGCACAGAGGTTGCTCCGGTCGGAGCGGGAGAGGTGGAGGCCGAGGGGTAAAGAGAGGGTGAGGTCGGGCCGCCCGGTGGGAAGCCATGGCCTAGGGATGCCGCTCTGGCGGAACTCCGCGGTGAACGTGGCCGGGCAGGCCCTGCCTGCTGTGGCCTACGCCCTCGTGCTGCCCTCACTCGTCCACCGGCTCGGCATGCACCGGTTCGGGGTGTTCGCCCTCGTCTGGACCCTCTTCTCCTACCTCACCCTCTTCGATCTGGGACTGGGCCGGGGAACCGTAAGGGCTGTGGCCCGGGCCCGGGAGCTCGGGGACGACCACCTCCTTCCCGGGATCGCTTGGACCTCGTGGCTGGTGTTGACTGGTGTTGGAGTAGTGGCAGGAGGATTGCTCTGGGCGGTGGCTCCGGTAGGGGGAGGGTGGCTCCGGCTCCCGCATGATCTCCGGCAGGAGGCCGTGGAAGTCTTTCGGATTGCCGGAGTGGTGCTCCCTGTGTTTCTGGCCGCTTGGGCGTTTCAGGCAGTGCTGGAAGGCCTTTGTTGGTTCAGGCCCATCGCGGCGGCGAGAGGAGTGTCGGGCGTTGTAACGGCTCTGGCCTTAGCCGGTGCGGTGCATTTTGGTCTGCCTGCTATGGTGGCGGCCATGGCGGGCGTCCGGGCTCTCTACCTCCTGGCACTCGGTTTGTTTTTAGGAAGGGCGATTAACGGGCTGTGGAAAAACCTCCGGTTCGACCGTCAGGTGGCGCGAGAGCTTCTTGAGTTCGGCCGATGGGTTATGGTGCACGCCTGGATGGCTCCTGTCCTCACCTATGGAGACCGGTTCCTGGTGGCCATCTTGCGAGGAGCAGCGGACGTCGCCCTCTACGCGGTGCCTCAGGAGACGGTCTTGAGGCTCATGATGGTCCCCGTGGCGGTGGCCACCGCGGCCTACCCAGCCCTGAGCGGAAGCCAGGCAGTAGGGAATACGGAAGTCATGCGGAGAACCTATACGGAAGGGATTCGCCTCGTGGGGATGGTACTGGGTCCATGCACAGTGCTCCTGGCCCTTATCCCGGGGGAGGTCCTGCGGTGGTGGATCGGTCCGCAGGCCCAGGCGGCTTCAGATCCCCTCCGCCTCCTGGCCCTGGGAGGGCTTTTGTTCGGGTGCGCTCACGTGCCTTCCGTGGCCTTCGCGGCCCTGGGGCGTCCCGATATCCCCGCGCGGGTCACCCTGGCACTCGCACCTCCGTTTGCGGTCGGCGCGGCCTTCCTGGTGTACACCTATGGAGCCACAGGCGCCGCGCTCGCTTGGTCCTTGCGGGCCGCCGTGCAGTTCGGGGCCTACGTGGTCCTGCTTCGGCCGCTGCTCGGGTCCGGTTCGGCGGGAAGGCCCCGGCCGGCCGGGGTTCCTCTCCCGGCGGACGGGAGCCCGTCTGACGCGGTGGGAGGATAGGAGATAGAGACACATGCGCTGGACGCGCCCAGTCCGCAAACTAAGATGGTACGTTCAGGAATACCGCTGGCAGGGGTTCGGCTACTTTGCCGTGGAGATGGCCTTCTGGCGGTTGCGGAATTTAAGGCATTTGTACAGGGTCGCGATGTGGAAGCGCATGGCCCGCCGGCACCCTCCGGATAGACTGTGTTTTGACGTTCGTGGGCTCCAGTTATATCTGAATCCCCAAGATGCGGGGCTGTCTGCCGAGCTCGCGATGGAGCGGGTCCACGAGCCCCTCCTGACCGCCTTTCTTGAGGACTTCCTAAGGCCCGGCATGACAGTGGTGGACGTCGGAGCCAACCTGGGTTACTTCACCCTGATTGCCGCGCGGGCGGTCGGGCCAACCGGGAGAGTCATCGCTTTGGAGCCGTTTCCTGAAAGTTATCGATTACTCCAAAAGAATATCAAAACAAACAACCAACGGAACGTGTTCCCTCTCCCGCTGGCTGCCGGGGCACAACCGGGCACGGCAAAACTTTATTTTTACCGTCAAGCGAACTGGAATGGCCTATTCACTCATACAGGAGAACCTCTGGGGTGGGTGAATGTAGAGGTTCGTCCTTTAGATCAGATTTTGGCGAATGAGCCCCGGGTGGATATGATCCGCATGGATGTGGAAGGTGCGGAGCTTGAGGTCCTCGAAGGAGGAAGAAAAATCCTAGATACCTTCGGCCCCGTCATCGCCATGGAAGTCCACCCTGCTTTCATCGGGCCCGTGGGGTGTAAACAACTGAGTCGCTTGTTGAGCCAATTTGGATACAGCGTGTTCTATGCTTGGGAAAGGTGGCGAGAAGAGATCCTATGGCCACGATGGGTAAGCCGGTGGTATTTGCCGAGATCCGTGTCGAGCTCTTTGGATCTCGATGTGGTCCTAAGCCCGGAGGACTGGATAACCAAAGAAAGCGGGATAACCATCATTGTGGCGCGATCAAAAGATCATACGGTGAACACAGCGAAATTCGGGAATTCAAGCGACCTTGTACGACGCACATGCTGTTCCTGAGCCAGGCAACCTCCTGCGGAATTGGCGATCGCCCGGGGACATCCGATATACAGGTCCTCCCTGACGACTTTCCTGGAAGGAAGTGGCTCGAAGGCTTTTGGCCGTCTACGAGGGCGTCCTGAAGAAGACCCGCTAGGACGAGCAGATCGGCCGATGATGTTCTCCCTGATTCTGGCCACCCGAGACCGACAGCACGAGGTGGAGCAGTTTCTGGAATCCGTAAAAGCCAACCGATGGGCGGATGTGGAAGTCATCGTGGTGGATCAGGGCGCAGAGGACGGATTGGAGGGACGGCTGGAAACCTACGCTGGAACTGTGAAGATCAGGTACATCCGAAAGAGGAACGAGAGGGGGCTTGCCCGGGCGCGGAACGCCGGACTCGAGGTGGCACGAGGGGAGGTCGTGGCTTTTCCGGACGATGACTGCCGGTATCCGCCCTGGCTTTTGAGACGGGTGGCGGGGTTCCTGCGGGAGCACCCGGACTGGGATGGGCTCAGCGTGCGTTCCGTGGATGCGAAAGGAAGAGCGTCGGGAGGGCGGTGGCACAGGACGGCGGGATGGATCGGACACCGGAATGTGTGGTTTCGCTGCGTGGCGTATGGGCTGTTTGTCCGGAAGCGGGTGGTCGAGAAGGTGGGCCTGTTTGACGAGCATCTGGGAGTTGGCTCTGCCTGGGGATCTGGGGAAGAACTCGACTACGTGCTTCGGGCACTGCAGCTGGGGGCGCGGATCTGGTACGAACCCAGTCTCTACGTGATCCACCCGAGGCGGGAGCCGAGCTTGGCTCTTGCCGGGCGGCTGTACCGGTACGGGAAGGGAATCGGCCGGGTCCTGCGGAAGCACCGCTGCCCGATTCTCTTCTCGCTGTACATGCTAGCCCGGCCCCTCGGGGGCGCGGTGGGTTCCATCGTCCTGTTGCGCCCGGGAGCGGCCCTTTCCTACGTAGCCGGGGCTGCGGGGAGGCTTTGGGGCTGGCTCCGACCGGGACCTCTGGGAGAAGCGGAGGGCCGGGCGGGAGGGGTAGGAGTGGATCTCTTGAGAGAGAAGTTGGCCCCCTACCGGATGGCGGAGGTGCTAGAGCTCGTCGCTCAGATCCTCTCTTCTCCTAAGCGCGGCTACATCGTCACCCCCAACGTGGACCACGTGGTGCGCTACCACCGGGACCCGGAGTTCCGCGGGGCTGTGGACGGGGCATGGCTCCGGTTGGCGGACGGGATGCCCGTGGTGTGGGCGAGCCGCCTCCTGGGCCGGCCCCTTCCCGAGCGGGTGGCCGGAAGCGACCTCCTCCCGGAGCTGTGCCGGCTCGCGGCGGAGCGGGGGTACTCGGTGTTCCTCCTGGGGGGCCGGGAGGGGGTGGCCCGGCGGGCCGCGGAAAAGCTGAAAAACCAGTTCGGTGGCCTGAAAGTTGCTGGTACCTACACCCCGGTGGAGGGGTTCGCGCAGGACCCTCAGGACCAGGAGGCCGCGGTGGAGGCCGTGAACCGGGCGACTCCCGACATTCTCTTCGTGGGCTTGGGCTCTCCGGCCCAGGAGCTGTGGGTCTACCGGAACTGGACCCGGCTGTGGGTCAAGGTGGCGGTTTGCTGCGGGGCCGCGTTGGACTACGCGGCGGGCAGGAAACCCCGGGCCCCCCGGTGGATGCGGCGGGTGGGGCTTGAGTGGCTGTGGAGGCTTGTGCACGAGCCGCGGAGGCTGTGGCGCCGGTACCTGGTGGACGACTTCGCCTTCTTCGGGATCGTGCTGCGGGCGGTGTGGGAAGAGCGCACGCGGAGGCGGGCTTGACCGGTCGGGGAGTCTCCCTCGGGGGTTCTCGGGCGCTCCCTCACATGGCCCTGCAGGCCCTGTGCGTCCTCGCCCTCCTTCTTTCTGACCTCGGAGCCCTCGTCACAGCGCTTGTGGGAGCCGTGGGGGTGCGGAACGCCATCCTCCCGGCCCTCTCTCCCGCCTTCTCGCGCTCCACCTATCCAGTCTCCCACTACCTGCAGCTGTGGTGGCTCCCCCTGGCGTTCCTCGGGGCCGCTGCGTACGCGGGGCTATACACCCGGAGGCTCCCGAGGTGGGAGGAGATCCGTCGAGGCCTGGGGGCCGCCACCGTGGGTGCGGTGCTGGCCTTCGCCCTGGTGTCCGCGGGGAAGCTCCAGGAGGAGGTCTCCCGGCCCGTCCTCGTGCTCACGTGGCTGGGCTATCTCGGTACCTTGCCCGCCTTCCGGGGACTGACCAAGCGCGCACTTTTTGCCCTGGGGCTCTGGCGCCGGAGGGCCCTCGTGGTCGGGGAGGTAGGGACGGCTCAGGCGGTGTCCTCGGCCCTCCGCCGGGATCCCTCGCTGGGCTACGAGGTGGTGGGGATCGTTCCCGACTGGGAGCAGGCCCCTGAAGCCGCCGCCCGCTGGGGTGCCCGAGAGGTGGTGGTGCTCTCGAGCGGTCTCGGATCCTCAGACGTGCTGCGCGTGGTGGAGGCCCTGCGCCCCGTGGCGGAAAATGTCCTCCTTGTCCCGGATCTCGCGCAGATCCCGGTGCTTGGGTTGGAGGCTTTGGGTCTCTTCGATGAAGGGACGGTCCTCCTCCGCGTCCCCAACACCCTCCTGCACCCCTGGAACGGGATCCTCAAACGGGCCATGGATCTGGTGATGGGAAGCCTCTTCGCCCTCCTCTCCCTCCCCGTGGTGCTCATCGCCGCCCTCCTCGTGAAGCTGGACTCCCCCGGCCCTGTCTTCCACGTGGAGCCCCGGATCGGCCGGGGGGGCCGGCGCTTTCCCTGCATCAAGCTGCGCACCATGTACCTGGACGCCTCCGAGCGTCTCGCGGCCCATCTCGCGGAAGATCCCCGGGCCCGGGAGGAGTGGGAGCGCTATCGGAAGCTGCGCAGCTACGACCCGCGCGTTACCCGCGTGGGCCGGTTCCTGCGCCGGTGGTCCCTCGACGAGATCCCACAGCTATGGAACGTCCTGCGGGGCGAGATGAGCCTTGTAGGTCCTCGCCCCTACCTCCCGGAGGAGTTGCAGCTGCTGAACGCGAATGGAATGCTGGACGTATCGCCGGGGCTGACGGGCCTGTGGCAGGTAAGCGGCCGCAACGCGCTGGACTTTCAGACCCGGCAGCTCCTGGACCGGTGGTACGTGGGGAACTGGTCCCCCTGGCTTGACCTCCTCATCCTCCTGCGGACCCCCTTTGCGGTCCTGCGGGGGGAGACAGGTGGGTGATAGGGTCCTCACCGGGACGCTGTGCATCGCCCACCCGCACATCGTGGGGCACAGGCGACCGCGCAGGGATGGTCCGCATCCCCATAATGTACCCCGCCGAGGTAGGATGGAGTGGGTATGCCGTTTTCTGTGAATGACCTCCAGGATCTCCTCCGGCTGCTTGAGCAGCACCCGGAGTGGCGGGCCCACCTCCGCGCCGTGCTGCTGGGCGATGAGGTCCTGACCCTGCCTCAGATCGTCCGGGAGCTCGGCCAGGAAATCCGGCGGCTCGTGGAGGCCCATCGCCGTGCGGAGGAGCGGCTGGCCCGCCTGGAGGAGGCGCAAATCCGTGCGGAGGAGCGGCTGACGCGGCTGGAGGAGGCACAGATCCGCACGGAGGAGCGGCTCCGTCGCCTGGAGGAGGCGGTCGCGCAGCTGGTGGAGGTCCAGCGGAGGTTCGAGGAGCGGCTGGAGCGGGTGGAAGCCCGGCTGGAGCGGGTGGAGGTCCGGTTGGATCGAGTGGAGGACCGCCTAGGGCGACTTGAGGCCGTGATCGGGCCCACGGTGGAGGCGGAGGCGGAGGGCATCCTGAGGATGGTGCTGCAGGACAAGGGCTACCGGATGCTCACCGAGCCCGTGTCCCTGGCGCTGAACGGGGAGGTGGATGTGGCGGTCCGGGTGGTGGATCCGGCCGGGCGGGAGCTCACCGCGGTGGTGGAGGCGAAGGCCCGACAGAGCTGGCGGGCGGTGGAGGCGTGGGCCTCGCGCATGCGGTCCGAGGGGTTCCAGAGGCGCCTTGCGGCCGTGGGGTTCCCCGGGCCCTACCTCGTGTACGCTTACGGAATCCGGGTGGACGCGAGCGCGGAGCGGGCCGCCCAGCAGTTCGGCATCGGGCTGTTGAGTGGGCAGGGAGAGCGGGTGGTACCCGAAGAGCTCTTGGGGTCCTCCCCGTAGTCCTATCCCCTTCCGAAGGTCCGCGCGAGGGTCCTCCACAGCTCCTCTCGCTCCCCGGGAACCAGGGGGAAGTATGGGGTGATGCGGTCCACCAGTCCCTCGTAGCGTGCCCGGAGGAGCTCGGGGATCTCTGCCACTTCTTCCCCCACCACGCAGAAGGCCTTGAGCATCTCGTCCGGTATGAGCCCGGACATCTCCGACCACCGCCCCGCGCGGGCCAGGGCCGAGAGGCGCTCGCCGATCTCCTCCCAGCCGTGCACCGCCAGCACCGTGCGGTAGGAGGGAGTACTGGCATAGAAGGCCACCTGGGACCGCAGGAACTCCCGCTCCTGCGGGTTCGTGGCGATCATCACCGAGGCGGAAACCGTAACGTCCCTGTGGCTGCGGCCTGCCCGTCCGGCTCCCGCTTCCAGCGCGGGCAGGACCACTCTCCGCAGGTACTCCGGGGAGTGCAGGGGGTGTACACAGAACCCGTCGGCCACCTCCCCCGCCAGACGCACCAGCCCCGGATTCACGCCCGCCACGTAAATGGGAATCTCAGGGTGCGGGATGGGACCCGGGTTGAAGAAGGGGGACATGAGGGTGAGGGTATGGTACCGACCCCGGAAGGAGAGCCGCTCCCCGGTTTGCCAGCACCGCCACAGGGCCCGGATCGCCTGGATCTGCTCCCGCAGCTTGGCGACCGCGGAGTCCGGCCAGGGCATCCCGAACCGCCGCTGTACGTGGGCCCGTACCTGGGTTCCGAGTCCCAGAATGAACCGGCCGCCGCTCTGCTCCGCGAGGTCCCACGCGGTGTGGGCGAGGAGGGTGGGGCTGCGGGCGAAGGCCACCGCGATGGCGGTGCCGAACGCCAGCCGCCGCGTGTGCTCGTACACGAGGGGTCCCGGGAGGAAGGGGTCGCGCTGGGTCTCGCTGGCCCACAGGCACCCGACCCCGAGCCGCTCCGCCAGCCGTGCTACCTCCGGCACCCCTCGCAGGGAACCCACGGGAAGCGCGGCGTCGAGAATCATCGGGCAAGCATTTCCTCCTGCACGGCCCAAACTCCTGGTTCCGTGCGGTATGATCGGCTTCGATGGAGCCTCTCCTCGAGCGCGCGCGGCGGGAGCTGTTGCGGCTTGTGTCCATCCCGAGCCCCACGGGACACGAGCAGGCCCTCCTCGCGTATCTGGAGGCCCGGCTGGAATCCCTGGGGCTAGTGCCTTTTTGGCAGCCCGTGGAGGAGAACCGGGCGAACCTGATCTGGCGGGGAGCGGAGCGGCCAAGGCTGTTGCTCACCGCCCACGCGGACACGGTTCCTATCGCCGATCCCCCGGACCGGCCCCGGGTGGAGGCCGGGTGCGTGTGGGGGTGGGGAAGCGCGGATGTGAAGGCGGGGATCGCGGCCATCCTCCTGGCCCTGGAAGAGATCCCGGAGGTCCGGGAGATGCCCGTGGCCGTGGCCTTCACCGTGGATGAGGAACAGGGAGGGCTGGGGAGCAAGGTGCTGCCGGAGGCGGTGTGGGCGGAGGCGGCTGTGGTGCTGGAGCCCACGGAGCTCCGCATCTGCCCCGCGCAGGCCGGTAGCCTCGAGGTGCGCATCGAGCTATCGGGGATCCCTTCCCACGGGGGGGAGTTCGAGGCGGGCCAGAACGCCATCCTGCGGGCCACAGAACTCCTGCGGGCGTTCCAGGCCATGGGGTTCGTGCGGGCCGAGCACCCCCTGGTCGGGCGTGGCGGGTTCAACGTCATGGAGATCCGAGGAGGGCAGCTGGCCCTTTTGGTCCCGGACCGGTGTACCCTCAGCGTGGACTTCCGGGTGCTTCCGGGCCAGGAGATCGAGGCGGTCAGGCAGGAGGTCCTGCGGGTGGTGGAGGCGCACGGGGGAGATGCGGAGGTTCTCGATGAGAGCCCCCCCTTTGAACTCCCCGAGGATGCGCCCGTCCTCTGCCTTCTGCGGGAGGCGTACGAGCAGGCCCTGGGGCGGCCCGCGGAAGTCGGGGCCATCCGCAGCTGGACCGATGCGGAGAACCTGGTCTCCGCGGGGATCCCCGCGGTGGTGTTCGGGCCCGGACGGCTCGCGGTGGCCCACACGGCCTTCGAGCACGTGGAGCTCCGACAGGTGGTGGATGCGGTCCGGGTACTCACTTCGGCGATCCGGCTTGCGGGTCATCCCTGATCATCCGCACCCAGATTCCCCACTGCCCCACCTTCCGGAATCCCAGCCTCTCGTAGAGGGCTTGGGCCCGCAGGTTGGATTCCCCCACCCAAAGCCCGAACCGCCGGTGCCCCCGATCCCGCAGGTGCTGAAGCCCAGCGAGGCACAGAGCCTTGCCGATCCCCCGGCCCTGGTAAGGTCCGTCTACCGCGAGTTCGTGGATCTCCCCGATCCGCTCCCCCCGGTAGTCCACCCATCGGGCGTCGGTGGCGATGAACCCCACCACCTCTCCGTCCAGGTCGGCTACCAGAAACCCTTCCGGATCCCGCTTATGGAGCCACCGGAGGTACTCCACCACCTCCCGATCCGTGCGGTACGCATACGCCTCAAGACCCCGGTAGGCGCTGCGGTAGACGGCCACCAGGCGCCGAAGGAGCGGCCACGGGTCCTCGTGTCGGATGGCAATCCCGGGTTGCACAACCGGCCTCCAACTCCCCACCATTGTGCAAAGCGGGAGGCCCCATGCGCACCCTGAAGCTGGTGATCGCCTACGACGGGACCCGCTACGCGGGCTGGCAGCGCCAGCCCCGCGCCCCCTCCATCCAGGAGGAGTTGGAAAAGGCTGTGGAGCGGGTGACGGGGGAGGCCATCCGGGTGGTGGGGGCTGGCCGTACGGACGCGGGGGTGCATGCCCTGGCCCAGGTGGCCCACTTCCGCACCTCTTCCCCCCTTCCCGCGCACCGGTTCGTGGGGGCCCTCAACCACTACCTCCCCCGGGACATCGCGGTGCGGTGCGTTCAGGAGGCTCCCGAGACTTTCCATGCCAGGCGGGACGCCCGCTGGCGGGCCTACCGCTACCTCATCTGGAACCGGCCCGGCCGCAACCCGCTACTTTTAAATCGGGCCCTCTTCTGGGAGGGAAGGCTCGACCTCTCGGCCATGCGGGAGGCGGCCTCCTCCCTGGTGGGCCGGCACGACTTCGCCTCCTTCTGTGCCACCGGCAGCCATCCCCGCACCACCTTCTGCACCGTGTACCGGCTGGAAGTTCGCCAGCAGGGGCCCCTGGTGGTGGTGGAGGCGGTGGCGGATCGGTTTCTGCGGCACATGGTGCGGATGATGGTGGGGACCCTGCTGGAGGTGGGGGCAGGGAAACGGTCTCCGGAGTCCATGGGGGAGCTGCTGGCGGCCCGAGATAGCCAGCTCGCGGGTCCCGTGGTGGAGGCGGGAGGGTTGTACCTCGTGCGGGTGGGATATACTGAATTCCGGGCGGGCCCGTAGCTCAACGGCAGAGCGGCCGGCTCATAACCGGTTGGTTCCAGGTTCGAATCCTGGCGGGCCCATGTCGTACAATACTCCCCGTGGCGATCGAGCTCGGCCGCGGTCCCCTCCCTCCGGAGCAGAAGCGGGCATACGTGCGCGCCATGTTCAGCCGCATCGCCCGCCGCTACGACCTCCTGAACGGTCTGCTGAGCCTCGGGCTGCACCGCCGGTGGAAGCGGTTCGCAGCCGCGTGCACGGGACTCGTCCCCGGAGGCGCCGCCCTCGATGTCTGCTGTGGGACCGGAGATCTGGCGCTGTTGCTATGGGAGCGGGTGGGCCCCGGTGGCCGGGTGGTGGGAGTGGACTTCGCTAGACCCATGGTGGAGATCGCCCGGGGACGAGCGGGGAGGAGGAAGGGGGTGTGGTTCGTGCAGGGCGATGCGGAATCTCTCCCGCTCCCGGATGAGGCCTTTGACGCGGTCACGGTGGGGTTCGGGATCCGCAACGTGGCGGACCTGGACCGGGCCCTGCGGGAGCTCCATCGGGTCCTGCGGCCGGGTGGGCGGCTGGTGATCCTGGAATTCGGGCGGCCCCGCAACGCCCTCTTCCGGGCCCTCTACGACCTTTACTCCTTCACGGTGATCCCCTGGCTGGGCCGCCGGCTCTCCCGGCATCCCGATGCCTACCTGTACCTCCCGGTCTCCATCCGGGCGTGGCCAGACCAGCGGGAGTTCCCGGAGATCCTCGCGCATGCAGGGTTTGCGTCGGTGGGGTTGCATGACCTCGCGGGCGGGGCCGTGGTGGTGTACGTGGCCTGTAAACCCCGAAGGGAGGGAGAGGGGTGACGGAGCAGACCGGGATCTACCGCGTGGGGGAAGGGGAGGAGGACGTCTTCCGCATCCTCCTGGAGGTCTACCGGGCCTTGCAGGAGCGGGGTTACAGCCCCCGGGACCAGCTGGTGGGCTACCTCATCAGCGGGGACCCCACCTACATTACCGGTCATCGGGGCGCCCGCTCCCTCATCCGCAAGGTGAGCCGCGACCGGATCCTCGATGAGCTGGTGCGCTTTTACGTGGAGCAGCGAATCGAACCCGCCTTGAGGTCGGCATGAGCGACGAGGTCCTCATCGTACGGGGAGGTCAGGCCCTGGAAGGTACGGTAGAGGTAGCGGGTGCGGTGAACACCGTGCTCCCCATCATGGCCGCGGCGGCCCTGGCGCCGGATGTCTCGGTGATCGAGAATGTCCCGCACTGCCGCGACGTCCTGGTGATGGCGGACATCCTCCGGGCCCTGGGCTGCGAGGTGGAGGTGGAGCGAGGGTGCTGCACCATTAACGCCCGCCGCCTCACCGGAACCCACGCGCCCGCGGAGCTGTGCGGGCGCATCCGGGGTTCCTACTACGCCGCGGGCATGCTCCTCGCGCGGTTCCGGCGATTTGAGGTGGGACTCCCGGGGGGAGACAGCATCGGCGGCCGGCCCGTGGACTTCCACATCCGGGGCTTTCAGGCCCTGGGCGCGGAGGTGGTCACGGAGCGGGGCTACATGATCGGGTGGGCGGAGGAGGTGCGGGGGGCGGAGTTCTACGTGCCGCGGCGCAGCGTGGGCACCACCATCAATCTCATGCTGGCCGCCACCCGGGCTCGGGGGACGACCGTGCTCCACAACGCGGCCCTGGAACCCGAGGTGACGGACACCGCGGTGTTCCTGAACCTCATGGGCGCCCGCATCCGCGGCGCAGGCACCTCCATCATCGTGATCGAGGGTGTCCGGGAGCTCCACGGAGCCCGCACTGCGGTCATCCCGGACCGCATCGAGGCGGGCACGTACCTCATCGCGGGTGCCGCCACCCGGGGAGACGTGGAGGTGGACGGGCTCATCCCGGAGCACGTCACCGCCCTGCTCACCAAGCTCGCGGAGGCCGGGTGTGAGATCGAGGCGAACACGGATCGCGTACGGGTGCGGGCCCGCCGACGTCTGCGGGCCGTGGACATCGACACCGCGCCCTTCCCGGGATTCGCCACGGACCTCCACCCGCCCTTCGTGGCCATGCTGGCCACCGCGGAGGGCGAGGCGGTGATCCGGGAAACCATCTACGACGGCCGCATGGGGTACGCCTACGAGCTGCTGAAGATGGGGGCGGACATCCGGGTGGAGGGGAACACCGCGTACCTGCGGGGGGTGGACCGGCTCACGGGGGCGGCCGTCCAGGCCCTGGACATCCGGGGAGGGGCGGCCATGGTGGTCGCAGGGCTGGTGGCCGAGGGGGTGACGGAGATCTACGGGGTGGAGCACATTGACCGGAAGTACGAGGGGCTGGACGAGAAGCTCCGCGGGCTCGGCGCGGATGTGCGCCGCGCCACAGGGGTGGAGGCGCCCGCGCTCAGCCCGGGAGGGGGCTTGCCTTGAGGACACGCACTTCTTGTGCCAGAATCTAGCGGTGGGATGTTCCAGGACGGTTCCTCGGAGACGCGCATGAGAGACGGTCCGATCCGTTCCGGCGGCCCGGAGGTGACCTCCATCGCCCGGATCCCGGTGGAAGGCTCTCAGGTGGCTCCCATCGAGCAGCTGGCGGATGTCCTGTATAAGCTTCCCGGTGGGGCACTGCTGCTCACCACCGTCGAGAACGTCCTGAACTGGGCCCGGGCCAGCAGCCTCTGGCCCCTCACCTTTGGCCTGGCTTGCTGCGCCATGGAGATGATGCAGGCGTTCGCCACCCGGTTCGACCTGGACCGATTCGGCGTCATCCCCCGGGCCACGCCCCGGCAGGCGGACCTCATCATCGTTTCCGGCCGATGCACCATCAAGATGGCCCCCGTGGTGCGGCGCCTGTGGGAGCAGATGCCGGAGCCCAAGTACGTGATCAGCATGGGCAGCTGCGCCACCTGCGGAGGCCCCTTCTACTACGACAACTACTCCATCCTCAAGGGCATCGACACCGTCATCCCCGTGGACGTGTATGTGCCGGGCTGCCCGCCCCGGCCGGAGGCCCTCATCGAAGGCGTGCTGAAGCTGCAGGAGAAGATCATGCGGGAGCGGCGCCTGAGCCGCAGGGGAGCCTAGGATGGCAAGAGCCCTGCGCACGGAGGAGCTCATCCTGAACATGGGGCCGCAGCACCCCAGCACCCACGGGGTGCTGCGGTTGGTGGTCACCCTGGACGGGGAGAACATCGTGGAGGTCCATCCGGACATCGGCTACCTCCACTCCTCCGTGGAGAAGATGATGGAGCACCGCAACTACACCCAGTGCATCTCCCTCGCGGACCGGGGCATGGACTACCTCGCGGCCCTCCTCAACGAGATGGCCATCCTCCGGGCCGTGGAGACCCTGGGGGGGATCCCCGTGCCCGAGCGGGCCCGATACATCCGCACCATCTTCATGGAGCTGCAGCGCATCGCGAGCCACCTCCTGTGGCTGGGAACCTACGGCATCGACCTCGGGGCCACCACCGCGTTCCTGTGGTGCATGCGGGAGCGGGAGCTCATCATGGACCTCTTTGAGTCCGTCACGGGCGGCCGGCTCCACCACGTGTACTTCCGCATCGGAGGGGTGAACGAGGACCTGCCGCCGGGCTGGACGGAGCGGTGCCGGGAGTTCTGCCACTACTTCCTCAACCGGCTGGGAGAGTACCATCGGCTCCTCACCGGAAACCCCATCTGGCAGGCCCGGACCCAGGGGATCGGGGTGCTCACCCGGGACCAGGCCATCGCCTACGGCGCCTGCGGACCCGTAGCCCGGGCTTCCGGCCTTCCCTGGGACGTACGCAAGAGCCATCCCTACGAGGTCTACGACCGGGTGGAGTTCCAGGTGCCCGTGTACACGGAGGGGGACTGCTTCGCCCGGTACCTCGTGCGCATGGACGAGATGCGGGAGTCCGCCCGAATCATCCTTCAGTGCCTGGATCAGATGCCGGACGGGGAGGTGCGGACCCCCCGGGTCTCCCTCACCCCGAAGCTCCCGCCCGGGGAGGTGTACACCCGGGTGGAGAGCCCCCGAGGGGATTTGGGGATCCACCTGGTGAGCAACGGCGGGGAGACGCCGTGGCGGGTGAAGATCCGGGCTCCGTCGTTCTCCAACCTGTTCGCCCTCACCCAGATGATGAAGGGGTGGAAGGTGGCGGACATCATCGCCATCCTGGGCAGCATCGACATCGTGCTCGCGGACGTGGATCGGTAGGAGGGGGAAGATGCCGGCGGTCTTCGAGAGAGCCACCGCGGCGGTCCGGGGGCTGATGACGGGATTGCGGGAGACGCTGCGCACCGCGGCCCGACCCAAGGCCACCCTGCTGTACCCACTGGAGAAATCCAACGTCTCCCCCCGCTGGCACGGGATCCTGGCCCTTCCCGTAGACAGCGAGATCGGCAACGACAAGTGCATCATCTGCTTCCAGTGCGAGCGCATCTGCCCGAGCCGCTGCATCCACATCGAGGCCACGGGGCGGGGCAAGGAGCGGGTCCTCACGCGGTTCGACATCGAGATGGACAAGTGCCAGTACTGCGGGCTGTGTGTGGAGGTCTGCCCCACGGAAGCCATCGTCTTCACCCCCCACTACGAGGCCAGCACCTACAACCGCGCCAACCTCCTATACACCCTCGAGGATCTCCACCGGGCCGCGCCCAAGGAGCCCGTCGCCCGGGGGATCCTGCGATGATGCGCCCGAGCCCTCGCCCGAGCGGTGGCCACTTCCCGGAAGAGCTGATCCGGAAGTTGCGGGAGCGGTTCCCGGAGGTCCGGGACCTGGTGGAGGCGGCCCGGGAAGAGTTGGAGCGGTTCGAGCGAGAGCAACAGGAGCGGCAGCGGGCCTACCAGGAGGAGGTGGAACGGGCCCGGGCGGAAGGCAAAGCCCCTCCCCGACCTCCCCGCCGGGAGGAACCCACGGTCCACCGATACCTCACCCCCGCCCTCCAGGTGCCGCTTGGACGCTTCCGGGAGGTGATGCGGTTCCTGCGGGACGACCCGGAATTCCAGATGGACTATCTGTCCTTCTGCAGTGCCATTGACTGGGGAGACCGCCTGGAGTGCACCTACCACCTGTGGTCCACCACGCACAACCACGAGCTGCTCATCAAGGTCCCCGTGGATCGGGAGAATCCCCGGATCCCCACGGTGAGCGACCTGTGGGTGGGGGCCAACTGGCACGAGCGGGAAACCTACGACCTCTTCGGCGTGGTCTACGAGGGACACCCAGACCTGCGCCGGATCCTCATGACGGAGGACTGGAAGGGGCACCCCCTTCGGAAGGACTACGTCTACGAGGATCCGGAGTGGCTCGTGGAGCTCGCGAAGATCCGCCAGAGCGAGATCGCGGGGATCGAGCCTCCCATCGGGGAGCGGGCCTAGGGGCAAGGGACCGGCCACGCACTCCACGGGTCGGGTACCCTTGCTTGACAGCCGCCGTCGGCCTTCCTAGGATTTGGTTGGGCTATCGTCGGGATCAACCTGCTCGATCGGGGGACGCCGCGGGTGAATCGGGCTCGTCTTCGGGGCCGTCGGGGTGGGGGAGTGCAGGCTCCGTCCCTCGAACGCTCGCGGGATGTTCTCTCTCACGTCCAAAACCCACATGGGACGCGCAAGGGGGAGGGGGAATGATGACGGACGCTTTGCGGTTCCAAAGCCCGTTCGAGGTCCAGACACCCCCCGGCTGCGAGGGCTGGACGGAGATGTATCCGTACTACCTCCTGTTTAGCGAGGACCGCAGGCAGGAGGAAGAGAACAAGCTTTGGTTCTACAACGGCATGCACGCCCCCGAAGCCGTGCATCCGTTTGACACCATCGGATTCGAGGCGGGCTACCTCGGCATCGGGGAGATGAGCAGCCGGATGTTCGCCATCCCGCCGGCCATGGGGATTGACTTCCGGTTCCTGAACGGCCGGCTGTACATCAGCCCCACCGCGGTGGGAGATCCCAAGAAGATCGAGGAACGGGCCAAGCTCTTCGAGCGTCGGGCGGGGTACTACTTCCAGAACTGGCCGCAGTTCTACGAGGAGTGGCGGGAGAAGGTAAAGCGGGAGATCGAGCAGCTGAAGGCCATCCGGTTCCCGGAGCTCCCGGAGGTGGAGGACGAGCGGCTCGTCTTCGAACGGAAGGGATACGGCACCTCCCAGGAGGTGTTCGAGGCCTACCACCGGCTTCTGGAGAGCATCTTCCGGATCTGGCAGATCCACATGGAGATCGTGATGATCGGGTTCGCCGCCTACTTTACCTTTTACGAGTTCTGCAAGAAAGCGTTCCCGGAGATCTCGGACCAGGCCATCACCCGCATGGTGGGCGCCATTGACGTGAGCATGTTCCGCCCCAACGATGAGCTGAAGCGCTTGGCCAAGCGGGCCGTGGAGCTGGGGGTGGATTCCCATTTCCGGCCCGGTGCGGACGTGAAGGAGGTGTTCCAGGTTCTGGAGCAGACCGAGGCGGGCCGGACGTGGCTAGAGGAGTGGCGTCGGAGCTCGGACCCCTGGTTCTACATGAACACGGGGGATGGGTTCCACCATCATCACCGGGCGTGGGTGGACGATCCGGGAGCCGTCTTCGGCATCCTGTGCGACTACGTGGCGAAGGTGAAGCGGGGAGAGTCCCTGGAGCGGGACATCGAGGGCCGCCGGCGGGACCGGGATCAGATCACGGAAGGGTATCGGGCTTTGCTGCAAACGGAGGAGGATCGGCGGGCCTTTGATCAGCTCCTGGGGCTGGTCCGTAACGTGTACTACTCCATCGAGGACCACAAGTTCTACGTGGAGCACTGGTACCAGAGCGTGTTCTGGAACAAGGTGCGGGAACTGGGGGCCCTGTTCGTGCGGCAGGGGTTCTTCCGGGACGTGGAGGACATCTTCTACCTGCACTGGAGTGAGGTGCACCAGGCCCTCATGGACCTTTTGCTCTCCTGGACCATCGGGGCACCGGCCCGGGGCCCCGTGTACTGGCCGCCCATCATCGCCCGGCGGCGGGAGCTCATGAGGAAGTTGCGGGAGTGGAACCCACCCCCGGCTCTTGGGACCGTGCCCGAGGCCGTGGTGGACCCCGCGGTGGTGATGCTCTGGGGCATCACGCCCGAACGCCTGCGGGCGTGGCTGGAGCCGGAGAAGGCGGAAGAGAAGGTCCTGCGAGGGTTCGCGGCCTCGCCGGGGGTGGTGGAGGGGCCCGCGCGGGTGGTCCTGAGCGTGGATCAGCTGCACGAGGTCCAGGAAGGAGAGATCCTGGTGTGTTCCGTCACGGAGCCCAGCTGGGCTCCGGTCTTCTCCCGGATCCGGGCCACGGTCTCCGACATCGGCGGGATGATGTCCCACGCGGCCATCGTGGCGCGGGAGTACGGGATCCCCGCGGTGCTGGGGACGGGATCCGCCACCAAGCGCATCCGGACCGGACAGCGGATCCGGGTGGACGGGGATGCGGGAACCGTAACCCTGCTGGAGGACTAGAAGGGGGGTCGGATGAGATGATGGGAGAGGTGCCCTTCGTCCTGGACTTCTCACGGGTGGGATTCACGGAGCGCGCCCTCGTGGGTGGGAAGGTGGCGAGCCTTGGAGAACTCCTCCGGCACGGGTGCCGGGTCCCGCCGGGATTCGCGGTCACCAGCTTCGGATACCGGCGCTTCCTGGAAGCCAACGGCCTGGAGGATCGGCTGCGGCAGGTGCTGGCCTCCGTGGCGCCCAACGACCTGGAAAGTCTCGAGCGGGCGAGCCAGCAGATCACGGGCATGTTCCTGGAAAGTCGGATTCCGCGGGAGGTGCAGGGGGCCATCGAGCGAGGGTACGAGGAGCTGAGCATTCGGACCCAGGTTTCGGACCCGCCCGTGGCGGTGCGCTCAAGCGCCCTGGCGGAGGACAGCGAGCAAGCCAGCTTCGCGGGTCAGCAGGAGACGTACCTGTGGGTGCGCGGAGCCGAGAACGTGTTGGACTCCGTGCGCCGGTGCTGGGCGAGCGCGTTCACCCCCCGGGCCCTCTCGTACCGGCTGACCCAAGGGATCTCCCTGGACGACGGGGTGGCGGTGGGGGTCCAGCAGATGGTTCATCCCAGGGCTGCGGGGGTCCTGTTCACCCTCAGCCCCCGGACCGGGGACCGTTCCCTCATCGTGGTGGAGGGGAGCTGGGGCCCC
The DNA here is from genome assembly GCA_031460175.1 of Armatimonadota bacterium. NCBI lineage: Bacteria > Bacillati > Candidatus Sysuimicrobiota > Candidatus Sysuimicrobiia > Candidatus Sysuimicrobiales > Candidatus Sysuimicrobiaceae > Candidatus Sysuimicrobium > Candidatus Sysuimicrobium tengchongense. The sequence goes on along the minus strand of JAVKGW010000003.1, from coordinate 305,974 downwards.
GGGGTGGCGGTGGTGAGCGGGGAGGTCACCCCGGACGAGTTCACCGTCAACAAGGTGACCCTGGAGATCGTGCACCGCAAGATCTCGCCCAAAACCGCGCAGTTCGTGCCCACGGGCAGCGAGGGGGTGCTGGTGAAGGTTCCCGTTCCCGAGGATCTGCAGACGAAGCCCTGTCTTTGCGACGAGGAGGTGGTGGAACTTGCGCGGCTGGCCCGGCACCTGGAGCAGGTCTACGGGTTCCCCTTGGACATCGAGTGGGCGGTGGCGGAGAACGAGGCCTTCCCCCACAACCTCTACCTGCTCCAGTCCCGGCCCGAAACCGTGTGGAGCCGGCGTCCCAGAAGCTCCATCGCGGCCAACTTCAAGGACCCGCTCAGCTACGTGGTGCAGACCCTGGCGGGCAAGGCGCTGTCCCGGTGAATCCGGCCCCTCATCATGGAGAGGCGGATCCAGCTGATCGACGTCACCCTCCGGGACGGGAACCAGAGCCTGTGGAGCGCCACGGGCATCACCACCCCCATGATCCTGGCCGTGGCATCGGATCTGGACCGGGTGGGGTTCAAGGCCCTGGACTTCACCACCAGCACCCACATGGCCGTGTCCGTGCGGTGGCACCGGGAGGATCCCTTCGAGCGGATCCGGCTCACCCGGGAGCGGATGCCCCGCACGCCCCTGACCTTCATGACCACGGGCCTCCGGTTCATCCGGTGGGAGCCCTGTCCGCGGGAGCTCATCCGGCTTGCCATGCGCACCGTGGTCCGCCACGGCATCCGCCGGATCCAGGTGGTGGATCCCATGAACAACGTGGCGGAGATGGTGGAGGGGGCCCGGATGGCCCGGGAGGAGGGGGCGGAGGAGGTGGTGGTGGCCCTGGTGTACAGCATCAGCCCGGTCCACACGGACGAGTTCTACACCCGCCGGGTCCGGGAGCTGGGAGAGAAGGCCCGGGGCGTGGTGGACGCGGTGTACATCAAGGATCCCGCGGGTCTCCTCACCCCGGATCGGGTCGGGACTCTGGTGCCGGCCCTCCGGGAGGCGCTCGGGGATACCCCCCTGGAGGTCCACTCCCACTGCAACATGGGGCTCGCCCCCGTGTGCTACGTGCGAGCCGCGGAGCTGGGAGTCCGCACCTTCCACACCGCCATCCCTCCCCTCGCAGAGGGGACCAGTCTCCCGAACTTCTTCCGGACGGTGGCGAACCTGCGGGAGCTGGGCTTCGAGGTGGAGGTGGACCTGGAGGCCGCGGAACGGGTCTCCCGGTACTTCTTTCAAGTGGCTCGGCGGCGGAACCTGCCCATCGGCCGCCCCTCGGAGTACGATCTGGCCTATTACCGGCACCAGGTTCCGGGCGGCATGGTCACCACCCTGAAGCGGAACTTGCGGGAGATCGGGCAGGAGGAGAAGTTCGAGGCGGTGCTGGACGAGATCGTCCGGGTGCGGGCGGAGCTGGGCTATCCCATCATGATGACGCCCTTCAGCCAGTTCGTGGCCACCCAGGCCCTGCTGAACCTCATCGGGCCGGAGCGCTACCGCCTCGTGGCGGACGAGACCATCCGGTACATCCTGGGGCAGTACGGGGAACCGCCCGGTCCCATCGATCCCGAGGTGCAGGATCGGGTGCTCTCCCTCCCCCGGGCCAAGGAGATCCCCCGGGAGCGGCCGGAGCTCTCCATCGCGGAGCTGCGGAGGATCTACGGGGGGGGATCGGACGAAGAGGTCCTGCTCCGGTACGGGCTCCCGGAGGAGGAGGTCCAGGCCATCCAGCGGGGTAAGGCGGCTCCTCTAGTCCTGGATGGGGAAGGGACCGGGGAAACCCTCCGGCGCCTCGTGGAAGCCCTCTCCGCAGGACAGCGGAGGGTAACCTACGTCCGGCTGGAACGGAAGGATCTGGGGATCACCCTGAGACGGACGCGGACCGCATGAACCTCCGGGGCCGATGCTTCGTCCTGGACGTGGACGGGACCTGTATTGTTGCGGATTCCGCGGAGTGGCGCAACCCGCAGGTCCTCCCCGGGACGCGGGCGGTCCTCGAGGCGATCCGCGACGGCGGAGGCCGGTTCGTCTTCCTGACCAACGGGAGCGCCCTGCCCCCGGAGGAGTACACGGGGGTCTTGCGGGCGAGCCAGCTCCCCGTCGAGGATCAGGAGGTCATCACTCCGGGAGCCATCGCCGCGGAGATCATCGCCCGCGAGTATCCGGGCCGCCCGGTCCTCGTGCTGGGCCAGCGGGGACTGTGGGCACCCTTGGAGCGGAAGGGGATCCCGTGCGTGGGCGTGGAGGAGGGGGAACGGGCAGGGGTGGTCCTGGTGGGCTGGGATCCCGTCTGGACGTATGAGAAGCTCGCGGCGGCCTGCCGCGCCATCTGGAACGGTGCCGCGTTCCTGGTGACCTCCCTTTCTCCCTGGTACGCCACCAAGCATGGCAGAACCCCAGGCCTGTCCGCGGCCCTCGCCGCGGCCATCACCTACATCACACAGAAACCCGCCCGGCTCGTGGGCAAGCCCAGCCGGGACGCCCTGCGGGTTGCCGCGTCCCGGCTGGGGGTACCGGTGGAGGAGGTGGTGGTGGTCGGGGACGACGTGGAGCTGGATTTCCGGATGGGAAAGGAGGCCGGTGCCCGGACCGTCTTGGTGCTCACCGGCGTCACGTTGGAGGAAGAGCTGGAGAAGCTTCCTCCCCGAGAGCGGCCTGACTTGGTGTTGAGGGGGATCCAGGACCTGCTGGCGTACTTGTAAGGTTTCGGAGCGATGAGGGCGGCCCGACTCCACCGGTACGGACCCGTAGAGGACCAGAGCCCGGCTCTGGTCCTGGAGGAGGTTCCGGACCCCAGGCTGCAGGCCCCGGACGACGTGATCGTCCGGGTGGCCGGGGCGGGGGTGTGCCGGACGGATCTGCACGTCCTGGAGGGGATGTTCCGGGGGGTGATGCGGGCACAGCTCCCGTACATTCCCGGACACGAAAACGCGGGATGGGTGGAGGAGGTGGGACCCGCGGTCCGCTCCGTGCGCAGGGGGGATCCTGTCCTGGTGTATCCCATGGTCTCGGACGGCGTCTGCTTCGCCTGCCGACAGGGGCAGGAGATGCACTGCGAGAACGGCGCCTTCGTGGGCCTGGATCGGGACGGCGGGTTCGCGGAGTACCTTCTCGTGAAGGAGCGGAACTGCATCCGGCTCCCGGAGGGGTTCCCTCCGCAGGATGCGGCCCCTCTGGCGGACGCGGGCTTAGCCGCCTACCATGCGGTGAAGCGGGCGATCCCGCTCCTGGAGCCGGGGACCGTGGCCGTGCTCCTGGGATTCGGCGGACTGGGGCACCTGGCGTACCAGATGCTGCGGGCCCTGTCCTGCGCCCGCGTCGCGGTGGTGGACCGGTCGGAGGAAGCCCGGAACTGGGCCCGGGAGATGGGTGCGGACGCGGTGTTCCCCGCGGAGTCGGAGAGCGCCGCGCAGGTGATGGAGTGGACCCAGGGACGGGGCGCGCGGGTGGTCCTGGACTTCGTGGGGGAAGGGGGGGCTCCCCAGCTGGGGTGGTCCTTGCTCGGGCGTCGGGGAACCTACTTCGTGGTGGGGTACGGGGATCCCCTCACGGTGCCCACCATGGAACTCGTGGCCACGGAGAAGGCCATCGTGGGCAACCTCGTGGGGACCTACACGGAGCTCGTGGAGCTCGTGCACTTGGCCGCGCAGGGGGCGGTGCGGGCGAGGATCGTACGCTATCCCCTGGAGGAGGCGAACCGGGCACTCACGGATCTGCACCGGGGAAGGGTGCACGGCCGGGCGGTCCTGATTCCCTGAGGGGACGAGGAGGCAGGCGGTGCGGTTCGGCGTGGTGGGGGCGGGGGCCATGGGGTGCCGCTTCGGCGTGCACCTCACGGAGGCCGGGCACGAGGTTTGGCTCGTGGACGTGTGGGAGGAACAGGTCGCTGCCCTCCGCCAGCACGGGGTGTGGGTGGACGACGGGATGCGCCCGCGCGTCGTGCGGGTCCGGGCCACCCGGGACCCCACGGACGCGGGGCAGGTGGATTACCTCCTGATCTTCACCAAGTCCAACCACACCCGGAGCGCGGCCCAAAACGCCCTGCCCATGGCGGGACCCGACACGTGGGTGGTGACGCTCCAGAACGGGCTGGGGAACGTGGAGGCCCTCGCGGAGGTGTTCAACCCGGACCGGATCCTGGCGGGCGTTTGCTTCCTCTGGAGCGACCTGGTGGCCCCGGGACGGATCCGGTGGACCCCGCACCCCGTGGAGATCCTGTTGGGGCCTCTTGCGCCAGATCGATTCGGCGCCGCGCAGGAGCTCGCCACCCTGCTCACCCAGGCGGGCCTGCCCGCGCGGGCTCTCCCCGATCCGTGGGAAGCCATCTGGTACAAGGTGGCTTTCAACGCGGCCGCGAACGCGCTCTCCGCCATCACCCGTCTCCCCGTTGGGCCCCTTGTGGCCCAGCCCGCCGCGCGGGAGATCTTCGAGCGGATCGTGGCGGAGACGGTGGCGGTGGCGGCCGCGGAGGGAGTTTCCCTGGATCCGCAAAGGGTCCTGGATACGCTCCTCCGGCGCCACCAGTCCCCACAGGAGCGCACCCACCTCCCTTCCATGCTCCAGGATGTGCTCCGACGCCGTCCCACGGAGATCGCGTTCCTCAACGGGGAGATCGCGCGGCGGGCGGAACGCCACGGCATCCCCGCGCCCTACAACGCCCTCCTCACCCGGATCGTGGAGATCCTGGAGCGTACCTACCCGCACCAGGTGCAGCATCTGGATTGAACCTCACAGGGCCCTCCGGAAGTTGCCCGCTCGGACGGAACCCCGGTAAGATGGAAAAAGCAAGCGAAAGGCCAATGTATGACCCACGAGGAGCGGCATGAACCGTCCCGAGGCCGTTCGCCCGAAGTACGAAAACCGGCTCCTGCAGAGCCTCCAGGAGGGAAGGTTCGTCCTCACCCTGGAGTCCCCGCCGCTGAGCGGCTCCAAGCCCCTTGAGGAGGTGGCGGACTCCGTGATCCGGATGGGACGGTGGGCCCGGCAGGACGGGCGGATTGCAGCCCTCACCATCTCGGACCGGGTACGCACGGACCACGACCACGATGCGCTCCTGGTGGGTCGCATGGTGGCGGAGGCCACGGGGATCCTCCCCGTGGTCCACTGGGCCGGCAAGGGACGCACCCTCCCGGATCTGGAACGGGACCTGGAGCGGGCAAGACAGGAGGGGTTGGAGGCATTCCTGTTCATCACGGGAGATGCCCTGCGGGAGCCCCCTCCGGACAGGCCTGCCCGGTACCTGGACTCCGTCCAGTCCCTCTGGATCGCCCGGAAGGAGCTCCCCTCCGCGTTCCTGGCCGCCGCGGTGAACCCGTTCAAGTACCGGGAGGAGGAGCTCTTCGGGCAGTACGTGAAGGCCCTGAAGAAGCTCCGGGCCGGAGCGGATGTCCTCATCACCCAGATCGGGTGGGACCCCCGGAAGTTCCAGGAGCTCCAGGCGTTCCTGGCTTCCCGGGGCGTCCGCGTCCCGATCCTGGCCAGCGTGTGGCTGCTCACGCCCTCCCTGGCCCTGCGGATCCGGGATGCGAAGCTTCCCGGCGTTCCGATCCCGGAGGACTTCCTGCGGCGCCTGGAGGAGGACGCGAAGTTGGAGGACGGAGGGAGGTCGGTCGCCATCCGACGGGCTGCCCTGCAGGTGGTGGGCGCACGGCTGTTGGGATACGGGGGCGCGCACCTGTGCGGGGTGCATACGGAGCGCACCCTGGAGCAGCTCCTGGATCAGGTGGCCACCCTGGAGGCGAGCTGCCGGGACCTGGAGTCGTGGCAAGAAGCCTGGCAGGAGGTGATGACCCACCCCGACGGACGTCCGGTGCGGCTGGCACCGGAAGGGGCTTTCTACCTCGACCAGGGGGCGGGGGCCGTGGTGGCTTCGCCCGGAGAGGTGCGGGGGTTCCGGATCCTGGAGGCCGTGGATCACTGGATGTTCCAGCCCTCTAGCCCCGTGGCGAAGCTGGGAGCGATCCTGTTCCGCCCCGTTTCCCGGCAGAGTGCCGCGGGACGGGTTTTGGCACGGGTGGAGCACGCCCTCAAGGGACCGTGGGTGGGCTGCCAGCTGTGCGGGTTCTGTCGGCTCCCCTACACCTTCTTCGTCTGCCCGGAGACCTGCCCGAAGGGGCTCGCGAACGGCCCCTGCGGGGGCACGGACGGGAACACCTGCGAGTTCGGAGACCGGGAGTGCATCCACGCCCGCATCTACCGGCTCGCGAAGCACACGGGCCAGATGGAGAGGTGGGAGCAGACGTGGGTGCCACCCGTCCCCGAGGAGATCCGCGGGACGTGCTCCTGGATCGGGCACTTCCAGGGGAGTGGGCCGGAGGCGAGGATCCTGCCTCCGGTGTCGCAGGCCCGAGAACGCGCCGCGGCGCCTCCCGGGCCGGTACCGGTGCCGGGAGGGAGCTTGCCGTTTCCAGAGGATGGTTAGGAACCGCCAATTGCCGGGAGGGAGGCTGGAATGACCGGAAAGGGGCTTTTTCTGGGGTTGGTCTGTTTGCTCGCGATCTTCGCCGCCTCCTCCGCCCTTGGACAGGCCTTGGTCTCCATCCGGGCAGGCACCCCGGGCGCGGTGTCCGATGCGGGGATCTTCATCGGCCTGGAGAAGGGGTACTTCGCGGAGGAGGGACTCCAGGTCCAGCTCAACCACCGCATGCGGTCCACGGAGATCATCCCGGCGCTCGCCACGGGCCTGCTGGACGTGGGCGGCATCGAGATCATCCCGGGATTCATCAACGCCATCCAGCAGGGGGCGGGGATGCGGATTGTGGCCACCAAGGGCTCCTTCGCCAAGGGCCACGGGTTCAACGTGCTGGTGGTCCGGCGGGAGCTGTTCGACGCGGGCACCGTGCGCAGCGTACGAGACCTGCGGGGCCGGAGGGTGGCGGTCACCAACCTCGCGGGGGTGCAGACGTTCCTCCTGGAGCGGATGTTGGCCCGGGGCGGGGTGAGCCTGCGGGAGGTGCAGCTCGTGCCCATGGCCATCCCGGACATGCCCGTGGCGGTGCACAACGGGGCCGTGGACGCGGCCATGATGGTGGAACCCTCCGCCACCATCTCCACCCGGCGGCTTCGGTCCGGCATCGCCCTCTTGACCGCGGACGCGGTGGTGACGGACTTCCCCGCCGCGGTGCTGGTGTACTCGGAGCAGATGCGGGCCCGGACGCCGGTGGCGACCCGATGGATGCGGGCGTACCTGCGGGGGCTGCAACTCTACAACGACGCTTTGCGAAATCCCGCCGCGCGTGCGGAGGTGGTGGAGGTCCTGAAGAAGTACACCCCGCTCCGGGAGGACGCCCTCTTCCAGGAGATGATCTGGCCGGGGCTGCGGCGGGACGGGGTGTTCGACGCGCGGCACCTGCTGGCCCTCCAGGCGCACATGGTGGCGCAGGGCGCCCTGGCATCCCCCCTTCCCGTGGACCGCTTGGTGGATTTCCGCTTCGTGCGGGAGGCTGCCCGGGACCTGAAGGTGCAGTAGGAGGAGGACCATGCTCAAGATCGACGCCTTCTGCCACATCTACCCGAAGGGGTTCTACGACCGGATGGTCGAACACGCTTCCGCATCGGGATATCTCCAACGGCTGGTCCGAGGCGTGAGCACCCTGTGGGATCTCGAGAAACGGTTCCGGATCATGGACACCCTCGGCGCCTACGTACAGGTGCCATGCCTGGCGGCCCCGCCCATCGAGGCGGTGGCCACGGGGCCCCAGGGGGTGGAGCTCGCCAGGGCCGCGAACGACGGCATGGCTGAGCTCGTGGACCGCTATCCAGACCGGTTCGTGGGCTTCGTGGCTTCCCTGCCCCTGGACGACGTGGAGGCCGCGGTGCGGGAGGCGGAGCGGGCGGTAGAGGAGCTGGGCGCCACCGGGGTCCAGATCTTCACCAACGTGCTCGGAAAGCCCCTGGACCAACCGGAGTTCCTGCCCCTCTTTGAGCGCATGGCCGCCTACGACCTCCCCATCTGGGTCCACCCCACCCGGGGGCAGGACCAGGCGGATTACCCCACGGAGAACCGTTCCAAGTACGACATCTGGTGGGCCCTGGGCTGGCCCTATGAGACCGGGGTGTTCATGACCCGGATGGTCTTCTCCGGGATCTTCGACCGCCTCCCGAACCTCAAGATCATCACCCACCACCTGGGCGGGATCATTCCGTACGTGGAAGGACGGCTTGGCTGGGGAGGGTTGGACCGGATCGGCCACCGCACGGACTCCGCAGAGGACGTGGAGGCCCGCCGGAGGCTCAAGCGGTCGCCCCACGAGTACTTCCGGATGTTCTACGCGGACACGGCCCTCTTCGGCAACGTGCCCGGCGTGGAGTGCGGGGTGGCGTTCTTCGGAGCAGAGCACGTGCTGTTCGGCTCCGACATGCCCTTCGGCCCCGAGGAGGGAGCCATGTACGTGCGGGAGGCCATCCGGGCCGTGGAGAACATGACGGCATCTTTGGAGGACAAGCGGAAGATCTTCGAGGAGAACGCCCGGAAGCTCCTCCGCCTGCGCCTCCCCCGCTAGCCGGAGGCGGTGGGAAGGCTGGCCCGGCGGAGGCCTAGGTAGGCCTCCGCCACCCGGGGATCCTGGAGGAGGGCCTGCGGAGGGCCCTGGGTGACCACCTCGCCGGCCTCCATCACGTAGGCCCGATCCGCGAGCTGCAGGGCCATCCGGGCGTTCTGCTCTACGAGGAGCATGGTGGTCCCCCGGGCCTTCAGTTCCCCGAGGATCCGGAAGATCTCCCGGACCACGAGGGGGGCGAGCCCCAGGCTCGGCTCGTCCAGCAGCAGGAGGCGGGGCCGACCCATCAGGGCCCGGCCGATGGCCAGCATCTGCTGCTCGCCCCCGGAGAGGGTCCCCGCCATCTGACGTCGCCGTTCCCGCAGCCGGGGAAAGAGCGTGTACACCCGCTCCAGGTCCTCCTCCACCTCTGTCCGGGACACGCCCCGCTGGATACGGGAGAAGGCGCCGAGGTGCAGGTGGTCCTCCACCGCGAGGGTGGGGAAGAGTTCCCGGCCCTCGGGAACCAGAACGATGCCGTCCCGGTGGAGCTGTTCCGGCATGCGGTGCGGGAGGAGCTTCCCCTCGAACCACACTTCCCCCGTGGCGGGGACCATCCCCACGAGGCCCAGCAGCGTGCTGGTTTTCCCCGCGCCGTTGGGCCCGATCAGGGTGACGACCTCGCCCGCGTTCACCTCCAGGTGGATCCCGTGGACCACCTCCACGGCCCCGTACCGCACCCGGAAATCCCGGAGCTCCAGGAGCTTCATCCCGCTGCCTCCGCGGGCAGACCCAGGTATGCCTCCAGGACCCGCGGGTTCTGCTGAACCCCCTCCGGAGCCCCTTCGGCCAGCTTCTCCCCGTAGTGCATGACCACCACCCGATCCACCAGCCCCATGATGAGGTCCATGTCGTGGTCCACGATGAGGATGCTGGTTCCCGCTTCCGCAAGACGCCGGAGGAGCTGCGCCAGCTCCCGCTTCTCCCGCGCCCGCAGGCCGGCAGCCGGCTCGTCCAGCAGGAGCAGCTGCGGGGCGGAGGCGAGGGCCCGGGCGATCTCCAACAGCCGCTGCTGCGCGAGGGGGAGCCTCCCGGCCTTCTCGTGGGCAAGGTGTGCGAGGCCTACGCGTTCCAGGGCCCGGTGGGCCTCCGCCAGGGCCGCCTGTTCCTCGCCCCGGAGCTTGTCCCACCCCACCAGACACGCCAGCATCCCACTGCGGGTCCGGCTGTAGGTGCCCAGGGCCGCGTTCTCCAGGACCGTCATCTCCCCGAAGAGGTGCGGCTGCTGGAAGGTCCGGGCGATCCCGAGTGGGTGGATGGCGAAGGGGGGACGCCCGGAGATCCGGTGCCCGTCAAACCAAACCTCTCCCCGCGTGGGCGGGAGGAGGCCCGTGATGAGGTTGAAGCAGGTGGTCTTGCCCGCTCCGTTCGGTCCGATGAGCCCCACCACCTCTCCCCGACGGACCGTGAAGGAGATGCCGTTCACCGCGAGGAGGCCCCCGAAGTTCTTGGTGAGCTCCCGGACCTCCAGGAGGACCTCCGAGCGAGGGAGGGGGATCGGAGGGGCAGGAAGGGTGCGATCCGAGATGGGAGGGAGGCGGCGACGGGGGAAGTAGACCTCCAGGAACGGCCATAGACCCCGCGGGGCCAGGAGGAGGATCCCTGCCAGGATGAGGCCGTACGCGATCACCTCGTACTGGGCGGTGCGTCCGAACAGCACCGGGAGGATATCCTGTAGCCAGCTCCCCAGCAGGGTCAGAAGCCCCGCGCCAAGGAAGATGCCCCCGATGCGGTCCACCCCTCCGGCCACCGCCATGATGACGTACCGCATGGAGGCCTCAAGCCCGAAGGGTTGGGGATTCACGAACCGGAGGAAGTGGGCATGGAGCCATCCCGCCAACCCCGCGAACAGGGCGGCCAGCACGAACACCTGCAGGCGGACCAGCGGGAGGTTCACGCCGAAGCTGGCGGCCACCGCGCCGTCTCCCCGCACCGCCCGCAGGGCCCTGCCCGTGCGGCTGGAAGCCAGCTGCGCGCAGGCCAGGGCGAGCAGCACCGCGCATCCGAGGCTCAGAAAACCGTACTCCCGGGGGTCCCGCAGGGAGAGGGGACCGAGTCGGAGGGCAGGGATCTCGCTGATCCCCCCGTGTCCTCCCGTGATGGAGACCAGGTTCCCCATCAGGATGGAGAGGGCCATCTGCCACGCGATGGTCGCGAGCGGCAGGTAGTGCCCCTTCAGGCGGACGGTGACACTCCCCAAAACCACGGCCGCGAGCCCGCAGAGGGCCAGGGCCAAGGGCAAGCTCATCCACGGGGACCATCCCCACCGGGTGGTGGCGATGGCGGTGGTGTACGCGGCGAGGCCCATGAAGGCGGCTTGGCCGAAGCTGCTCATTCCCGCGAGCCCCGTCAGGAGGTACAGACCCAGGGCCACCACCGCGCTGATGGCCGTGAAGTTCAGCAGGGTGAGGTAGAAGGGGGGGAGGAAGGGGATCGCCGCGAAGGCTAGCCCGAGGAGGATCCAGCGGATCACTCTTCCACCCCTCCGATTTCCAGCGTGCGCAGGCTCTGGACGAAGAGGATGGGGAGCAGGAGGGCGAAGACGATGGCCTCTTTGTAGGCGCTCGCGTAGAAAGCGCTGAAGGCTTCCAGGGTTCCCACGAGGATCGCTCCCGCCGCGGCCAGGGGATAGCTCACAAGCCCCCCCAACACCGCGGCCACGAACCCCTTCAGGGAAGGGAGGAACCCCATGAAGTACGCGGCGTTGGTGAGGGGCGCGAGCAGCATGCCTCCCAGGGCACAGATGAGGCCGGCGAGGGTGAAGGCCACCCGGCCCGCGTCCCGGATGCGGATCCCCGTGAGACGGGCTCCCCGGCGGTTGATGGCGCAGGCGAGGAGCGCTTTCCCGTACAGGCTCCGGGAGAAGAACCCGTAGAGCAGCAACACCCAGAGGAGGGCCAGACCGTAGACCGCGAAGTTCTGTCGCGGAAGGGGCACGGGGCCCAACTGTGCCTCTCCCGGCAGGAGCGGGGGAAGACGGTACTGCTCCGGCCCGAAGAACACGAGCCCTAGCCCCTGGAACACGAAGTGGAGGCCGAGGGAGAGGATGAGGTAGGTGAGCACGGAGGCGTGGGGGATGGGCTCAAAGAACAACCGGTAGGTGGCGATCCCCATCAGGACCACGACCCCCACCGCCAGCACCCATGCGAGGATGGGGAAGCCCGTGGTGGCGGCCCACGCCCCGGCCCCCAGGAGCGCCGCCGCGCCCGCGAAGAGCACTAGGCTGATCCGCCGCGCTCCTGCCAGGAGGTCCAGCACCCCCCACGCCGCGAGGAGGACGGCCCCGAGCCAGAGGGAGCCAGGAAGCTTGTGGTCCACGAGAAGGGCGTAGGTGAGAGGGGCGTACATGAGGAGCTCCCCCATGGGCACGAAGAGCACCCGGGTCACGGTGAACACCAGCACCAGGGTGATGGCCAGGAGTCCGTAGATCACCCCGTTGGTGATCCCGTCCGCGACCAGAAGTCCCAGGATGGTGGCATCCACCGACGGCTTCCCGTCCCCCTCTACTGACGTGGGAGGAAGGTGCGCAGGAGCTTCAGTTTTCCGCCCTGGACCTGGACGAAGACGTTGCTGTACTCGAACCGGTGCCCGAGGTGGTCGATGGGCGAGTAGGTGAACACCCCGTGGGCCCCGGGCAGGTTCCGGGTGGCCTCGATCTCGTCCCGGAGAGCAGCCCGGAACGCGGGGAGGTTATCCAGGCTCGCCCGTCGAAGGGCCCGCTCCAGGGCGGGCCGGACGATGAGCCAGAAGTCGTGGACGTGGGCCCCGAACTGGGAGACGCTCCCCGGCCCGTACCGGCTCTCGTAGATCCGCTTGTGCTCCAGGGCCGGCCGCTTGCTGGGATGGTTGTCCGGAAGCTGATCCGCTACCACCGCGGGGCCGACCGGGAGCAACGCGCCCTCCAGGTCCTTCCCGCCGACTCGCAGGACGTCGGGGTCTCCGACGGCGTGCGTGTGGTAGATGATGCCCCGATACCCCCGCTCCCGGAGGGTCCGATGCGGGAGGATAGCTGGGGTTCCACTGGCGCCGATGAGGATCGCGTCCGGCCGTGCCGCCAGGAGGCGCAGCACCTGCCCCGTCACGCTGGTGTCCGCCCGGGCATAGCGCTCGTTGGCCACCACACGGATGCCGAGGTTCGGGGCCGCCTGGGAGAGGGAGGTCCACCACTCCTCCCCCCACACGTCGTTAAACCCGATGTAGCCCACGGTCCGGATTCCCCGCAGCCGCATGTCCAACGTCACCGCCTGGATGGCGCTCGCCGCGGTCTGCGGCAGGAGGAACACCCACCGGCGCTTCTCGTCCACGGGGTGGACGATGTTCTGGGTGGCCCCCATGGCCATCTGCGGTACCCCGGCCTCCCCGGTGACGTCCACCATGGCCAGGGCGCTCACGGAAACCGTGCTCCCCGCGATGGCCACCACCCGGTCTTCGGCGATGAGCTTGCGCGCGTTCTGGACCGCGAGAGTCGGGTTGGTGGCGTCGTCCAGGATGATGTACTGGATCCGGTGGCCCGGGATGGCATCCCGGAAGAGCTCCTCGTACAGCAGGAAGGCGTTCCGTACCGGAATCCCCAGGGCCGCGGCGGGTCCCGTGGCGGAGACCACCACGCCGATCCGGATCACCCGTGGAGCCTGGGCGTAGCCCGCTCCCAGAATCCCCGCAAGGGCAACGCACACCACGAGCCCGAGCACCGTCCACCGGCGCATGCCCATTCCCTCCCGTCTCACGGTTTTTATCGGGTCCATCGAGCCTTTCTATTTTTACTGTGGATCCCGCCCTCTCCGCAAGGTACCTCGGCCCGGACCGCGCCGGACGGGGGTGGTATGATGAAAACGGAGGGAGCATGGCGCGCGTCGCGGTGGCCATGAGCGGTGGCGTGGACAGCTCGGTGGCCGCGGCCCTCCTCGTGGAGGCCGGGCACGAGGTGGTGGGCCTCACCATGAACCTGTGGCCCAGCTGGCTCCCCGCGGAGGAGGCGGGCTCCGGGTGCTGCGGGATCGGGGCGGTGGAGGATGCCCGGGCCGTGGCGCGCCGGTTGGGCATCCCCCACTACGTCCTGAACCTGCGGGAAGCCTTCGAGGCCGCCGTGATCCGCCCCTTCGCGGAGGCCTATGCCCAGGGCCGGACTCCCAACCCCTGCGTGGCCTGCAATCGGCGCATCAAGTTCTCCCTGCTGCTCGAGAAGGTGGCTGCCCTGGGGATGGATTACCTCGCGACGGGCCACTACGCCCGGGTGCACCGTGAAGCAGGACGGTTCCGGCTCCTGCGCGCCGTGGATCGCGCCAAGGATCAGTCCTACGTCCTCTACGCCCTCACCCAGCGGGAGCTCGCGCGGTTGCTCCTCCCGGTCGGGGAGCTCACAAAGCCCCAGGTCCGGGAGGTGGCCCGGCGTCTGGGGCTTTGTGTGGCGGACAAGCCCGAAAGCCAGGAGATCTGTTTCGTGCCCCGGGGACACTACACCCAGGTGGTGGCCCGGTTCGCCCCGGAGGCCCTTCGGCCGGGCCCCATCTACGACACGGAGGGCAGACTCCTGGGGACGCACCGGGGAATTGCCCGGTACACCGTGGGACAGCGCCGGGGACTCGGTCTCGCCACGGGCAAGCCCCGGTATGTGGTGGCCATCCTGGCGGACCGCAACGCCCTCGTGGTCGGAGAAGAAGCGGATCTGCGGGCCACGGAGGTGGAGCTGGAGGAGGTGTCCTGGGTACAGGGGCAGCCCCCGGCCAGTCGGTTCGCAGCGACCGTGCGTCTGCGCCACGGCGCCCAGGATGTCCCGGGAGAGGTGGAGTGCCGGGGGGACACGGTGCGGGTGCGGTTTTGGAATCCTCCCTGGGCCACGAACGCGGGGCAAGTGGCTTGCCTCTACCAAGGGGAGGAGGTGCTGGGCGGAGGCGTGGTGCGCCGGGTACGCACCGTGGGGGGGGAGCGGTTCGAGCAGGCCGTGGCGGTGCCTGTCTACACCGGATAGAGGAGGGATGCGGGATGGCGGAGCGTTCCGATTTCCTCAGCGGATTCGTGGTGGGTGCCTTGGTGGGGATCGGGTTGGGGTTGCTGCTGACCTCCCAACCCGGGGAGCGGGTGCGCCACCGGTTGAAGGAACGGACGGAGGAGCTCGCGGGCCGGTTGCGGGAGGGAACCCAGACCCTTACGGAGCGGGTCCGCGATACCGCGGAGACGGTGCTCCAGCGGGGCCGGGAGGTGGTGGAGCAGGGGGCCGAGCGGGTCCGGGAGGCCATCGTGCGGGGCAAGGAGGCGGCTCAGGAGCAACGGGAGGAGATGCTGGGCCGGTTGGAGGAGCTGGAGGAACGCTGAGCCCCGCGGAGTCCGCCCGGGAGGTCGTCCGGCGCCTCCGGGAAGCCGGGTACGAGGCGTACTGGGCAGGGGGGTGCGTCCGGGACCTGCTTCTCGGGCGAACCCCCAAGGACTATGATGTGGCCACCTCCGCCCGGCCTGAAGAGGTCCTGCACCTGTTCCCCCATGCCTTCCCCGTGGGGGTGGCCTTTGGCGTGGTCCGCGTGCGGATGGGGGATCACTGGGTCGAGGTGGCCACCTTCCGAGTGGAGGGCCCGTATCTCGATGGCCGGCATCCCTCGGAAGTGCGTTACAGCTCTGCCCGCGAGGACGTGGCCCGACGGGACTTCACCATTAACGGGCTGCTGTACGATCCCCTCACCGGTACCCTTTACGACTGGGTCGGTGGACAGCAGGATCTCCTGCGGCGGCGGATCCGTACCATCGGAGATCCCCGGGAGCGCTTCCAGGAGGACCGGCTCCGGATGCTGCGGGCGGTGCGGCTTGCATGCGAGCTCGATTTCGAGATCGAGCCGGATACGCTGCAGGCCATCCGGGCCCTGGCGGATCGCATCCGCACCACGAGCTGGGAGCGAATCCGGGACGAGCTCGCACGCCTCCTCACCGGTCCCCGCCGCGCTCGCGGGCTCCGGCTATTGGACGAAACCGGGCTCCTCTCCCAGATCCTCCCGGAGGTGGCGGCGATGAAGGGCGTCGTGCAGCCGCCCGAGTACCACCCGGAAGGGGACGTGTTCACCCACACCGTCCTGGCCCTGGACGCCCTGCGGGACCCTTCCGCGGTGCTGGCCTTCGCCACCCTGTTGCACGATATCGGCAAGCCCTTGACCCTCACGCGGGACGGCCGGATCCGGTTCCCCGGTCACGACCGGGTGGGCGCCGAACGGGCTCGGGAGGTCTGCCAGCGCCTCCGGCTGAGCCGCGAGGAAACCGAACGGATCGTGGCCCTGGTCCGGGACCACATGCGGCTCGCGGACCTCCCCCGCATGCGGGAGGCCAAGCGCAGGCGGTTCTTCGCCCGTTCGGACTTCGAGGAGCTCTTGGAACTGTACCGGGCGGACTGCGTGGCGAGCCACGGAGATCTCACCACGTACGAGTGGATCCTCGCCACCCGCGCGGAGCTCCGACCCGAGGAGGTGAACCCGCCCAGACTCCTCACCGGGGACGATCTCATCGCCCTGGGGCTTCGACCCGGCCCCCCATTCCGGGAGTTGCTGGAGGCGGTGCGGGATGCCCAGCTGGAGGGGCGGGTGCGGACCCGGGAGGAGGCCTTGGCGCTCGTCCGCGAACTCCTGCGCGCGCAGGAAAAGTCCCTTCCTGGGTCGAACTCGCACCCGGAACCCCCAGGGGAG
Organism: Armatimonadota bacterium; assembly: GCA_031460175.1. NCBI lineage: Bacteria > Bacillati > Candidatus Sysuimicrobiota > Candidatus Sysuimicrobiia > Candidatus Sysuimicrobiales > Candidatus Sysuimicrobiaceae > Candidatus Sysuimicrobium > Candidatus Sysuimicrobium tengchongense. Next base: position 289,743 of record JAVKGW010000003.1, on the reverse strand, counting down.
GTCCGAACGGTCCCGTGAGCCCGTGGACGGAACAGAGATCCGAGATGGCACGGGGGCAAGACGCGGGGCGCGTCATCGCCCTCGTCAACCAGAAAGGGGGCTGTGGGAAGACCACCACCGCAGTGAACCTCGGGGCGTGCCTGGCGGCCCTGGGCTTCCGGGTGCTGCTGGTGGATCTGGATCCGCAGGCGAACGCCACGGTGAGCCTGGGCTTGGAACCCGGGGAGCTGGAACAGACCATCTACCACGTGATCACGGAGAGCCGTACGGATGGGGGCGGCATCTCCCTGGAGGACATCCTGCGGCCCTCCACGGTCCCAGGCCTTGCGGTGGCTCCCTCCTCCATTGACCTGGCCGCCGCGGAGTTGGAGCTCGTGGCTCGGATCGGGCGGGAGCACGTCCTGCGTCGGAAGCTCGAGCCCCTGCGGGATCGGTACGATTTCGTGGTCATCGACACCCCCCCTTCCCTGGGGCTGCTGACCCTGAACGCCCTCGTGGCCGCGGACCAGATCGTCATCCCCATCCAGACCCACTACTACGCCCTGCTGGGGATGCGGCAGCTGCTGCGTACCCTCCAGATGGTGCGGGATGAGATCGGGCATCGGGTGGAGATCCTGGGGGTGCTTGCCACCATGTACGACGGCCGCAACAACCTCAGCCGGGAGATCCTGCGGGGAATCCACGAGTTCTTCGGGGAGAAGGTTTTCCAGACCACCATTCACTTCAGCATTAAACTGGTGGAGTCCTCCATGGCGGGGGTCCCCATCTTCCTGCACCTCCCCCAATCTCGGGGGGCACAGGAGTACATGAGCCTGGCAAAAGAGGTGGTGGCACGTGAGCAGATCGCGGGAGGAACTCCGACGCGGGATCCGGGCCCTCATCCAGGACACGAGCCAGAAGCTGCGCGAGCTGGAAGCCCCCAGCCATTCGGAGGGGACGAGTAGCGGCCGGCCACTCCCGGACCCGGAGACGCCCACGACGGCCCCCTCCGTGCCGGCCGCGGGCCCCGCGGGATCCCGGCAACCTTCTGTGGAGCTGGAGGAGCTGCAGAGCTACGACGAGCGTCGGGGGGTGTGCTTCGCGTTTTTCCTGAATCGGAAGTGCTGGGAGGTTCCGGAGGCTTACTGCAACCAGGCCCTGCACATCTGCATGCTCCGGCAGTGTCCCGTCTACTTCCTGCACCGGGAGGACCTGGAGCGCCGGTTCGCCGCGAAGTTCAGGTACCTGTGGTGAGGGATCCCACCCGCGCTGCGGGTTCGTATCGGGCCCGGAACGCCTCGGGGGTCATCCCCGCGGCCGCGCTCAGCCGTCGCAGCATCTGCGGGTCCCGTAGGTCCTCCGGCTCCAGGCGGATCATGTACTCCCGGGCCACCCGGTAGGCGGTGGACTGGAGGTCCACCCGACGCACCCGGGTCCGTCCCGTCTGGGGGTCCAGCAGCTCCGTGAAGTCCACGTAACGCAGCTGCCCCGCCTCCATGCACACCATGGCTCCCTGGGACCCGGCCTCTTCCAGGAGGTAGCGCACCGCTCCGTAGCCGAGGTCCCGCACGTACTCGGAATCCGAGGCGATGGGCGGGGCGCACCGCAGCTCGTACCCGATGCTCTTGTGCACGATGGTGATCTGCTCCCCCCGATCCCTGAACCGCCGCTCCACCATGCTCTTCAGGATGTACGCCAGATCCAGTTCCGCCAGGCGCAGATGACCGTAGGGGTCCCGTACGATCCGGACACCCTCCTGCGCGGCCAGCTCCTCCTCCGGCACCCGCTCCAAGATCCCTTCCGCCACGATGGCCACCCCGTCCTCCCGTCCCATGACCCGACGCTTCAGCATGGCCGCTTCCAGCACGTCCGCCACCAGGGTCAGGGAGGTCCGCTCGGGGAACTCTTCCGGGATCAAGGTGAGGGTGGCGCCCGCCGCCTTCCCGATGCCCAGGGCCAGGTGCCCCGCACTGCGGCCCATGACGCTGATGAAGAACCAGCGGTTCGTGGTGCGGGAGTCCTCCATGAGGTTGCGCACCAGTTCAAACCCCACCTGCTTGGCGGTGTTGAACCCGAAGGTGGGCGCTCCGCCCGGGAGCGGGAGGTCGTTGTCGATCGTCTTGGGCACGTGGACGAACCGGATGGCGCCCCGCGCCCGCTCGCACACCCGGGCCGCGGCGAAGGCGGTGTCGTCTCCCCCCACGGTGACGAGATACCCGATTCCCAGCTCCTGGAGGTTGCGGACCACCCGGTTCAGGTCCTCCTCCCGCCGGGTGGGGTTTGCCCGGGAGGCCCGGAGGAGGGATCCGCCGTCGAAGTGGATCCGGGAGACGTCCGCGATCTGGAGCTCCCGCACGTGCCCCCGCTCCCGCAGGGTCCGGGCCTCCTCCTGCATGAGCCACTGCCACCCATCGTAGATCCCCCAAACCCGGAGTCCCCGGTTTCGGGCCTCGATGGTGACGGCCCCGATGACCCCGTTGATCCCGGGAGCCGGTCCCCCGCCCACCAGGATGCCCAGGTCCTTTCCCCGAGGGTCCATGCCACACCACCCTTTCGGCGTCTGGGTTTAGGATGAGGGCTCGCGCCGCCTTCGGGCAACCCGCATGATTAGGTTCGGGAGGTGGCGCATGGAGGCGAGGTGGATCCGCGTGTGTGAGGTGAGCCGGCACGTGGGGGAGGAGGTGGAACTGCGGGGGTGGCTGTATGACAAGCGGAGCAGCGGCAAGGTCCGGTTCCTGCTGGTGCGGGACGGCTCCGGCATCCTCCAGGCGGTCCTGGCGAAGCCCGAAGCCTCCGACGACCTGTTCCGCCTCTACGACGCCCTCACCCAGGAGTCCGCCCTCATCGTCCGAGGGGTGGTGCGGGAGGATGCCCGGGCGCCGGGCGGATACGAGGTCGCGGTGCGGGATCTCTGGATCGTGCATCGGGCGGAAGGGTATCCCATCACCCCGAAGGAGCACGGGATTGAGTTCCTGCTGGATCACCGGCACCTGTGGCTCCGCAGCCGCCGCCCGAACGCTGTGCTCCGCATCCGGGCAGACGTGATCCGGGCCGCGGAGGCTTACCTCCAGGGGCAGGGATACCTCCGGGTAGACGCGCCCATCCTCACGCCCGCCGCGGTAGAGGGGACCACCACCCTCTTCGAGGTGGACTACTTCGACCGCAAGGCCTACCTCACCCAGAGCGGACAGCTGTACATGGAGGCCGCGGCCATGGCCTTCGGCCGGGTGTACTGCCTGGGCCCGACCTTCCGGGCGGAGAAGTCCAAAACCCGGCGCCACCTCACGGAGTTCTGGATGCTGGAGCCGGAGGCCGCCTACATGGGCCTGGAGGAGTGCATGGCGCTCGCGGAGGGGCTCGTGGTGGCCATCGTGGAGGAGGTGCTCCGACACCGACGGGCCGAGCTCCACCTCCTCGGTCGGGATCTCGGGGCGCTGGAGCGGGTCCGCCCGCCGTTCCCCCGCATCTCCTACGACGAAGCGGTGCGGCGGGTGAACGAGGCCGGTCTCGTGATGCCCTGGGGGAAGGACTTCGGGGGGGATGAGGAGACGGTCCTCAGCCGCGCCTTCGATCGCCCCGTGTTCGTGCACCGCTACCCCGCGGCCTGCAAGGCCTTCTACATGCAGCCCGACCCGGAACGCCCAGAGGTGGTCCTGAACTTCGACCTCCTGGCTCCCGAAGGGTACGGGGAGATCATCGGCGGGGGGCAGCGGATCCACGACCTGGCGCTCCTGGAGCGACGGCTCGCCGAGCACGGACTCCCCCCGGAGCCCTACGCGTGGTATCTGGACCTGCGGCGGTACGGCTCCGTACCCCATGCGGGGTTCGGGCTGGGGATCGAGCGGACGGTGGCGTGGATCTGCGGCCTGGATCACGTGCGGGAGGCCATCCCCTTCCCCCGGCTCCTCTACCGGCTCGGCCCCTGAGCGGGCCGGCGCCGCCGTTGCGGACCCCCCGGACATCTGTGCGGCACTCCGCGGGAGCAGGTTGCCGGTTGGGCGGAGACGTGGTATGCTGACCCTGAGCGGCCAGGTAGGCGTAAGGAAGGTGTTGTGGCGCGCACGCGGGAGTGGGTCGGAAGCCCACTCCTTCGTTTTAGAGGGGACTATGGGCACGGATCGGCAGGTGATCCTTCGACGGGTGAGCGAGCTGGCCCAGCCCATCGCGGATCGGATGGGGCTGGAGCTGGTGGATGTGGAACTGGAGGGGCAGGGCGCCCGCACGGTCCTACGGATCCTGGTGGACCGGGAGGGCGGGGTCTCCGTGGAGGACTGCGCCCGACTGTCCGAGCGCCTCTCCCGCCAGCTGGACGTGGAGGATCTCTTCCTCCACCGGTACACCCTGGAGGTGGCCTCGCCCGGGCTAGACCGGCCCCTGCGTCGGACCGGGGACTTCGACCGGTTTGCGGGTCGGCTGGTAGAGGTCACTACCGTCTCCGAGATCTCCGGCCAGCGCCACTTCACCGGGCGGCTGCGGGGGATCGTGGCGGGACGGGTGGTGGTGGACCTGGGGAGGGGTCGAGAGGCCCACATCCCCCTGGAGGAGATCGCCCAGGCTCGGCTGCGGGTGGATCCCGAGGAGATCCGGCGGGATCTGCGTCGCCGCTCGGACGCCCGGTCCGGAAATTTCCGAACGAGGTGGGAGGGCAGATGAACGGAGAGCTGATCCGCGCGCTGGACCTCTTGGAGGAAGAACGGGGCATCTCCAAGGAGGTGCTCATCGAGGCGGTCCAGAACGCGCTCGTGTCCGCCTACAAGAAGCACTTCGGCGGCACGGGCCAGAACGTCCGGGTCGAGCTCGACCCGAGGACGGGGGAGGTACGGGTGTACAGCACCAAGACCGTGGTGGAGCGGGTGGAGGATCCCACCACGCAGATCTCCTTGGACGAGATGCGTCGGGAGGATCCCACGGCACAGGTCGGGGACCTCGTGGAGGAGGAGATCACGCCCCGGGACTTCGGTCGCATCGCGGCTCAGACCGCCAAGCAGGTCATCGTGCAGCGGATCCGGGAGGCGGAGCGGGAGCTGGTGCAGAAAGAGTTCGAGAAGCGCGAGAAGGAAGTGGTCACGGGGATCGTTCAGCGGATCGAGAAGCGGAACGTGTACGTGGACCTGGGACGCGTGGAGGCCGTGCTCCCGCCCACGGAGCAGATCCCCCGGGAGACCTACCGGCAGGGGGAGCGCATCAAGGTATACGTGACGGAGGTGCGCACCACCAACCGGGGCCCTCAGATCTTCGTCTCCCGGGCCCACCCGGGGCTCGTGCGCAAGCTCTTCGAGCAGGAGGTACCCGAGCTGCGGGAGGGGATCGTGGTCATCGAGAACATCGCCCGGGAACCCGGCTCCCGCACCAAGATCGCGGTGTACTCCCGGGATCGCAACGTGGATCCCGTGGGCGCCTGCGTGGGACCAAAGGGGAGTCGGGTGCAGGCGGTGGTGGACGAGCTGCGGGGGGAGAAGATCGACATCGTCCCTTGGAGCCCGGATCCCGCCCAGTTCGTGGCCGCAGCCCTGCAGCCCGCGAAGGTGAGCCGGGTGGAGATCGACGAGGAGACCCGGACCGCCACCGTGATCGTGCCCGACAACCAGCTGTCCCTGGCCATCGGTCGGGAGGGACAGAATGCGCGGCTGGCGGCGAAGCTCACGGGTTGGCGGATCGACATCAAGAGCGAAACCCAGGTGCGGGAGGCGGAGGCCCGCAGGCTGTTCCGGGACCTCACCCCCGAGGAGTTGGCGGAATCCACGGAGGTCCAGGAGGGCGCGTAGCGGATGCCGCGGCGGAAGATCCCCATCCGGATGTGCGTGGGCTGTGGGGGGATGCGGCCCAAAATGGAGATGATCCGCGTGGTCCGCACCCCCGCGGGGGAGGTGGTGGTAGACACCACCCGCAGCCGCAAGCTCTCAGGCCGGGGAGCCTACGTGGACCCCAACTGGGAGTGCCTGGCCCTGGCCCGCAAGGGGAAGCGGCTTGAGCGGGCCCTGGAGGTGCCGGTTCCGGAGGAGATCTTCCACCAGCTGGAGGCCATGATCCAGCAGTCCGCACCGGCGACGGCAAAGACCGCGGGGAAAACGGAGGAGAAGTGAATGCGCCTGTACGAACTGGTGAAGGCGACGGGATTGCCGCTCCGGGAAGCCGTGGAGAAGCTGGCGGAGCTGGGGTTCGACGTGAAACCCAATCCCCAGGCCGCCATCCCGGAGGGGGCCCTGGCAAAGCTGCGGGAGGCGTTTCCGCAGCTGGGGGCGGCGCCGAAGGATGGGTCCCCAAGGCGTGGGGCCGCGACGAAGAAAGTCGCCCCCGTGCCCAGTGAGCCTCCAGGGCCCAAGCGCCGGATCATCAAGCGGGCGGAGGAGATCGAGCGGGAGCGGGAGGAGCAGCGCGTCCTCGCGGAGCAGGCGGCCCGGGCCGCGGAGGAGGCTCGGCTTGCGGAGGAGGCGGCCCGCCGGGCCGCGGAAGAGGCCGCCCGGGCCGCGGAGCAGGCCCAACTGGAGCCCACCTCCGCACCCCCCGTGATCGTGGAGCCCCGTCCCGCCCCTCCCCCGCCTTCGGAGGAGCCCAAGCCCGTTCCCCTCCCCGAGCGGCACGCGGAGCCCGCGGTTACCATCTCCCCGGAGGTGCTCCGGAAGGTGGCGCAGCCGAGGCCTGAGGCCAAGCGGGTGCCGCCTCCCCCTCCGCCGCCCCTGCGCCAACCCCCCCGGCCCTCCAAGCGCCCGGCTCCCCCTCCGCCACCCCCGCCCCGGCCCCATGTGGCTTCCCCTCCGGTGGCGGAGTCGGCTCCCCCGGAGGTCCCGGTCCTTGCCAAGGAGATCCGGCTGGAGGGATCCATCACGGTGGGGGAGCTGGCCCAACGGATGGGCGCCCCTCCCTCCGAGGTGGTGAAGCGACTGCTCACCATGGGGATCCTGGCGGGCATCAACCAGCAGCTGCCCCCCGCCACCGCCAGGGCGGTGGCGCAATCCTTCGGGGTGGCGGTGGTGGAGGAGAGGCGGGAGCTGAGTCCCGCGCTGCAGGCGGCCAAGAGGCTCCGGGTGGAGGCTCAGGGGGAGCCACGACCCCCGGTGGTTACGGTCATGGGACACGTGGACCACGGCAAGACCACCCTGCTCGACGCCATCCGGAAGACCAACGTGGCCGCGGGGGAGTATGGAGGGATCACGCAGCACATCGGGGCCTACCAGGTTTCCGTGGACGGCCGCAAGATCACCTTCATCGACACGCCCGGGCACGAGGCCTTCACCACCCTGCGGGCCCGGGGCGCCCAGGTCACGGACATCGCGGTCCTGGTGGTGGCCGCGGACGATGGGGTGATGCCCCAGACCATCGAGGCCATCAACCACGCCCGGGCCGCGGGGGTTCCCATCCTCGTGGCCATCAACAAGATCGACCTCCCCACCGCCAACCCGGAGCGGACGAAGCAGCAGCTGGCGGAGCTGGGGCTCGTGCCGGAAGAGTGGGGGGGAGAGACCATCATGGTCCCCGTCTCCGCGCGAACAGGCCAAGGCATCCAGGATCTCCTGGAGATGATCCTCCTCGTGGCGGAGCTCAACGAGCTGCGGGCAGATCCCCGCAAGCCCGCGCGGGGGACCATCCTGGAAGCCAAGCTGGATCGGGGCAGAGGGCCCGTGGCCACCGTGATCGTGCAGGAGGGCACCCTGCGGGTGGGGGATCCGGTGGTGGCCGGGGAAACGTACGGGAAAGTGCGGGCCATGATGGACGACCGGGGCAACCGCCTGCAGGAGGCCGGTCCCTCCACCCCCGTGGAGGTGGTCGGGTTGGAGGAGGTGCCCACGGCCGGGGACATCCTGGAGGTGGTGCCGGACGAGCGGACGGCGAAGGCCATCTCGGAGGAACGGAGGGAGCGACGTCGGGAGCAGGAACGCGCCCAGATCCGGCGGGGCCTGGAGGAGGCCACGGGGACGGTACGGGAGCTGCGGCTCGTGGTGAAGGCGGACGTGCAGGGGTCCTTGGAGGCCATCACCGCGGCCCTGGAGCGGCTCAGCACGGAGGAGGTGCGGGTCCACATCCTGCACGCGGCCGTGGGGGCCGTGACGGAGAGCGACGTGATGCTGGCGTCCGCGAGCAACGCGGTGGTCGTCGGGTTCAACGTACGGCCGGACGGGGCGGTCCGCCGTCTGGCGGAGCAGGAAGGGGTGGAGGTGCGCCTGTACCGGCTCATCTACGAGGCGGTGGACGACGTCCGTCAGCTCCTGCAGGGGTTGCGGGCTCCCGTGGTGAGCGAGGTGGTGCTGGGCCGTGCGGAGGTCCGGCAGATCTTTCCCATCTCCCGTGTGGGGACCGTGGCGGGTTGCTATGTGCGGGAGGGGAAAGTGATCCGGGGCGCCCAGGTGCGGCTTCTGCGGGACGGCGTCGTGGTCTACCAGGGACGGGTGGCCTCCCTGCGGCGGTTCAAAGAGGACGTGCGGGAGGTGGCCGCGGGGTTCGAGTGCGGGGTGCTCCTGGAGAACTTCAACGACGTCAAGGAAGGGGATGTCCTCGAGACCTTCGAGGTGCGCGAGGAGCGCCCGACGTCGTGAGCGGGACGAGGATAGGGTGCCATGGTGGTGGGGACGCTGCGCGTCGCGCTCAGCCTGCCCGGACCTCGGAGCCTGAAGGACAAGCGGCGGATCGTGCACAGTCTCCTCCAACGTCTCCACAACGAGTTCGCGGTGGCGGCGGCGGAGGTGGACGACCAGGATCTGTGGGGCCGTGCCACCCTCGGGATCGCCGTGGTCACCAACGACGGGCAGCACGCGGACCAGGTGCTCGCCCGGGTCCTGCAGTACATCGAGCGGCAACCCGAGGCCGTGATCGTGGACTACGACGTGGAGATCCGGTAAAGCGAGGTGGTCCTCATGGCGTCCCCGCAGCGGGTGGAGAAGCTCCGGGAGCTGATCCGGGAGGAAGTGAGCGAGATCATCCACCGGGTCCTGAAGGACCCCCGCATCGGGTTCACCTCCGTAACGGACGTGGAGCTCAGCAGTGACCTGCGCCACGCGAAGATCTTCGTGAGCGTGCTGGGGAGCGAGGAGGACCGGCGCCGGACCATGGAGGCCCTGCAGAACGCGGTGGGATTCGTGCGCACGGAGCTGGGCCGGCGCATCCGGATCTACCGGACCCCGGAGATCCAGTTCCGGCTGGACACCTCCATCGAGCGGGGCACCCGGGTGATGGAGCTGCTCCGCTCCCTCTCCGCTCCCCAGGAGGGATCCGGGAGGACCGAGGACGATGGAGACGGTGCGGAATCGGATCGCGCGGGCACTTGAGTCGGCCCAGCGCATCCTCCTCGTGGTCCACGAGCGGCCGGACGCGGACGCCCTGGGAGGCGCCCTGGCCCTGGCGTTGGCCCTGGAGCGGTTGGGCAAGGAGGTGGTGGTGGGAAGCCAGGACGGTGTCCCCCTTCTGTATCGGTTCCTGCCCACCTGGGAGCGGGTGACCACAACGCCTCCCCAGGACGCCTTCGACGTGTCCGTGGGGATGGAGTGCAGCGATCTCTCCCGGGCCGGGAGGTTCGCGGTTGCCCTGGGCGCGGCCCAGGTGGTGGTCAACCTGGACCATCACCTCAACAACAGCGGGTATGGGGATCTGGTGTGGGTGGATCCGGAAGCGAGCGCGGTGGCGGAGCTCGTGGCGGAGCTGGTCCGGGAGCTCCGGGTGCCCTTTGAGGAACCCATCGCCACCTGTCTGATGGCGGGCCTCCTCACGGACACGGGATCCTTCCGGTACGCCTCCGTACGTCCCGAAAGCTTCCTGCTGGCCGCGGAGCTGGTGCGCAGCGGCGCCCGGCCCCACGAGATCTACGAGCAGGTGTACGAGTCCCGTTCCCCTGCCAGCATGCGGCTCCTCGGATGGAGCCTCGTGCGCCTGCGGCTCGAGATGGGGGGAGCCCTCGCGTGGACCACGGTGGACGAGGCCCTGCTGCGGGAAGTGGGGGGGAGCTGGGAGGATACGGAGAACATCGTCTCCCATCTGAGGGGGATTGCGGGCGTGCGCGTGGCGGTGCTCTTCCGGGTGGACGCGGAGGAAGTTCGGGTGAGCCTGCGCTCTCGGGGAGAGGTGCGGGTGAACGAGCTGGCGGCCCGGTTCGGGGGAGGAGGGCATGCGCAGGCCGCGGGGTTCACCTCCAAGGAACCCCCGGAGCAGGTGATCCGGAAAACCCTTCGCGCGGCGGAGGAGCTGCTGCGTGCAGCTCCCGCGTCCGGAACGCACGGATTCCCTTAAAGGGTGCGGCCCATGGACGGACTCCTGAACCTCCTGAAGCCCCCGGGCATGACCAGCCACGACTGCGTGGAGGAGCTGCGGGGTCTAGTGGGCATGCGGCGCATCGGGCACACGGGGACCCTGGACCCCGGGGCCGCGGGGGTCTTGGTGTGCTGCATCGGGCGGACCACCCGGCTCAGCGAGTTCCTCATGGAGCAGGACAAGGCGTACCGGGTGGAACTGGTCCTGGGAGTTTCCACCACCACGGGAGATGCCCTCGGGGAGGTCCTCGCCCGGAGGGAGGTGGCCGTGGAGCGGGAGGACCTGGAACGGGTCCTGCAGCGGTTCCGGGGGACCCTCCAGCAGGTGCCCCCCATGGTCTCCGCGGTGCACCACGAGGGCCGCCGCCTGTACGAGCTTGCCCGGAAGGGGATCGAGGTGGAGCGCTCGCCCCGCACCGTTACCGTCCACGAGATCCGCCTCCTCCGGTTCGATCCCCCGCGGGCCCTCCTGGACATCACGTGCTCCAAGGGAACCTACGTGCGCCAGCTGGCGCACGACATCGGGGAAGCGCTCGGGTGTGGAGCCCACGCGAGGTTCATGATCCGGACCCGGGTTGGCCCGCACCGTCTGGAGGAGAGCCATACCTTTGAGGAGATCCGGGAGTCCCTGCGCGTCGGGGAGTTCTCCCGCCTCCTGATCCCCCCTGCTCAGGCGCTGCCGGATCTCCCGGAGGTGGAGGTGGAGGGCCGCATGCGGGCCGCGGTGCTCCACGGGCAACCCCTTCCCCTGTGGAAAGTGGCCCCTCACCTCTCCCTCCCCCAGGGCGCCCTCGTCAAGGTCCTGGATGTGGAGGGGAACCTGGTGGCCATCGGCCGGGCGGTGGGGGGGCAGTTGCGGCCGTACAAGGTGCTCCTCGTGGCCTCGGGACGTTGATGCGGGTCTTCCACGCGCCGGAGGAGGTCCCCCCTGCTCCCACCTGCATCGCCCTGGGGACCTTCGACGGCGTCCACCTCGGTCACCGGGCGGTTCTGGAACGGACCGTGGCCTGGTCCCGGGAGCAAGGCTGGCGGAGCATGGCCCTTACCTTCCACCCACATCCCCTGGAGATCCTCGCCCCCCCTCCGGAGCCCTTCCTGCTCACCACCCTCGAAGAACGGATCGAGCGGATGGCGGCAACGGGGCTTCAGGCCCTGCTGGTGTTGAGGTTCGACGAGGCCCTGCGGAACACGGAACCCCACGCCTTCGTGGAGATGCTCGTCCACCGACTGGGGGTCCGAGGCGTGGTGTGTGGACCGGGCTTTGCCTTCGGTCGAGATCGGAAGGGGGATGTGCACCTGCTGGAACGTCTCGGGACCCGGATGGGGTTCGCGGTCCGGGTGTGCCCGCCCGTGGAGGTGGGAGGGGCTGCGGTGAGCAGCAGCCGCATCCGGGCTCTTCTCCGGGAGGGACGGGTGGAGGAAGCCACGGCGTTGCTGGGCGGCCCGTACGAGGCCCGCGTCCGGCTCCGACGTCAGGTCCAGGAGGCGGGGGGGGTTGTGGGCTGGTGCGAGGTCCCCTCCAGGAAGCTGGTGCCCGCGCCGGGGGCCTACGGGGTACAGGTGGGGGAGGAGGGAGAAGGGGTGGTCCAGATCCGATCCCAGGAGCTGATCCTCAGGGTTCCCCGACCCCTCCCTGCCCTCGCCCTCCTCCGGTTCGTGCGCCGCCTCGACCGAGAGCCCGTGTTTGCCCCCGGGGGAGGGGCGTGATAAGATGGACCCGGTTTCAGGAGGGGAGAGGATGGCTCTTCTGAAGGAGGAGAAACAAGCCCTCATCGAGCGGTTCCGCCGTTCGGACCCGGATACGGGCTCCCCGGAGGTCCAGGTGGCGCTCCTCACGGAGCGCATCCGGCTCCTCTCGGAGCACCTGAAGGTTCACCGCAAGGACCTCCACTCCCGTCGGGGCCTCATCCAGATGGTCAGCAAGCGCAGGCGGCTGTTGCGGTACCTCCAGCGGGAGGACCCGGAAAGGTACCGGCAGCTCATCGAGCGTCTGGGTCTCCGGAGATAAGGGCCGGAATGGATCGTCTCGGGCGGACGTAGTAGGGGGTGGGGAGGTCCGGGGACGGAGGGAGGGCGATCATCGCGACCTCTGCTTCGGGTCCGCGCTGACCTGGAGCAAAGCTCCCGGTGATCGAGCCCTCCTCTCCGGCCTCCCGAAGAACAGGCACCCGGAGTGCCGGAACGCGAGGAGGATCTATGGCCATTGCCGTCTCGTACGCTACCCCGGAGGTTCACCGGGTTACCTTTCAGGTGGGGGAGGAGGAGTGGGTCATCGAGACCGGCAAGCTGGCCCGCCAGGCGAACGGGGCGGTGACGGTCCGGTACGGGGAGACGGTGGTCCTCGTCACGGCCACGGCCTCCGAAAATCCCCGCGAGGGCATTGACTTCCTGCCCCTCACCTGCGAATTCGAGGAGCGGCTGTACGCCGCGGGCAAGATTCCGGGAAGCTTCTTCCGCCGGGAGGGCCGGCCCGGGGAACGGGCCATCCTCAGCGCGCGGCTCATGGATCGGCCCATCCGCCCCCTCTTCCCTAAGGGGTTCCGGAACGAGGTCCAGGTGATCGCCACCACCCTCTCCGCGGACAAGATCCACCCGCCGGACGTGGCCGCGGTGGTGGGGGCAAGCGCAGCCCTCGCCATCTCCGACATCCCCTGGGAGGGACCCATCGGATGCGTGCGCGTGGGTTGGGTGGACGGGCACCTCGTGCTGAATCCCACCCTCCAGCAGATCGAGGGGCCGAGCCGGCTGGACCTGGTGGTGGCCGCCACGGACGAGGCGGTGGTTATGCTGGAAGCCGGCGCGGACCAGGTGCCGGAGGAGGTGGTCCTGGAAGCCATCGAGCTCGCCCACGGGGAGTGCCGGAGGATCATCGCCGCCATCCGGGAGCTCGTGGAGAAGTCCGGCAAACCCAAGCGGACGTTCCCGCTCTTCACCGTGGACCCGGAGCTGGAGAGGGCCGTGCGGGAAGCGGCCACCCCGGTGATGGATGCCGCCCTGCGCAACGCGGATAAGCTGGCCCGGGAGGCCGCGGTGGCCCGGGCGGCGCAGGAAATCAGCGCGCGCCTGCTGGAGCAGTACCCGGATCGGGCCCTGGAGATCAAGACCGTCCTGGAGGCGGTCCAAAAGGATCTGGTGCGCCGCATGATCCTGGAGGAGGGCGTGCGCACGGACGGCCGGACCCCCACGGAGATCCGTCCTCTTTACCTCGAGGTGGGTCTCATGCCCCGGACCCATGGCAGCGCCCTCTTCCAGCGGGGGCAAACGCAGGTGCTCACCCTCTGCACCCTCGGCACAGGGGAGGACGAGCAGATCCTGGACGACCTGGGGATTCTCGAACGCAAGCGCTTCATGCACCACTACGTCTTCCCGCCCTACAGCACGGGGGAGGTCCGGCCCCTGCGGGGCCCCAGCCGACGGGAGATCGGGCACGGAGCCCTGGCGGAACGGGCCCTGGCGCGCATGATCCCGCCGGAGGAGGAGTTCCCCTATACCATTCGGCTCGTGAGCGAGGTCCTGGAAAGCAACGGCTCCACCTCCATGGCCTCCGTGTGCGGGAGCACCCTGGCCCTCATGGATGCGGGCGTTCCTATTCGGGCGCCCGTGGCGGGGATCTCCATCGGGCTCATGACGGGTGAGGACGGCCGTGCGGTGCTTCTCACGGACATCCAGGGGATCGAGGACGCCCACGGGGACATGGACTTCAAGGTGGCGGGCACCCGGGAGGGGATCACCGCCATCCAGCTGGACATCAAGCTGCGGGGGCTTTCGCGGGACCTCATCGCCGAGGCCTTGAGCCGGGCCCGGGAGGCTCGGCTTGCCATCCTGGACGCCATGCTCCAGGTCCTCCCCGCTCCCCGTCGCGAGCTCTCGAAGTACGCCCCGCGCCTGGTGACCCTGCAGATCCCGCCCGAAAAGATCCGGGAGGTGATCGGTCCGGGCGGGAAGGTCATCAACCGGATCACGGCGGAGACGGGCACCCGGATCGAGGTGGAGCAGGACGGCCGGGTGATCATCGCCAGCACCAGCGAGGAGGCCGCTCAGAGGGCGATGCAGATGATCCGGGAGATCGTGCGGGAGGTGGAGGTGGGCCAGACCTACCTCGGCCGGGTCACCCGGCTCACCAGCTTCGGCGCCTTCGTGGAGGTCCTGCCGGGGAAGGAAGGCCTGGTGCACATCTCCGAACTCAGCGACCGGCGGGTGAACCGGGTGGAGGACGTGGTGAAGGTGGGCGACCAGATCCTCGTGCGGGTGAAGGAGATCGACGCCCTGGGCCGGGTCAACCTCACCCGTCGTGGGTTGACGTCGGAGGGGGAGGCACCCGCCTCCGCGGCACCCGCCCGGGGACGTGAGCGTGAAGACCGGCGGCCGGTCCGTCCGGATGCCCGGCCCCGCAGGCCCGAGCCCCGACGGTAGGGGAGCGGTCGTGGACAGCGAGGTACGGAGGACCCGGCTCCCGAGCGGGATCCGGGTGGTCACGGAGGCCATTCCCGACGCCCGCACCGTCACCCTCGGCATCTGGGTGGAGACGGGAACCCGCTTCGAGCCGCCCGAGTGGGCGGGCATCTCCCATTTCGTGGAGCACATGCTGTTCAAGGGGACCCGTCGCCGCAGCGCGCAACAGATCGCGGAGGAGGTGGACGCCCTGGGGGGACAGCTGAATGCGTTCACGGATCGGGAACTCACCTGCTACTACGTGCGGGTCCTTGCGGATCACCTGCCCCGGGCCGCGGAAATCCTGGCGGACATGCTGGTGGCCTCCGTCTTCGACCCGGAGGCCATCGAGAAGGAACGGCAGGTGATCCTGGAAGAGATCAAGATGTATGAGGACAGCCCGGATGACCTCGTGCAGGATCTGTTCCTGGAGACCCTGTGGGCCGGGGATCCCCTGGGGCGGCCCGTCATCGGCACCGCGCACACGGTGCGGCGACTCCACCGGGAAGCGTTCCTGGAGTACATGGCCCGGGAGTACGTGCCCGGCCGCACCCTGGTGGCGGCCAGCGGAGCCGTACACCACGAGGCCATGGTGACCCTGGTCCAGGACCTGCTCGCCCCCCTCCAGGGAGCGGCCCTGCCCCGGACCCTGAAGCCCCCGGAGGTACGGCGGGAGGTGAGGGTGCGGGAGAAGGACACGGAGCAGGTCCACCTCTGCTTCGGCTATCCAGGGCTCCCGCAGGCGCATCCCGATCGGTACGTCCAGGCGGTTCTGGAGACCATCGCGGGAGGCGGGATGAGCAGCCGCCTTTTCCAGGAGATCCGGGAGAAGCGGGGATTGGTGTACACCATCGGGACCTTCTCCGCCATGTACCGGGAGGCGGGTGCCCTGGCCGTCTACGCGGGGACGAGCCCGGAGCGGGTGGGGGAGGTGTTGGAGATCTCCCTTCGGGAACTGGGGCGGTTGCGGGCGGAACCGGTGCCGGAAGAGGAGCTGCGGCGGGCGAAGGAGTCCCTGAAGGGCAGCCTCATGCTCTCCCTGGAGGGGACCGCGCCGCGCATGTTCTACCTGGCCCGCAGCGAGCTGTACCTGGGCCGCTACGTCTCGCCGGACGAGATCCTCGCGGAGGTGGAGGGGGTGACCGCGGAGCGCGTTCAGCGGCTCGCTCAGGAGCTCCTGAGCGGACCTCCCACCTTGGCCGCGGTGGGGCCGGAGGGAGCGGACCAAATGGTCCGGGGCTGGTTCGAATCCGTGGGGGTGGTGGTGTGAGACAGTCCGCTTCGTCCGTCCTGCGGGTGGCGGTCTCCGGGGCCGCGGGCCGCATGGGCCGCGCGGTGGTTCGGGCCGTGGCTGGGCAACCGGATCTGCGCCTCGTGGCGGCCTTCGGACACGCGCGGGCCCTCGGGGAGGATGCGGGGGAGGTGGCGGGGGTGGGCCCGCTTGGGGTTCCCATCCGGCCCGCGGAGGAGATTGAGAGGCTCGTCGCCGACGTGCTCGTGGACTTCGCCGCGGGTGAGGCCACCCTGACGAATGCCCTCCGCGCGGTGAGAAGAGGTGTGCGACCCGTGGTGGGAGGGACGGGATACGATCCAGCCGCCCTGGGGATCCTCGAACGGGCATGCGGGGAGGAGGGCGTGGGGGGCGTGGTGGCACCTAACTTCGCCCTGGGGGCCGCCCTGATGATGCGGTTCGCGGGTCTCGCGGCCCGGTACTTCCCGCACGTGGAGATCTTGGAGCTCCATCACGACCGGAAGAAGGACGCGCCGAGCGGCACGGCGCTTCGAACCGCCCAGCTCATCGCCTCGGCCCGCTCCGCCCTCCCGGAGAGAGCGGTCCAGGAGGCGGAGACGGTGCCGGGGGCCCGGGGCGGGGTGTGGGAGGGAGTCCGGGTACACAGCGTGCGGCTTCCGGGACTGGTGGCCCACCAGGAGGTGATCTTCGGAGGACCCGGACAGGTCCTCCGCATCCGCCACGATGCCGTGAGCGAGGAGGCGTACTTTCCGGGGATCCTGCTCGCCGTCCGGCGGGTCATGGAGCTGGACCGCCTCGTGGTGGGCCTGGAGACCCTGCTGGCCTTGGAAGGCTAATCCATGGGAACCGCGGAGGTGAAGCCGTGTCCGGCGGATACGTGGTCGCCGTGGTAGGGGCCACGGGCGCGGTGGGGCGCCAGGTGGTGAACGTCCTGGAGACCCGGAACTTCCCGGTCCGGGAGCTGCGGTTGCTGGCGAGTCCGCGCTCCGCGGGAAAGCGAGTGGACGGCCACCTGGTGGAAGCCCTCCACGAGGAGGCGTTCGAGGGATGTGACATCGCCCTCTTCGACACCCCGGACGAGGTGGCCCGGGAGTGGGTGCCTCGGGCTGCGGCTCGCGGATGCGTGGTGATCGACAATTCCGCGGCGTTTCGTCTCGAGCGGGATGTGCCGCTGGTGATTCCGGAGATCAACGCCCACCGGATCCTGGACCGGCCCCGGAACATCATCGCCAACCCCAACTGCACCACCGCCACCTTCCTCATGCCCCTCGCGCCCCTCCACCGGGCGTTCGGCCTGCGCTGGGCGGTGGTCTGCTCCTACCAGTCCGTCTCCGGCGCGGGCCAGCGGGGAACGGAGCAGCTGTGGCTGGAGATGCGGGCCGTGGTGGAGCGGGGGGAACCTCTCACGGAGCCTTTGGGGGATGCCTTCCCGCACCCCATCGCCTGCAACCTCCTCCCCGCCATCGGATCCGTGAAGGAGGACGGGTGGACCAGCGAGGAGCGCAAGGCGCTGTTGGAAAGCCGCAAGATCCTGGAGCTCCCGGACCTGGAGGTGGCCGTCACCTGCGTGCGGGTCCCCACCTTGGTGGGGCACGGGGTGGCGGTGCACGCGGCCTTCGCGCGGACCCCCACCGCGGAGGAGGCCCGGAGGGTCCTCTCGGATGCCCCGGGGATCGAGGTGGTGGACGACCCCCTCCGCCACCGGTACCCCACCCCCCTCGGAGCCGCCAGCCGGGATCCCGTGTACGTGGGGCGCATCCGGCGAGACGGCATGGGGAACCTGGCCTTCTTCGCCGTGGCGGACAATCTCCGGAAGGGGGCGGCCCTCAACGCGGTCCAGATCGCGGAGGTCCTCATCGCGCAGGACCCCCGCCTCGGCAAGGCGCCGGCCCCGGCCCGCCGGTAGGGAAGGGGAAGGTGGGTGGGGAATTGAGCAGGGAAGACCATCGGGGGAGGCGATGGAGATGAACTGGGGACGCGTGATCACCGCCATGGCCACGCCCTTCGACCCAGACGGCCGGCTGGACGAGGCACGGGCTGCACAGCTCGCGGTACGCCTGGTGGAGACGGGGACGGACGCCCTCGTGGTGTGCGGTACCACGGGGGAAGCCCCCACCCTCTCGGACGAGGAGAAGATCCGACTCGTCCGCGTGGTGAAGGGAGCGGTGGGCGGGCGGGCCCCCGTGATCGCGGGAACGGGCACCTACGACACCGCCCACTCCGTCCACCTCAGCGAGGAGGCAAAGCGGGCGGGTGCGGATGGCCTCCTGCTCGTGGTCCCGTACTACAACCGTCCCTCGCAGGAGGGGATCTACCGCCACTTCCGGACCATCGCGGAGCGGGTAGACCTCCCCATCCTGCTCTACAACATTCCCGCCCGCACGGGCACCAACATGCTGCCGGAAACCGTGGCCCGATTGAGCGAGATCCCCAACATCGTGGGCGTCAAGGACGCCTCGGGGAGCCCAGACCAGGTCTCCGAGATCCGGCGCCGTACGCCCGAGGACTTCCTCATCTACAGCGGGGACGACAGCCTTACCCTGCCTTACCTGAGCGTGGGCGCGGTGGGCGTGGTGAGCGTGGCCTCGCACCTGGTGGGCCGCGAGATCGGGGAGATGATCGACCTCTTCTTCGCCGGCCGGGTGGCGGAGGCCCGGCGGCTGCACCTGCGCCTGTATCCGCTCTTCCGGGTGCTCTTCATCGCGCCCAATCCCGTGCCCCTCAAGGCCGCTCTGAACCTCGTGGGCTTTCCCATCGGGGCTCCCCGACTTCCCCTGGTGGAGGCCACGGAGAAGGAGCGGGAGCAGATCGGGGCGGTCCTGCGGGAGCTGGCGGTGGCCACCGTGGCGTAGATGGCACGCGGCCGCAGGCGCCCTCATGGAGAGGGAGTCCTCCGGGTCATCCCCCTCGGAGGGCTCGGGGAGATCGGCAAGAACGCTACCCTGGTCCAGTGGCGCCAGGAGGCGGTGCTGGTGGACGCGGGGGTCCAGTTCCCGGAGGAGGAGCTGTTCGGGGTAGATCTGGTGATCCCGGACTTCTCCGTGCTCCGCCGGGACGGGCGTCGGGTGCTGGGGGTGTTGCTGACCCACGGACACGAGGACCACCTGGGGGCTCTGCCGTTCCTGCTGCGGACGTTGCCCGTGCCCGTCTACGGGACCCGGCTCACGGTGGGCCTCGCCCGGGCCAAATCCCCCCCCGAGGCCACCTTCCATACCACGCAGCCCCGGACCCGAATCCGGTTGGGCCCCTTCGAGGCGGAGTGGATCCGGGTGAGCCACAGCATCCCGGACAGCTGCGCCATCGCCCTGCGCACCCCGGTGGGTACCCTGGTCTTCAGCGGGGACTTCAAGTTCGATCAGACGCCCATTGACGGGCGGCCCCCGGATCTGGCACGGCTCGCGGAGCTGGGAGAGGAAGGGGTGCTGGCCCTGTTCCTCGACAGCACGAACGTGGAACGTCCCGGCATGACCCCCTCGGAACGGGTGGTGGGGGAGGCCTTTCAGGATCTCTTCCCCAGGATGGGCGGGCGCATCCTTCTCACCACCTTCGCCACGAACGTGCACCGGATCCAGCAGGCCATCGATGCCGCGGCGCGGGTACGCCGGAAGGTGGCGGTGGTGGGCCGGAACATGGAGGAGGTGGTTCGGACCGCCTCAGCCCTCGGCTATCTCCACATCCCGCCGGGGTTGCTCGTCTCCGTGGAGGAGGCGAACCGGCTTGCGGATCCGCGGGTCCTGTTCCTGGTCACGGGCTCTCAGGGGGAGCCGTTCTCCGCCCTCGCCCGGATCTCCGCGGGCTCCCACCGGCAGGTCTCCCTCCGTCCCGGGGACACGGTGATCTTCTCCGCCTCTCCCATCCCCGGCAACGAGGTCCTGGTGGCGCGGACCATCGATGCCCTGTTCCGGGCGGGCGCGGAGGTCATCTACGGGGCCGCCTCGGGCGTGCACGTCTCCGGACACGCCTCCCAGGAGGAGCTCCGACTCATGATCAACCTCCTCCGCCCCCGATACGTGGTCCCCGTGCACGGGGAGTACCGGCACCTGATCCTCAACGCGCGCCTCGCTCAAAGCGTGGGGATCCCGTTGGATCGGGTCCTGGTGGGGACGAACGGCACCGTCTTCGCCTTCACCGCCGCGGAAGGGCGCCTGGCGGGGCGGGAGGACGTCTCCAACGTGCTCGTGGACGGACTGGGAGTAGGGGACGTGGGGGAAGCCGTGCTCCGGGACCGCCAGCACCTCGCCCGGGACGGAATCGTGGTGGCGGTGGTGGGGCTTGAGCGGGAGAGCGGCCGGATCGTGCATGGGCCGGAAATCGTAACCCGGGGGTTCGTGCACGCGCCGGAGGCGGGCGGGCTCCTCCAGGAGAGCCGGCGCAGGGTCGTGGAAGCGGTCACCCGGTGCTGGCGGAGGGGACAGACGGAGCTCGGGGTCGTGCGGGGGGAGATCCGGGATGCCCTTTTCCGATTCCTCCACCGGAAAACAGGACGGCAACCCATGATCCTTCCCCTCGTGGTGGAGCTCTAGCGGGCCATGGGATGGGGGTTCCCGTTCCCCGGGGACGGCGCATACCTGTGGCGGATGGTGGTGCTGGGCGCCCTCCAGGGCCTCACGGAGTTCCTCCCCGTCAGCAGCTCCGCGCACCTGGTTTTCGCGGAGTCCCTCCTGGGACTTCCCCGGCCGGGGCTCCTGCTGGAAGCCGCGCTGCACCTGGGAACCGTGGGCGCGGTGCTCGCGTTGTACGGCCGGGATCTGGGGACACTCCTGCGGGCGTGGGGCCGTGCTCCCTTCCAGGTCGCCACCAACCCCTCGGGCCGGGTGGTGTGGCTGTTGATGTGCACCACCGCGGTCACGGGCCTCGCGGGAGTTCTGTTCATGGAGCCCCTGGAGGCCATGTTCGCCTCCGTTCGATGGACCGCCTTCCAGCTCGTGCTCACGGGCCTCATCCTCTGGTGGGCGCCGCGCACGGGAAGCCGGGCCCTGCACCACATGACGTGGGCGGATGCGGGGTGGGTGGGACTTGCGCAGGCGGTCTCCATCGTCCCGGGGATCTCCCGGTCCGGGATCACCATCGTCGCGGCCCTGTGGCGGGGCATCGGGCGGGAGGAGGCGGCCCGCTACTCCTTTCTCGCGGCGGTTCCCGCCATCCTCGGCGCTGCAGGGTTTTCCCTGCTCCGGGATTGGCAATCCGCCGCATCCCTGGGATACTCGGCCGTGGACCTCCTGATCGGGTTCGCCAGCGCCCTGGGATTCGGGGTGCTGGCCATCCGGTGGCTGATGCGCTTCCTGCAGCACGGTCGGCTCAGGGCCTTCGCCTGGTACTGCTGGATCGTGGGGCTGGCTGCCCTGGCGTATGCGTGGAGGCGGGGCCTATGAGCCGTCCAGCTCGCCATCGCCCTTCCACCCGCCGGCGCGCAAGGCGCCGGAGCCCGGCCCGCAGGATCCTGAGCCTGGCCTTGCTGGTGGCCGCATCCGCGGCCGCGTTGAGCCTGCTGCCCGGTGCGGACGGCGCGCTCAGCCGCGCCCTCCGGTCCGGTGCCCGATTCCTGTTCGGAGTCCACGCGTGGGGCCTTCCCGCCCTTCTCGCCCTCCTGGGGTTCCTGCTGCTCGCCCTGCAGCGCCCCCGGATCACCCCGCGCCTGGGAGGGCTCCTGCTGGCCTTTGCCGGGCTTGTGCTCTGGGCCCACGCCTCGGTCCCTGCGGGGCAGGAACTCCCGGCGGGGATGAGGGGAATCGGGGGCGGGGTTGTGGGGGGTGCCCAGGCATGGGGGTGGCGGCGCCTACTAGGAGCCTTCGGAGTTTGGGTGGGGGTGGGCCTGACGGGCCTGGGTGCCCTCTTCCTGTTGAGCCAGCGCAGCCCCGTGCGGGTCCTCGAGGCGGCCACAGACGGGGTGCAGGCGCTCGTGGCGAGGACGGGAGCCCGCATCCGGGAGGGCAGGCGGACGGCCCGCCTGCCCGGCCAACCCCCGCCCCAGAGGTCGCGGGTGGTTCCTCTCGAACCGAGACGGAACTCCCCACCGCCTTCCCCTCCTGCCCCCCAGGTTTTGGGACAGCCCGGTGCCCAGGAACCCGGGGAGCGTCCAGAACCCATCCTCGCGGTGGAAGCCCCGCCCGCCGGACGGTGGGTCCTTCCACCGCTGGATCTCCTCCACCCGCCCCCGGACCCCCGTACCCGCCAGAAGCTCCAGCCCCAGGAGGTGGCCCGGGCCCTGGAGGACTGCCTCCGTTCGTTCGGGGTGGAGGCCCGCTGCGTGGGGTGGGATCAGGGGCCTGTGGTGACCCGGTACGAGCTCCAGCCGGCTCCAGGGGTCAAGGTACAGCGCATCACGAGCCTCGCGAACGACATCGCCCTGGCCCTGGCCGCACCTTCCGTGCGCATCGAGGCCCCCATTCCCGGGAAATCCGCGGTGGGCATCGAACTCCCCAACGAGCAGGCGGCCCTGGTCACCCTGCGGGAACTCCTGGAGGCTCCTCCCTTCGAGCGACCCGACCCTCTGCTGGTGGCCCTGGGGAAGGACATCGCGGGATATCCGGTGGTGGCGAACCTCGTGGAGATGCCGCACCTGCTGATCGCGGGCGCCACGGGGTCCGGGAAGAGCGTGATGCTGAACACCCTCATCGCGTGCCTGCTCATGCGGGCCACGCCGGACCAGGTGCGGTTGGTGCTCATCGATCCCAAACGGGTGGAGCTGGTGCACTACGAGGACGTACCGCACCTCCTCGTGCCCGTGGTGCGCACGCCGAAGGAGGCCGCGGCGAAGCTGCGGCGCCTCCTGGAGGGCATGGAACGGCGGTACGAGGTCTTCGCCCGGGCCGGGGTCCGGAACCTCCAGGCCTTTAACGGCCTCGCTCCGGAGGAGCGGGAGCGGGCCCTGCGGGAGATCCCGGGGGAGAAGTTGGGGGAGGGGGAGGATGGAGCCCTGCCGTACGTGGTGGTGGTCATCGACGAGCTGGCGGACCTGATGATGGTGGCCCCCGCGGAGTTCGAGGACTGTATCGTGCGGCTCACGCAGATGAGCAGGGCCACGGGCATCCACCTGGTGGTGGCGACCCAGCGGCCTTCCGTGGACGTGATCACCGGCCTCATCAAGGCCAACATCCCGTCCCGCATCGCCTTCGCGGTCTCTTCCATGGCGGACTCCCGCACCATCCTCGACGCTCCCGGCGCGGAGAAGCTCCTGGGTCGGGGCGACATGCTCTACCTCCCCATCGGCGCCAGCCGTCCCACCCGCGTGCAGGGGGCCTTCGTGTCAGATCCGGAGATCGAGCGGCTGGTGGATTTCTGGAAGGACCAGGGACGGCCCGCCTACGATCCCGGGCTCCTAAAGGCGCAGGCCGCGGAGGAAGGGGAGGGGGGGGAGGACGAGCTGTTGGCCCAGGCGGCCCGGATCGTGGTGCAGGCGGGCTACGGGTCGGTTTCCCTGCTGCAGCGAAAAATGCGGATCGGGTACGTGCGCGCCGCCCGCTTGGTGGACCAGCTGGAAGCCCGGGGGATCGTGGGCCCGGCCCAGGGGGCCAACCCCCGCGAGGTGCTGGTGGGGCCGGATGACCTGGAGCGCCTTTTTCCCGGGACGGGCCCTGAACGCGCCTAGCCCACCGCGATGCCTCTGCTACCATAAAAAGTGCGGATGGGCCGCCCAGCACCGCAGGCGGGGGTCGGGGAGCTCCTGCGCAGACGCCGGGAGGCCTTGGGGCTTACCCTGGAGCAGGTGCACGCGGAGCTGCGGATCCCCGTCCGGTACCTGGAGGCCCTGGAGGAGGACCGGTTCGATCTCTTCCCCGCGCCCCACTACGCCCGTGGATTCCTCCGGAGCTACGCCACGTTTCTCGGCCTGGATCCCCAACCCCTCTTGCCCCGGTGTCCCCCTTCCCTCCCGCCGAGTCCTGCTCTGACCGCCCAGGGGAGGGTACCCATCCATCCCGTGCGGCGAGAGGCCCGGTGGCGCCAGCTCTTTCGGTGGTTCCTCCTCGTGTTCCTCGCGGGGCTCGTAGCCGTGGGGTACGTAGCCTACCGGGAGGTGCGGGCTTTCCTGGAGTCTGCACCTACCCCCCCGCGACAGGCCCACCCGGTGGTCTCCCCGCCCCCTTCCCCCCAATGGACCCCGGATCTGCCCGCGCCCTTGCAACCCACCCCGGGAGTGCGGGTGACCCTGATGGCGGACGAGGTCTCCTGGATCCGGATCCTGGCGGACGACCGCCGGGTCTTCGAGGGGTTCCTCCGAAGGGGGGAGCGGAGGGAATGGACCGCCCGCCGCAGAATCCACGTGGTGCTGGGAAACGCGGGAGGGGTAAGGGTGGAGGTGAACGGCAGGGATCTGGGACGTCTGGGAGGGCCCGGAGAGGTGGTGCGTCGGACGTTCGGGGGTCAGGATGGTGCGCGCTGAGATCCTCTCCGTGGGCACTGAGCTCCTGTTGGGGCAGATTACGGATACGAACGCCACGTACCTCTGCCAGCGGCTGGCAGAGCTGGGGATCCCGGTGTACTTCCGACAGACGGTGGGGGACAACCGGGAACGGATCCAGCAGGCCTTCCGGCTCGCCGCGGGCCGAGCGGACCTCATTCTCTTCACCGGCGGCCTGGGCCCGACGGAGGACGACCTCACCAAGGAGGCGGTGGCCGAGGCCGTTGGCGTGGATCTGGTGCTGCACGAGCCCTCGTGGGCCCACATCCAGGATCTGTTGCGCAGCCGAAGCCGTCCCCTTACCCCGAACCAACAGCGGCAGGCCATGCTGCCCAGGGGAGCGAAGGCCATCCCCAACCGGTGGGGAACCGCGCCCGGGGTCCTCTGGGAGCGGGATCAGCAGATCATCGTGATGCTTCCCGGGGTCCCCCGGGAGATGCGGGGAATGTTCGAGGAGACGGTGGTGCCCTACCTGCAGGAGCGGGGATGGGCGGGGAAGGAGGTGATCCGCTCCCGGATCCTGCGGGTGGTGGGCATCGGAGAGGGAGCGCTGGAGGAGCTCATCAAGGACCTCCTCCGTTCCTCCAACCCCACCATCGCCCCCCTCGCGCACCTGGGAGAGGTCCACCTCAGGATCACGGCCCGGGGGCAGGCCGCCGAGGTGGATCGGATGCTCTCCGAGGCGGAGGCGGCCCTGCGGGAGCGGATTGACCGGTACGTGTACGGCACGGACCAGGAAACCCTGGAAGGAGCGGTGGCGAAGCTGCTGCTGGCTTCCCGGCGCACGGTGGCGGTGGCGGAGTCGTGCACGGGAGGACTCCTGGGCCACCGGCTCACCAACGTGCCCGGGAGCTCCGCGTACTTCCGGGGTGGGGTGGTGGCGTACGCGAACGAGCTCAAGCGTTCCCTGCTCGGGGTCTCCGAGGAGATCCTGCACGCGCACGGAGCGGTCTCGGAGCGGGTGGCGGAAGCGATGGCCCGGGGCGTGCGGGAGGCGTTCGCCGCGGATCTCGGGGTGGCCATCACGGGGATCGCGGGACCCTCCGGGGCCACCCCGGAAAAGCCCGTGGGGCTGGTGTACGTGGCCCTGGCGGACGGAGAAGAGATCCAGGTCCGGCGGGCCGACTTCGGACCTCAATTCGGCCGGGAGGGAATCAAGCACCTCGCTACCCAGGCCGCCCTGGACCTCCTCCGGCGCCACCTCCTGCGGACCCTGCCCCGGAAGGAGTGAGCTTGCGCCTCTTCGTGGCGGTCCCCCTCGCGGAAGGGCTCCGGGCCCGGGTGGTCCATCTCCAGCAGGCCATCGCACGAATCTGGCCGGAGGCGGATGCGCGGGTGAAGTGGGTGGAGCCCCAAAACCTCCACTTCACCCTGAAATTCCTGGGCGAGATCCCGCAGGAGCGGGTCCCGGATGTGGGAGAGGCGGTGCGGTCCGTGGCGCAGACAAAGCCCTTCGAGATCGCCGTCGGGGGTCTCGGAGCCTTCCCCAACCTGAGGACCCCACGGGTGCTCTGGGTAGGGGTCACGGAGGGAGCCGGGGACCTCGCGGCCTTGGCCCGGCGCGTGGAGGACGCCCTCTTCCGGGTCCATTTCCCCCGGGAGGTCCGTCCCTTCGAGCCCCACCTCACCATCGGCCGCATCCGGCAGGGATCGGGAGGACCTGACCTCGCGAGGGCCCTGGAACGGTCAGGGGATGCGAAAATCGGCCGGCAGCGCGTTGAGTGGGTGGTGGTGATGGAAAGCCGGCTCGGTCCAAAGGGCCCCACGTACGTGGTCCTGGAATCCGTCCGGCTCGGGGGTTGACATGCAAACATATGTTTGCTAGCCTTGAGAAAGCCGCGGGGAGGAGGGAGGCCATGAACGATCGGCAGAAGGCGTTGGACCTGGCCGTGGCCCAGATCGAGAAGCAGTTCGGCAAGGGCTCCATCATGAAGCTGGGGGAGGCCAACCAGCGGCTCACCGTGGAGGTGATCCCCACAGGGGCCATCGGGCTGGATGCGGCTTTAGGGGTGGGTGGGGTTCCCCGGGGGCGGGTGGTGGAGATCTACGGTCCGGAGGCGAGCGGGAAGACCACCCTGGCCTACCACATCATCGCGGAGGCCCAGCGGGAGGGTGGGGTGGCCGCCTTCATCGACGCGGAGCACGCCTTGGATCCCAACTACGCGCGGGCGGTGGGCGTGAACGTGGATGAGCTGCTGGTGTCTCAACCCGACAGCGGCGAGCAGGCCCTGGAGATCGCGGAGACCCTGGTTCGGTCCGGGGCCGTGGACGTGGTGGTGATCGATTCCGTGGCCGCCTTGGTGCCGAGGGCGGAGCTGGAAGGGGAGATGGGGGACGCGTTCGTGGGACTGCAGGCGCGGCTCATGAGCCAGGCGTTGCGGAAGCTCGTGGGCGCCATCAGCCGGTCCCGGTGCGTGGTGGTGTTCATCAACCAGATCCGGGAGAAGGTCGGCGTGATGTTCGGCAATCCGGAGACCACCACGGGCGGCCGGGCCCTGAAGTTCTATGCCTCCGTGCGCATGGAGATCCGCCGGACGGAGAACATCAAGAACGGCGAGGACGTCACGGGCATGCGGGCCCGGATCAAGGTGGTGAAGAACAAGGTGGCCCCGCCCTTCCGGGAGTGCGAGGTGGAGATCCTCTACGGGAAGGGGATCAGCAAGGCCGCAAGCCTCCTGGACCTCGCTGCCGCGCACGGCTTGGTGCAGAAGGTGGGGACCTGGTACAGCTACGGGGAATTGCGCCTGGGCCAGGGCCGGGACAACGCCCGGGAGTTCCTGGAGAGCAACCCGGAGCTCGCCGCGGAGCTGGAGGCCAAGCTGCGGGAAAAGATGGGGTGGAACCGGGGCCGGAGTCAGGTTCCGGAGACCCCCGTGGTGCCGGAGCCGCCAAGCCGGAACCACAAGGACATGCCCCTTCGGACGCGCTAGGCCGGGAGGGAGGAGGCCCTTACTCCTCCCTCCCCTCCGCGATGTACCGCTGCTTGATCTCCTCCACCACCTTGGGATCCGTGAGGGTGGTGGTGTCTCCCAGGGCCCTTCCCTCTGCGATGTCCCGCAGGAGCCTCCGCATGATCTTCGCGGAGCGCGTCTTCGGCAGGTCCGCGCAGAAGAAGACGTCATCGGGCCGCGCGATGGGGCTGATCTTCCGGGCCACCCATTCCCGCAGCTCCTTCCGCAAGGCATCGCTGGGCTCGTAACCGCTCCGCAGGACCACGAAGGCGGCGATGGCCTGCCCTTTTTCGGGGTGGCTGCGGCCGATGGTGGCCGCCTCCGCCACCGCGGGGTGGGCGACCAGGGCGCTCTCGATCTCGATGTTGCTGAGCCGGTGGCCGGCCACGTTCACCACGTCGTCCACCCGGCCCTGGATCCAGTAGTACCCCTCCTCGTCCCGCCGGGCCCCGTCCCCCGTGAAGTACTTTCCGGGGAACCGGCTCCAGTAGACCTGGACGTACCGGTCCGGATCTCCCCAGAAGGTGCGCAGCATCGCGGGCCACGGCCGGGTGAGGACGAGGTATCCGCCCACGTTGGGCGGGAGGGAATTGCCGTGTTCGTCCACCACGTCCGCAGCAATCCCCGGGAAGGGGAGGGTGGCGGATCCGGGCTTGGTGGTGGTGATGCCGGGAAGGGGAGTGATCAGGATCATCCCGGTTTCCGTCTGCCACCAGGTGTCCACGATGGGACACCGGGTACCGCCGATGTGCTCGTGGTACCACATCCAGGCTTCCGGATTGATGGGTTCCCCTACGGTTCCCAGCAGCCGCAGGCTTCTGAGGTCGCACCGCTTCGGGTACTCCGGCCCCCACTTCATGGCGGTGCGGATGAAGGTGGGCGAGGTGTACAGGATGTTCACCCGGTACTTCTCCACGATCCGCCAGTACCGATCCTTGTCCGGCCAGTCCGGGGCCCCTTCGTACATCACGGAGGTGGCCCCGTTGCTGAGCGGCCCGTACACGATGTAGCTGTGGCCCGTGACCCACCCGATGTCCGCGGTGCACCAGTAGTAGTCCTCCTCCTTGAGGTCGAACACCCACTTGGTGGTAAGGTGGACGCCGAGCAGATACCCGCCCGTTGTATGCAGCACCCCCTTGGGCTTCCCGGTGGTCCCGGAGGTGTACAGGATGAAGAGCGGGTGCTCGCTGTCGAGCGCTTCCACGGGGCAGTGGGGATCGGCCGCCTCCATGAGCTCGTGCCACCAGAAGTCCCGCCCGGGCGTCATGGAGACGGGGTTCCCGACCCGCCGCAGCACCACCACCTTCTCCACCGAAGGGCAGGCCTTCAGGGCCTCGTCCGCGTACTGCTTGAGGGGGACCACCTGGCCCCGCCGCCACGCCCCGTCCTGGGTGATGAGAACCTTGGCCTGGGCGTCCTGGATGCGATCCGCCAGGGCCTCCGCGCTGAACCCGCCGAACACCACGCTGTGCACAGCCCCGATGCGGGCGCAGGCCAGCATGGCGATGGGGAGCTCCGGCACCATGCCGAGGTAGACGGTGACCCGGTCCCCTTTCTGGATCCCCAGGCCCTTGAGGACGTTGCTGAACCGCTGGACCTCCCGGTGCAGGTCCTGGTAGGTGAGCACCCGGCTGTCCCCGGGTTCTCCCTCCCACACCAGGGCGGCCTTGGTGCGCCGCCACGTCTCCACGTGCCGGTCCACGCAGTTGTCGCAGGCGTTCAGTTGTCCCCCGACGAACCACTTGGCCCAGGGCGCATTCCACTCCAGGACCCGGTCCCACTTCCGGAACCACCGCAGCTCCTGCTCCGCGTACTTGGCCCAGAAGGCCTCCGGATCCCGGGCCGCCTCCTCGTAGATCCGGGGGTCGTTCACGTTGGCCCGGGCCGCGAACTCCCGCGGGGGCGCAAACCGCCGGGTCTCCTGCAACAGGGCCTGGATGGTGGCCTGGGTCTGCACGCCCGTCTGGTCCATGCGGCTCCCCCTTTCCCGTCTGAACTGGAAATCCTAAATTCTATCCTCCGTCTGTCCCCTCCTGCTCACGAGCCAGGCTGCCAGGCCCTCCGCGGCCCCCGGAGGGCCCATCCGCGCCCGTCCCACCTCCCCGCGTCTTGCCCGTTCCTCGGGATCCGCCAGCAGCCGCAGCACGGCCCGGGCCGCCTCTTCCGGCCCCTCCGCGGGCACCAGGGCCTCCCCCAGGAGCCTCGCCTGCAGCGCCAGGAACTTCCGGGTGAACTGGGGGCCGGGGCCCGGAAGGGCCACCACGGGTTTCCCGAGCCCCGCCGCCTGCTCGTTCGCGGTGCCGCTCATGCCCAGCACCACCGTGGCCTGCCGCACCGCGTCCGCGAAGGATCGGGTAAGCCGTACCCGTACCCCCCGATAGGCCATCTGGCCCTCGAGGAGCTCCGCGCCCGCGGCCCGGGCGAGGGAGGCGGGGTCCACGGTCGGGGAGAGGGCGCACAGCCAGCGGACCTCCCGGTGGACGGCGGCCACGCGGGCGGCGGTCTGGAGGAGCAGGCGGAAGTTTACGGGGGCATCCCGTCGGCTCCCCGGAAGCAGCAGCACCACGGGTTCGTCGGGGGCGTATTCGAACGCCTCCTTCCCGAACTCCAGGCAGTCCATCATCAGGTTCCCCACGCACACGGCCGCAAGCCCCGCCTTCCGATAGCGCTCCGCGGTGAGGGGATCCCGCGGAAAGGAGACGCGGGCCCACCGTCGGATCAGGAGGAGCTCCCACGGTTGGTGGGGCTCGCTGTACTCGGATTTGGCCGTGGGGACGTAGACGGGGCGGATGCCCGTGGCCGCGGCCATCCACAGGCAGAAGAGATCCCCGATGGCCACCGCCTCGTCGCACGTCCCGTGCTGCCTCCGCAGGGTGCGGCGTTGCGCCAGGGTGAGGGAGATCCATCCGGCCCGCAAGTCCTCCCATGCCTCCCGCCAGCCCGTCCGGAATCCGAAGCCTGCGGTGGGCAGGGTGCGGCGGGGATCCAGCACCGGGACGCCCACGGCCTGGTAGGCGTGTCCCAAGCCCACGAGAGGGTACGCCAGGACTTCCGCTCCGTACCTCCGGAGGGCGCGGCCCAGGACCGCCCCCATGGCGTCCTCCCCGTACCCGTTGGAGACCATCAGGATGCGCATCCGGCAGATCCCTCCCGCAGGGCCTGCCAGACCCCTTCGTAGTAGGCATGCCAGAGGAGGTGCGCGTAGCACTCGTTGGCCACCGCGAGCCACAGCTTCCGCGCGGCCCCGGTGGCGGAAAGGAGTCTTCGTTCCGTGCGCTCGAGGACCTTGCGGATCCAGGGGGTGAGGACGCCGCTCCGGTACACGAGCCACTTCAGGGGGAGCAGGGCGGGGTGCAGCTCCAGGAACAGACCGAGCCCCAGGGGACGGCGGTATTTGTTCCAGAAGTACACGGCCCCCCGACCGGCTTCCACCAGCTTGCGCCGTGCGCCCTCCAGGTCCTCCACGTGGTAATGCCAGGTCACCGCCCGGGGTTCCCAGTGGATGCGGACCCCGCTGCGTCGTAGGCGCACGCCCAGCTCGATGTCCTCCCACCCGTACCCTGAGAAGGCCTCATCGAACCCTCCCACCCGCCAGAAGTCCTCCGCCCCCACGGAGAAGTTGCGGGTGATGACGTGGTAGGGGGAGAGGTTCTGGGGACGGCGGGGTGTGAGGTCCGGGAACATCTCCTTGACTTCCATGAAGGGGTTCACCTGGGCCTGGGGGTGCGTGCGGCTGGGGCCCTGCACCGCCACGCGGTAGCCCTTTCGGTAGTGGGCGGCGTGGGCCCCGAGGAGGCCGTCTTCCGCCCACACGTCCGCGTCCAGGAACAGGAGGACCTGCCATCTGGCCTCCCGCGCGCCGCGGTTTCGGGCCGCGGCCCGACCCGCGTTCGGCTGCCGGATGTAGCGGAGCTGAACCCAATCCGCCCAGCGGGATGCCACCTCCGGCGTCCCGTCCGTGCTCCCGTCGTCCACCACGATGACTTCGTAGGCGTCCTTGGGGTAGTCCTGGCGGGCGAGGTGCTCCAGGGTCGTCCCCAGCACGGACGCGCAGTTGTAGGCGGGGATCACCACGCTGATGCGGACCGGTTCCATGCGGCCGTCCACTCCCGGCTCAGGGTCTGAAGGTAGTGGCGGTTGAGGACGCCTCGGAGGAGCAGGTACTTCCGCGCGGGGGAGAGGTGGGAGAGCTGGAGGAGCTGGCGCAGGCGGTCCCCGTCCACGTGTCCGCCCTGGGTCATGAGGAAGGCGAGGGCGCGGTGCAGGGGGGTGTGCTGCACCGCCCACCGGGTGCGCCATCCGGGCCGCTTCCGCAACAGCCGTACCGCCATCCTCGCCCGTTCCTCCTCCTTCCGGAAGAGGTGTTCCAGGGATTGGGGATCCGGAAGGGGCTGGTAGTGGTAGGCGAGGGCGCGGCGGCGGTACACCCGCCGGAGTCCGAGCCGGGCAAGCCGCGTGCCCAACTCGAAGTCCTCCCACCCGTACTCCCGGAAGTCCTCATCGAACCCGCCGGCTTCCAGGAGGTCCTCCCGGCGCACGGAGGCGTTTGCGGTGTCCAGAAACGCCGGGGAAGGGTCCCGCAGATAGGGCGGGTTGCGGAGGGGGTCCTCCAGGTGCTCCGTCAGCAAAAGCGGTCCCCGGCCCACGGCCCGAAGGCGGTGCGCGTGGATTTCCGCGTGGGCCGCCAGGAACTCGGGGACCACGAAGACGTCGCTGTCCACGAAGACCACCACCTCTCCCCGCGCGGCGGCGATTCCTCGGTTTCGGGCCGCGGCCCGGCCGAGGTTCCGCGGTTGCCGGAGCAGCCGCACCTGTAGGCCTCCCCGGAAGGAATCCACCACAGGCCGGAGATCTTCCTCGGATCCGTCATCCACCACGATCACCTCGTAGCGGTCCGGCGGAAGGGTTTGGCGGCTCAGGCAGCGTAGGCACACCTCCAGCACCCTCGACCGGTTGTGGGCGGGGATCACCACGGACAGATCCATGGCTAGGAGCCCGAAACCGGGGCGGTCGGCAGTTGTCCCTGCGCGAGGGCCCGGAAGAGCCCTCCGGCCCTCATGAGCTCCTCGTAGGCCCCCTCCTCCACGATGCGCCCCTCCTGCAGCACCAGGATGCGATCCACCTCCTGCACCGTGCTCAGCCGGTGGGCGATCACCAGGACCGTGCGTCCCCGGAAGAGCTGTTGGAGGGCCTGCCGGATCGCAGCCTCCGCCTCCGCGTCGAGTTGGCTCGTGGCCTCGTCCAGCACGATGATCTCGGGATCCAGCAGGAGGGCCCGGGCGATGGCCAGGCGCTGCCGCTGCCCCCCGGACAAGTTCTGGCCCGCCTCTGAGAGGGGCGTATCGTAACCATGGGGGAGCGCCCGGATGAATTCGTCCGCATGGGCGACCTGCGCCGCCCGGATCACCTCCTCCAGGGTCGCCTGCGGCCTTCCGTAGGCGATGTTCTCCCGCACGGTGCCCGCGAAGAACACGGGGTCTTGAGGCACGTATCCGATGCGGGATCTCAGGGAGGCGGTACGTACCTCCCGCAGGTCTACCCCCCCGATGGTCACCCGGCCCCGGGTGGGGTCGTAAAACCGCAGGAGCAGGTTCACCACGGAGGTCTTGCCCGCGCCGCTCGGCCCCACTAGGGCCACCCGTTCTCCCTGCCGGATCCGGAAGCTCACCCCCCGCAGGGCCCACCGCCCGGGTTCGTACGCGAGCCACACGTCCTCGTACACGATGTCCCCCGCGGGCCGGGGGAGGTCCCGGGCGCCGGGAGGGTCCACGTACACCGGGACCCGCAGCACCTCCTCGATGCGGTCCAGGGCCGCCTGGGCCTGCTTCAGGTTCGCGTACACGCGGGTGAGGTTTATGCCCGGCTCGATGGCCAAGGCCACGTACGCGATGAAGGCCACGAGGCTTCCCGGCGTCATCCACCCGGAGGCCACAAGCCGACCCCCGATCCACAGGAACCCCACGAGTCCCAAGGCCGTGGCCATGGTGACCGCGCACACCTCCCAGGCCACAAGCCGGCTCATCCGGAGCTGCTGCCGCACGAGCCGTGCGTTCTCCTCCGAGAACCGGGCCTCCTCCCGTCCCTCCTGCACGAAGGCCCGGACCACCCGGGCGCCCGTCACCGCGTCCCGCATCCGGTTCGCCAGCTCCGCCACCTGCTGCTGGGCCCGGGCGCTGGTGCGCTGGATCTGAACCCCGAAGTGGCGGGCCAGCAGGGCCACCGCGGGCAGGATGGCCAGGGTGAGGGCCGCGAGTCGCCACTCCAGCACGAACAGCATGGTCACGGTCCCCGAGAGGGTGACCAGGGTGCCTGCGAGGTCCACGATGCCCACCAGGAGGTGGGTGTGCACCAGCTGCGTGTCCGAGAGGGAGCGGCTCAGAACCTCCCCGCTGTGCCAAGCCCCCACCCGCTCCACGGGCCATCTCAGCAGGGAGGAGAAGATGCGGCCACGCAGCGCCGCGGTGGCCCGATGCGCGAAGGCGAAGTTGGCGTAGATGCTTCCGTACAGGAAGACGGTCCGCAGGGCCAACACCCCCAGCACCCACAGCCCCGCCCGCTCGATGAGATGGACTTCCGCACGGGCCACGAGCTGGTCGATGGTTTGGCCGAACACGTAGGGGACCACCAGGCCCAGGGCCGTCACCACGAGGACGCACCCCATCGCCACCGCCAACAGGCCGACCTGGGATCGGATGGCGTCCCGGAGGAGGGGGGAGAGCCTCATGCGATCCTCTCCGCGATCCGCCGGGCGATCCGCTCCGCCGCACCGGGCGCATAGGGGAAGTGCGCGCGCAGAGCTTGCTGCATCCGGGCCCGGCGCGCACCGTCCCGAAGCAGATCCACCACCCGCTGAACTACGACCTCCACGGGGGCGTCTCCCACCACCTCCTCCACGATCCGCGCGCCCGCGAGGCGATTCGGGAGCGCCACGAGCCGGGGCGTGCGGAAATGCCTGCGCACCGCGGCGGCCTTCAGGGCCCGGCCCGCGAGCGGGATCCGCCCCACCCACTCCAGGAGACCCTCGAGGGGCAGCCGGGCGGGGTCATAGAGGGGCAGCCACACCACCATGGGGGTGTGCAGGTACGCCAGCTCCAGGTTGCTGGACCCGGGGATGGTGAGGGCCAGGGCCGCCCGGCGGTACGCCCGCAGGCGCTCCTCCTCCGGGAGGATCCGGATCCCGCGGTCCGGGAGAAGGCCTTCCAGAAGTCCCGGGGGCAGGAACGGAGAGGCCGCCATGGCCACCTCCACGTCCCGATGTACGCGGCGTACGAGCTCCCCGATCCGCGCCATGACGGGCGCCAGATCCCGGACGAGGGAGGGGCGGGAGCCGGGGAGCAGGAGCAGGAGGCGATCCCGCTCCGCGAGGTCGTCCCCCTCCTCCGGGGAAAGACCGGCCGCGAGGGCATCCACCCGCAGCTCCCCCACAGCTTCCACCTTCCCCTCCGGGACGCCGAGCGCGACGAGCCGGCGGGCGACGCCCTCCGTGGGAGTCCCGATCCAGACAAATGCCCGGTGCCGGGAGGCGATGAGGGTGCGCTCCGTGTAGGCGAAGACCGGGCACCGCGCCCGACGGCCGAACCGCACCGCGTACCACAGGTCTCCGCCCAGGTGCACCACCCCGTCCACCCGGAGGGACCCCACTCCCAGACTCAGCCGGACGCATGATCCGGGGTCCAGCACCTCCTCAAAGAGGCCGGTCCTGCGGGCTACCTCTGCCTCCCGCCCCGTGGCGTACTGGCAGGGCAGAAGACCGAGACGGACCGTGACCCCGCCTACCCGTCGGAGGGCCCGGGCCACGGGGAGAGCCCAGCCCCACAGCTCGCCGGGCCCGTTGCTGACCAGTAGAACTTCCACGCGGCCATTATAGGCAACGGAGGAAGCCGGTGGCCCCGAGGCGAATCCCTGGGATTCGTGCGGTGGGCGTGGGCCGCCCTCTTCGTGCTCGTGCTCGCCCGCGGGATCGCCGCGGCACAGGATGAGCTAGTTCTGGAGGCGGACCGCATCCTGTACGATACCACCGCCCGCACCCTGGAGGCCACAGGAGACGTGCGGATCCGGTACCGCGATGTGCGACTGCGGGCGGAGGAGGCGCGGGCGGACCTGAACCGAGGGGAAATCCTGGTGCGGGGGCGCGTGGTCCTTGAGCAGGCGGGCAGAAGGCTGGCTGCGCAGAGCCTTCGCTACGACCTCCGCACGGGCCGTGCCACCGTCACGGGGATGCGGGGTGTGCTCGATGGGATCTACTACGCGGCGCGGGAGGCGACCCTTCAGGGGAACGTCCTGCGGGCCCTGGAGGCGCTCGCCACCGTGTGCGACCCCGCCGCTCCGCTCCTGCGGATTACGGCCCAGCGGATCCTCCTCGTTCCCGGGGAGCGACTGGTGGCGGAGGGTGCGAGTCTGTGGGGGGGACAGGCGCGCCTGGTGCACCTCGGCCGGGTGGAGATCCCTCTGGGGGAGCGTCCCCTGGAACGCCTCGCGGAACACCTTCCCCGACCGGAAGCAGGCTACGAGGCGGCTTCGGGGCCCTGGGTGGCCCTCCGGTATCCGTACCGGGCCGGGGACCTTGTGGGGGAAGCCTACCTCCGGTACAACGCATCGCTGGGGTGGGAAGGGAACGGCCGTCTTCGGTACCCTGCGTGGGGCCTGGAGCTGGTGGCCGGAACCCTCCGGGACGAGGAGAACCGGCTCTACGACGCCCTGCAACTCCAGTATGCGTCCCAAGCGGTGCGGCTGTCTTCTTCCGCGGCCCTCCACGCGACCTTCCTGGCCGGGACCTATCGGGAACGTGCCACGGGCGCGGAGGCGCCGAAGATCGAAGGTGCCCTGCGCCTGGTGGCGGAGCCGTTGCGGATTCTTCCCCGTGCCCTCTTGGACCTCACCGCCTCCCTCCGGGCCGCCCTCTACCCGGACCGTTCCCTGGTGGTGCCCACGGTACGTCTCGGGCTTGCCCGCCCCCTGGACGAGCGCTCCACGGTGATGGCCTCCTACACGCGGACGGATCTCTTGGGGAGGAGCCCGTTTCTCTTCGACGTCCCGGACCGCACGGAGGAGGTTTTTCTGGGCTACGCGTACCGCACACCGGCCTTCCACGCCTCCGCCGGCGTGGCGTACGACCTCGTGCCCGGACACCTCAAGCTCCGGGCGGACGGGGGCGCGGAGATGTGGCGAGGGTGGGAGATCCGGGTCTCCGGAGTCTACAACGCGACCCTCTCCGCATTCGAGGATCTCGACATCCGCGTGGGCACCCGGTGTGACTGCCTGTCTGTCTCCGTCACCTACCGGGTGGCCCGCAAAGAGGTGTTCCTGGGGTTCGCTCTCCGGCCATCTCCGGCCCTTCCCGCCGCGGCCCCCCTCCCTCTGGAGTGAGGGAGGCCGCTGTTAGAATTGAGGAAGGAGCGGTGCAGGAGGGCAGGCATGACGGTTCCACCCCGCATCTTCCGGGAGTACGACATCCGGGGCGTGTTCGGTGAGGATCTCACGCTGGAAGGGGCTGCCGCCATCGCCCGGGCCTATGCCCGCTTCCTGGCGGAACGGGGAGTCCGAGAGGTCGTGGTGGGCCACGACAACCGCACCTCCTCCCCCGTGCTCCGGGACGCGGTGGTGGAAGCCCTGGTCCGCTCCGGGTGCGCGGTCACGGACATCGGGATGGTGACCACCCCGGTGTTCTACTTCGCCCGGGTGCATCTCGGGATCGACGGGGGGATCATGGTCACCGCGAGCCACAACCCTCCGGAGTACAACGGGTTCAAGCTGGCCCACGGGTTCGGCACCCTGTACGGTCCGGAGATCCAGGAGATCCGGCGGCTCGTGGAAGCCCAGGCGGGCGTGGAGGGGAGAGGAAGCGTGCGCGTGGTGGACGTGAAGCCCGCCTACCGGCAGATGCTGCGGGAGAAGATCCGGCTCGGGCCGCGGCGACCGCGGGTGGTGCTGGACTGCGGGAACGGCACCGCGAGCGTCATCGCCCCTCAAGCCCTGCAGGACCTGGGGGTGGAGATCATCCCCCTGTACTGCGAGAGCGATCCCACCTTCCCCCACCACCACCCGGACCCCATCGATCCCCGCAACCTCCGGGACCTCATCCAGACCGTTCTCCGGGAAGGGGCGGATGTGGGCATCGGGCTGGATGGGGACGGGGACCGGATCGGGGTGGTGGACGAGCGGGGACGGATCGTGTGGGGGGATCAACTCATGATCCTGTACTGGCGGGAGATCCTCCCCAAGCATCCCGGGGCCGTGGCCCTCATCGAGGTGAAGTGCAGCCAGGCCCTGGTGGAGGAGGTGGAGCGGCTGGGGGGCCGGCCCCTTTTTTACAAGACCGGGCACTCCGTCATCAAGGCGAAGATGCGGGAGATCGGGGCGGTGTTCGCGGGCGAGATGAGCGGCCACATGTTCTTCGCGGACGAGTACTACGGGTACGACGACGCGGTGTACGCCGCCGCGCGGCTCCTGCGCATCCTCTCCCATACGGAGAAGCCCCTGTCGGAGCTGCTGGGCGACATCCCTCGCTATTCCGTGACGCCCGAGATCCGGGTGACCTGCCCGGACGAGCGCAAGTTCGAGGTGGTGGGAGAACTGGTGCGGCGCTTCAAGCAGCGATATCCCGTGGTGGACGTGGACGGCGCCCGGGTGATCTTCCCGGATGGGTGGGGAT
Source organism: Armatimonadota bacterium (assembly GCA_031460175.1). Taxonomy (NCBI): domain Bacteria; kingdom Bacillati; phylum Candidatus Sysuimicrobiota; class Candidatus Sysuimicrobiia; order Candidatus Sysuimicrobiales; family Candidatus Sysuimicrobiaceae; genus Candidatus Sysuimicrobium; species Candidatus Sysuimicrobium tengchongense. The sequence goes on along the minus strand of JAVKGW010000003.1, from coordinate 251,846 downwards.
TGGTCCGGGCCAGCAACACCCAGCCCGTGCTGGTGGTCCGGGCGGAGGGGAAGACCCCGGAGGCGCTCGAGCGGATCAAGGGGATCCTGGAGGAGGCCCTGCGGGCCTTTCCGGAGTGCGGCCCCATCGACTGGCTGGAGACCGCGGCGGGGGTCGGGTGATCGGAAGGGGGCGGTGGGCCCACGGCCCATCGGTCTTTGGGCTCCTCCTGATGCTCTGGAGCGTCGCCGCGCCGGCAGGAGGCGCGGAGGGGGCTCTTCGCGGTGCGTTTGCGGATCTGCTGGGAGGCCCGCCCGTGCTTCGCCTGGAGGCCGTCCCGGACCTCCAGGAGGGGATGTACGCCCGGATCTCCCTGTACGCTCAGCGGGCCCGCATCGCGGGCCTCCTAGTGGACCACCTCTGGGTGCGGTTACGGGGGATCACCTTGGATCCCGAGGGGCTAAGGCGGGGGAGACTCCGAATCCTCGCCCAGCGCGACGCGGCCCTGCACGCCCTGGTGGGCCTCCGCAGCCTCGAGGAGTTCCTGGCGCGGAACCCGGATGTGGAGGAGGTCCGTCTCGAGTACCACCGGGGTCTCATCGCGGGCCAGGGGGTCCTCCGGATGAGGGGGATGCCCGTGCGGGTGGGGATGGTGGTGGGGTTCGAGGCCCTGGGGACCCCGGCGGTCTTCGTCCGGGTGCACGCCCTCCGGGTGAACGGCGTGCCTCTCCCCGCTCCCGTGGTCGAGGAGTTCGAGCGCCGGATCAACCCCCTTCTGGACATGGCGGAATGGCCCGTGTCCTTCCGCATCCGGTCCGTGCGCATCACCTCCACGCACGTGGTGCTCACCACCCTGCGGCATCCCGCCGACCCCTGTGACTTCTGCCAGATGCCGCCCTGAGAGGAGCGGGATGCCCTTCGTCTTCCTTCCCCTGGAGATCCCGGATGTGGTCCTGATCCGGGCCCGGGCCTTCCCGGACGCACGCGGGTTCTTCCTGGAAACCTACCGGAGGTCGGAGTTCGAACGCCACGGGATCCCGGTGACCTTCGTGCAGGACAACTTCTCCCGCTCCGTCCGGCGGGGAATCCTGCGGGGATTGCACTACCAGAAGGCTCCCAGGGCCCAGGGGAAGCTGGTGATGGTGCTCCGGGGGGCGATCTACGATGTGGCGGTGGACATCCGCCGGGGCTCACCCACCTACGGCCGGTGGGTGGCGGTGACCCTCTCCGAGCAGGAGCACACCATGCTGTACGTGCCTCCTGGGTTCGCGCACGGATTCTGCGTGCTGAGCGAGGGCGCGGACGTCCTGTACAAGTGCACGGAGGAGTACGATCCCGCCCTGGACCGAGGCATCCGGTGGGACGACCCGGACCTGGGCATCCCTTGGCCGGTGAAGGATCCCCTGCTCTCCGAGAAGGACCGGGCATGGCCGCCCCTGCGGGAGGCGGACCACAACTTCGTGTACGGGTTCCCCCGTGGTCTCCCGGCGGGAGGAGGGTAGACGGGTGAAGCGGGTGGTGGTCATCGGAGCCACGGGGCAGCTGGGACGCGAGGTGGTTCGGGCCCTCCGGGAGGCGGGGGCGTGCCCCATCGGTCTCGGGCACGGGGAGGTGGAATGCGCGGATCCCGCCTCGGTGGCGGAGGCGATCCTCCCCCTGCGTCCGGAGGCGGTGGTGAACTGCGCGGCCTACGTGCGGGTGGACGAGTGCGAGGACCGCCCGGACGTGGCGTTCCGGGTGAACGCCCTGGGCGCCCTGAACGTGGCCCGGATGTGTCGGGAGGTGCAGGCCCGTTGCGTGTACCTGAGCACGGACTACGTCTTCGATGGCGGGAAAGCGGACCCCTACGGGGAGGAGGATCCGCCGAATCCCATCAACGTGTACGGAGCCTCCAAGCTGGCCGGGGAGTATCTCGTGCGCCAGACCTGCCCGGACGCCCTCATCGTGCGGGTAGCGAGCCTGTTCGGGGGAAGCGGGGCCCGAACGAAGGGCGGCAACTTCGTGCTCTCCGTGTTGGAACGCGCCCGGCGCGGGGAGCCCCTGCAGGTGGTGACGGACGTCCGGATGTCCCCGACCTACGCGGTGGACGCGGCCCGGGCCCTGGTGGACCTCCTGCGTCGGGGGGCGGGAGGGGTGTTTCACGTGGTGAACGACGGGTCGTGCACCTGGTACGACCTCGCCTGCCAGGTCCTGGTCCTGTTGGGGTACAGGGCAACCGTGCAGCCCGTCCCTCAGGCCCTCTACCCCACGCGGGCACGGCGTCCGGCGAACTCCGCCCTCTCCACGGCCAAACTGAAAGCTTTAGGGATCCGCATGCGGCCCTGGGAAGAGGCCCTCTCGGAGTACCTCGCCGCCCTCCGCACCTCCGGGATCCCCCTTCCCGCCGCCCCGGATGCCGAAGACGAGGAGGAAACCCGGGAGGGCTCGTAGAAAACATCAGGACGGAGAAGATGTTGACAGCTCTGATTACAAATTGCAGGGGGTGAGGGTAGATGCATCGGTCCTGGAAGGTGGCTCTCGGCCTCCTCCTGGTTTTGAGCCTTGGCTTGGCCGGGGTTGCGGGGCCCGCGGAGCAGAAGCAGCGGGGAGGGGTCATCCGGATCGCGGAACCTCCCGCGGGCGGTCCCATCGGGGTTCCGTGGCTCATGCCCATCTTCGGGATCCTGCCGGCCATCCCGGTCTACGAGACCCCGGTGTTCGTGGACGCGTGGAACCGGGTGTACCCCCGGCTGGCAGAGCGGTGGGAGGTGGCCCCGGACCGCAAGGCGTTGATCTTGCGGCTGCGCCGGGGCGTGCTCTTTCAAGACGGCACGGAGATGACCGCGGAGGCGGTGAAGTTCAACCTGGACCATCAGATCGAGGTCAAGCGGCTGCCCTCGTACATCCAGTCCGTGGATGTGTTGGACCGGTACACGGTACGCCTGAACCTCTCCCGGTGGGACAACGGCATCTACCTGGCCCTCTCGGGGAGCGGGGCCCTCATCGCTTCCCCCACCACCATCCGTCGGATGGGCGTGGAGCGGGCCCAATGGCAACCCGTGGGCACCGGTCCTTTCCGGATCACCCGGTACGATCCGAACGCGTATGCGGATTTCGTCCGGTTCGATCGGTACTGGGATCGCCCCAAGCCGTATCTGGACCGCATCGAGCTCCGGTTCTTCGGCCAGGCGGAGCCCCTGACCATCCAGGCGGCCCTCCTCGCGGGACAGCTGGACGTGGCACGGTTCGCGGATCCCCAGATCGTTAACCAGCTCCGGCAGACGGGAAAGTTCGACGTCATCACCGGACCTCCCTCCCGGGCCATCCTGATGTTGATTCCGGACAGCGCGAATCCGGATTCCCCGTTCGCGGATCCCCGGGTGCGGGAGGCCGTGGGGTACGCCTTGGACCGGGAGGGCCTCGCCCGGGTGCTGGGGGCCGGCCTCGGAGAGCCATGGAACCAGATCGTCCCTCCGGGAACGCCTGCCGTCCTCAACGACTACCGGGGAACCACGTACAATCCACAGCGGGCCCGGGAGCTGCTGGCCCAGGCAGGATATCCCAACGGGTTCAGCACGCGGCTGATCGTGGCGTTCTACCTCCAGCGGGACGTGGGGGTTGCCTTGCAGCAGGCCCTCCAGCAGGTGGGGATCCGGGCGGAGCTGGAGCTGCCGCAGATCGGCCGCTACGTGGAGTACCAGCGGAAGGGCTGGCGGGGGCTCCTGGTGCATCTCTACGGCTACTTCCCGAACATCAACAGCTACATCGGGTTCTACCTCTCGGACACCGCGGCGGAGGTGTGGGCCAGCCTGAAACGCCCGGAGGGGCTCCAGAAGCTCCTGGAGGAATCCGCGGGGACGTTGACCCCGCAGCGCCACAAGCTCCAGCAGCTCCACCGGATGCTGCTCCAGGATCACACCGTGATCCCCGTGTACACCCATCCCGGAGCCGCGGTGGTGGTCCGGAAGGGGATCCGGGACACCGGACACCTGCAGGGGGCCACCTGGCCGTTCTGGAAGCCCGCGGAGGCGTGGATCAGTCGGCAACCGTAACCGAGGAGGTTCCCATGAGGGCAGCGGTCCTGCAGGAGTACAAGAAGCCCCTGGTGATTCAGGAGGTGGAGGTGGACGAGCCGGGCCCCCGGGAGATTCTGGTGCGCACCATGGCCGCGGGGGTTTGTCACAGCGACCTCCACATCGCGGAGGGGGATGCTCCCTGGCCCGTCCCCGTGGTGTTGGGGCACGAAGCCGCGGGGGTGGTGGAGAAGGTGGGGAGTTTGGTGACCCGGGTGAAGCCCGGGGACCACGTGGTGGTCTGCGTCACCCCCTTCTGCGGGCAGTGCGAGAAGTGCCTCACGGGACACATGAACCTGTGCCAGAGCCCCCTCACGAGACGGGGGCCGGGGGATCCTCCGCGTCTGCGGCGGAATGGGCAGCCCATGGGGCAGTTCGCGGGCATCGGGGCCTTCGCGGAGCAGATGTTGGTGCATGAGAACGCGGCGGTGGCGATCCCTGAGGACGTGCCGTTCGAGGTGGCGGCGCTCGTGAGCTGCGGGGTGCTGACCGGCGTGGGGGCGGTGTTTAACAGGGCCAAGGTGCAGCCGGGCAGCACCGTGGCGGTCTTCGGCGTGGGCGGCGTGGGGACCGCGGTGCTCCAAGGAGCCTACCTCGCGGGAGCGCGGCGCATCATCGCGGTGGACATCGTGCCGCAGAAGTTGGAGATGGCCAAGCGGTTCGGGGCCACGGATGTGGTCAACGCCTCGGAGGTGGATCCCGTGGAGGCCATCCTGCAGTTGACGGGAGAGGGCGTGGACTACTCCTTCGCGGTGGTGGGGTCCGCGAAGGTGTACCGCCAGTGCGTGGACTGCCTGGCCCCCCTGGGCACCGCCACGGTGATCGGGTTGATCCCTCCCGGAGAGCGGCTCGAGCTGAATCCCCGGCAGATCCTTTGGGAGCGTGCCATTCAGGGGTGCATCATGGGATCCAACCGGTTCCCCGTGGACATCCCGCGGTACCTGGAGCTGTACCGGCAGGGGCGGTTGAAGCTGGACGAGATGGTGAGTCGGAAGGCGGGGTTGGAGCACGTGAACGAGAGCTTCGAGTGGATGCGCAAGGGGGAGGTGATCCGCACCGTCCTCACCTTCCCGTGAGCGCTAGCCTTTCCGCTCGCGGGCTGCGGGTGGCCGATCCCCCGCGATGATGAGCTCCAGGAGCTCCTCCTCGGTGGTCTCCGTCACCCGCCGGACCCCGACGTTGCGTCCCTGTTTGAGGACCATGACCCGGTCCCCGATCTGGAGGATTTCCTGCAGACGGTGGCTGATGAAGATGCAGGACACCCCTTGATCCCGGAGGACGCGGATCAGGGCCAGCACCTGGTGGGTGGCGGCGGGGGAGAGGTTCGCGGTGGGCTCGTCCAGGATCAGGACCTTGGGGTTGAAGGAGAGGGCACGGGCGATGGCCACGCTCTGCCGCTGTCCACCGGAGAGGGTGACCACCGCGCTCCGGACAGGGAGTTCCGCGATGCCGAGCCGTTCCAAAACGCGCTGGGCCTCCTGGTCCATGCGGGAGCGGTCCACGAGCAGTCCTCGACGGGGCCATCGTCCCAACCAGATGTTCTGGGAGACATCCAGGTTCTCGCACAGGGCAAGGTCCTGGTAGACCATTTCGATTCCTAGGGCCCGGGCGTCCGCGGGCGTGGTGAAGCGTACCCGGCGCCCCTCGAACAGGATCTCCCCTTCGTCCGGCTGGTAGGCGCCGGAGAGGACCTTCATGAGGGTGGATTTTCCGGCGGCGTTGTCCCCCACAAGGCCCAGGACCTCCCCCGGGTACAGGACGAGATCCACCCCGCGCAGCGCCTCCACGGCCCCGAACCGCTTTCGGATGCCTCGCATCTCCACGAGCTGCATCGGTCTCCCGCCCGCGGGAAGGAAAAGGGGGGCCGCACAGGCCCCCCTCCCGCTCACTTCAGGAACCTGTCCACGTTCTCCTTGGTCACCAGGTCCACACCGGTGTTGTAAAAGGTGCGGGCGGGCTTCCGCTTGCGCACCACGATGTCGTAGAGGAGCTCCATGCTCCGCACGCCCATCTGGTAAGGGCGCTGGCCCACCAACCCGTGCACATACCCTTCCTTGAGGAGCCGCAGCTCCGGCTCCAGGGTATCGAAGGAGACGATCACGAACTTCCCTGCCTTGATGTCCGTCTCCTTCTTCTTGACCGCGTTCTTGTAGGCTTCCGGCGCGAACAGGGGCCATCCACCCACCATGACGATGGCGGTCAGATCCGGATTCGCGGTGATCATCTGCTCCACCAGCTGCACGGCCCGGTTGATGTCGTCGTTGCTGGGGAAGGGAGATCCCCGGACCTCCCGGTAGTTCGCGCCCCGGACCACGCTCTTGAAGCCCTTGATCCGCGCGTTGAGGTTCTGGGCGCCCAGTCCCCCGGTGATGATCCCGTACACGGCTCCCTGGGGCGCGAACCGCAGGAACAGCTTCCCCAGCTCGCGGCCCGCGGCTTCGTTGTCCGTGCCCACAAAGGCCAGCCGTCCGCTCTCCGGAGCCGCATCGGAGTCGAAGGTGATGACGGGGATGCCGCTTCCCATGGCCTTCCGGATCACGGGGACCACGCTCTTTGCGTCCACGGGCGAGATGGACATACCGTCCACCTTTCGGCTCACCAGCCCCTCCAGGACCTGGATCTGGGGGGCGATCTCCGTGCGCTCCGGCCCCGTGTACTCGCACACCACCCCCAGACGTTTGGCGGCGTCCATGCATCCGTCCCGTGCCTGGTTGAAGAAGGGGTTGTTGATGGCCTTGGGGACCAGGGCGAAGGTGGGCCGGCGCGCTTGCCCCGCGAGGGAAGCGGAGGCCAACACGAGGCCCATCACGAGGCCCAAGGCGAGTCTTACCCGATACATGTTCTCACCTCCAAGGTGGAATGAGGGTCCTGCCCGCGGTTTGCTCCGTGCACATCACCTCCTTTCATACAGACGCGAGCCGTACCCGCAGTCGGTCCACGAGCACGGCGGCGATGATGGTGGTTCCGATCACCACCTGCTGCCAGAAGGCGGGGACTCCCACGATGACCATGGCGTTCTGCAGGACGCCGATGAGGGCGGCGCCGATCAACAGGCCCAGGATGGAGCCACGTCCGCCCTGCAGGCTCACCCCTCCGATCACCACCGCGGCGATCACGCTGAGCTCCATCCCCTGTCCCAGGGTGGCATCCCCCACGGAGAGACGGGCCGCGAGGAGGATGCCGGTGAGGGCCGCAAGTCCCCCGCTCGTCACGTATGCCACGAACCGCACCCGGTCCACGGGAATCCCGGCAAGGCGGGCCGCCTCCGCATTCCCTCCCACCGCGTACAGGTCGTAGCCGTAAGGCGTACGGGTGGTGAGAAACCATCCCAGGAGGACCACGGCCACCATGTAGATCACGGGCGCGGGAACTGGACCCACGAATCCCGCGCCCAGGGACACGAACAGGTCCGCCTGCGGACCGAGTTCGGTGATGGGGAAGCCCCGGGTGATGACCAGGGCCAGCCCCCCCGCGATGGAGAGCATGCCCAGGGTGGGGATCAGGGGAGTCATGCGGGCCTGGGTGACCAGTAGGCCGTTCACGGCGCCGGCCAGGAGTCCGGCCGACACGCCTGCTCCCAGGGCGGGCGGGAGTCCGTACCCCAGGCTCAGGAGCTTCGTGGTGACCACACCCCCCAGGCTCATCACGGATCCCACGGAGAGGTCGATGCCGCCTCCGCCGCTCAGGATCACCATGGCCTCGCCCACCCCCGCGGCCGCGATGAAGGCGAAGTTTCGGGCGATCTGGAAGAGGTTGTCCGGCTGCAGGAAGCGGGGGGCGAGAGTCCCGACCACGGCCATGAGGAGGCCCAGCACCGCCAGCATGGCAAGCTCATACGAGACCTCTACCCGTTGTGGCCCTCGGGCCGGAGAGGCCGCGACCCCATCCGTCTTCTGCGCCACCTTAGGCCGCCTCCACCCCCATCATCATCCGCACGATCTCCTCCTCCGTGGTCTGCGCGGTTTGCCGCTCCCCCACCTTCAGGCCCCGGCGCAGGACCACGATCCGGTCACACACCGCGAAGATGTCCGGCATGCTGTGGCTGATGAGGAGTACGCTCTTGCCCTCATCCCTTAAACGGCGCACCAGGTCCAGCACCCGGGATCGCTCCCGCACCCCAAGGGCCGCGGTGGGCTCGTCCATGATGACGATGCGGGCCTCCCAGTACACCGCCCGGCTGATGGCCACGGCCTGACGCTGTCCGCCGGACAGGTGCCGCACCAGGGTCCGCACGGAGGGGAGCTGGATCTCCAGCCGCTGGAGGACCTGGGTCGAGGCCGTCTCCATCTGACGGCGAGCGAGGATCCGGAGCACCCCCCAGCCGTATCCCGGCTCCCGGCCCAAGAAGATGTTCCCCGCCACGTCCAGATTCTCCGCGAGGGCGAGATCCTGATAGATGGTCTCGATGCCCGCGGCCCGGGCCTCCCGGGGGCTCGTGAACCGTACGGGCCGACCCTCGAGCTCGATGCTCCCCGCGTCCGGTGGGTAGACTCCCGAGAGGATCTTGATGAGGGTGGATTTTCCCGCCCCGTTGTCCCCCACCAATCCCAGGACCTCCCCCGGGTACAGGTCCACATCCACGTCCTGCAGGGCCTGGACGGCCCCAAACCGCTTGCTGATCCCTCGGGCTCGGAGGAGCGGCCCCCTCATGGCTTCCACGTGTGGGGGATCCCCAGCTCATCCAGCTTCTTGGCGTACGCGGCGAGCGTGGCCCGGGTCACCACGTCCACACCCGTATCCACGATGCGGCTGGGAGGGACCCGGTAGAGGCGTAGGGCACGCTCCACCCCCTCCCGGGCCATGAGGGTCAGGAGTTCCACGCTCCGGTAGCCCTGGAAGTACTCCCGCTGAGCCACGAGCACGTGGATGGCGCCTTCCTTGAGCAGGGCGATGTGTTCATCCGTGGCGTCGAAGGCGACGATCTTCAGTTTCCCGGCCACCTTCGCCTCCTTGGCCGCGCGGGCCCATGCGGGGCCGTTGTAGGCGTACACCCCGTATGCCCCCGCGAGGTCCGGGTGAGCCCGCAGGGTGGCAGCCGCGAGGCTCACCGCGGTGGCCGCGTCCTCTTTGTCGTTGTTCGTGGCCACGATGCGGATCGGACTCCCCTGGATGGCCTGCTTAAATCCCTCGATGCGCTGCAGGGAGTTGAGGGCGGTGAGGCTTCCGGTCCCGATGGCCACCTTCCCGCCCTGGGGCAAAAGCTTGCGCATCTCCTGTCCCGCGATCCGCCCGGCCGCCAGGTTGTCCGTGCCGATGTAGGCGAGGCGAGCGCTTTCCGGCGCATCGGTGTCCAGGGTGATCACCGGAATCCCGGCGTCCCGTCCCTTCTTGATGGTGGGCCCGAGCGCCTTGGGATCCGAGGGCGCGACGGCGATGCCGGACACCTTCTGGGCGATGTAGGTCTCCATGGTGCTGATCTGGGCGGCCACGTCCTCCTTCTGGGGCACGAAGAAGACCGCTTGGACCCCCAGCTTCTGCGCCGCGGCCTTTACCCCTCGCTCCACGTTGGCCCAGTACGGGTGCACGGACTTCCCAATCACGACCACCCGGATGGTGGGTGCCGGGATGCCTGCGGAGGCCACCAGGCCCACCGCCAGCCCCACCGCGAGAAATTTGAGCCACGTGCGCTTCATGCCGATCACCTCCCTCAGAGTCGTATTTCCTTGCGCTTGCGGAGGATGTCTACGGCAACAGCCGCCACGAGGATCAATCCGAGCACGATGTCCTGGTAGTACGCGGAGACGTCGACGAGGATCATTCCGTTCACGACCACGGCCATGATCGCCCCGCCCAACAGCGCTCCCAGGATCGTCCCCTCCCCGCCAAAGAGGCTCGTCCCGCCGATCACGGTGGCCGCGATCGCCCAGAGCTCATAGGCCCCACCTACGTTCGGGTTGCCTTGCCCGAGCCTCGCGGCAACCACCACCCCCGTGATCCCCGCGATCACGCTGCAGGCCGCGTAGGCGAAGATCCGCACCCCATCCACGTTGATGCCCGCTGCACGGGCGGCTTGGAGGTTTCCGCCCACCGCGTACATGTGGCGACCGAGGACCGTGCGGTGGAGGATCACACCGCACACTCCCGCCACCGTGAGGAGGACGACGAAGGGCATCGGAATCCCGAAGAGGTCCCCCTGTCCCAGGGCGAGGTAGGGCGTGTCCGGCAGAGCGATGATGAACCCTTTCGTCATGAGGGAGGAAAGGCCCCGGGCCCACATCAGGGTGCCCAGCGTGATGATGAAGGCCGGTACTCCCAGCTTCGTCACGAACAGCCCGTGCCAGAGCCCGACCAGGCAGGAGAGGGTGAGGATCACGAGGATCGCCACAAGCCAGTGCACGTTCCACGTCACCATGAGGTAGGCGGCGACCATGTTCGTGAGGGCGACCATCGAACCGACCGAGAGGTCGATGCCCCCCGTGACGATCACGAGCGTTTCGCCGACACCCAGGAGCGTGTAGCGCGGCATGTCCCGCAGGATGATGTTCAAGTTGGAGGTGGAGAGGAACGTGGGGTTCCGCCAGGTGAAGAAGAGGACGAGGGCCCCGAGAGCCAACAGGATGTTGAGCTCCCGGAATCGCACGGCGAGGGCGGGTCGTCCCACCCGGCCCAGTGGCCTCGCCCGCTCTACCCCCAGCGATTCCCCTCTCGACACGCCTGCCCCTAGGAGAGTCGGCTCAGCCTGTGCATTGCATCTCGCAACCGGGGATAGAGTTCGACGTACACCCGGTACAGTTCCTCGTACCGTTCCCGGCCGGGGCCCGGTGCAGTGCGCTCCACGACCCGGACCGCCCGGTCACACGCCGCCTCCACGGAGGGGAACGCACCCGCCCCGACAGCGGCCAGGAGGGCCGCCCCATAGGCAGCCCCTTCGGTGACCTCCACGGTCACGAGTTCGGTCCCGAACACGTCGGCGAGGATCTGCCGCCACAGGGCACTGCGGGCCCCTCCGCCGGAGACCCGGACCTGGGTGGGCGCAAGTCCCATCGTCCGGAGGATCTCCAGGGAATCGCGCAGCCCAAACGCCACGCCTTCCAGGACCGACCGCACGAAGTGGGCCCGGCGGTGGCGGAGCGTGAGGCCCACGAAGGCTCCCCGGGCGAACGGATCCGCGTGCGGCGTCCGCTCCCCTGAGAGGTAGGGGAGGAAGAGGAGGCCTTCGCTCCCGGGCGGCACCTCCGCGGCCTCCTCCGTCATGAGGGCGTAGGGGTCGCCCCCTGCGCGGTGCCAATCCGGGATGCCGAGGCCTTCCCGCAGCCATCGGAGGGATCCCCCGGCCGCCAGCATCACGCCCATCACGTGCCACTTGCCCGGCACGGCGTGGCAGAAGGTGTGGGTGCGGCCGAGAGGGTCCACCTGTACCGCGTCGAGGTGGGCGAACACGACCCCGGATGTCCCGATGGTGACCGAGAGAAGCCCACTCCGCACGATCCCGGCTCCGACCGCCTGGGCTGCCTGATCTCCGGCCCCCGCCACCACCGGGACGCCGGCCCGAAGCCCCGTGAGCCCCGCAGCCGCTTCGGAGACCCGGCCCACCACCTCCGGTGACTCGAAGACGTCCGGGAGCCAAGATCGGGGGATCTCAAGGGCGGAGAGCATCTCATCCGACCACCGGCGTCCGCGCACGTCGAACAGCGACGTCCCGGACGCATCCGCGACGTCGGTGGCGAGTGTGCCCGTGAGCCGGTACCGGACGTAGTCCTTCGGGAGGAGAACATGGGCGATGCGGCGGTAGACCTGAGGCTCGTGCCGGCGCACCCAACAGATCTTGGGTGCCGTAAACCCGGTGAGGACGGGGTTACCGGTGAGCTCGAGAACGCGCTGTGGACCCACCCGCTCCGTGATCCACGCGACCTCCTCGGCCGTGCGCTGGTCGTTCCAGAGGATCGCCGGCCGCAGGACCTCGCCCTTCGGATCGAGGGCCACGAGGCCGTGCATCTGACCGGTGAGCCCCACCCCGTCGACCTGCACGTCTTGGGCCGCGAGGACCGCCCGGATGCTCAGCACCGTGGCCTCCCACCACGCCTGCGGCTCCTGCTCGGACCAGCCCGGTCGGGGGACCGAGAGGGGGTAGTCGTGGGTGGCCGAGGCGAGGACCCGACCCTGCCCATCCACCAGCACCGCCTTGGCGCCGGTGGTCCCCACGTCGATCCCCAGGAACGCGCCCCTCACCGCGCAAGCTCCCACAAAGGCGGGAGGGCATCCGGAGTCCGGGCCCGCTGCCGGATCAGGTAGGCTTCCAGCCATCCGCGTGCCCGGTCCGGGTGCTCGATGGCCCAGACGATCCGCTCGTGGTCCAGGTGGTTGACCCGGTCGGCGGCCGCCCGGAGGGCATCGATGGAGTTCTTGATCGCGACCTCCGGCGGCATCCGCTCGGGATTGATGTCGATCCCGAAGTGTTCTTCGTACCCGTGCATCTTCAAAGCGTACAGGGCCGCCTCCGTCTGCTCCGGCGAGACGACACCCACGTTCAGGTCCTGATCGTAGTTCCCGAGGGGCTGGCTGTTCCAGTGGGTGTGCGCGAGGCGACCCTCCTCGCAGGCGAGGCTCAGGGAGTAGGCGAGGTCCTCGTACCCCATGAGCATGTGCCCGGTCTCGGGGTTGAGCCCGACCAGGGCGTGGCCTTCCTGAAGGAGGCGGCGGTTGTCGGGATTCGTCAGCATCGCCTCCACCCGGTGGGCCAGAAGGAGCCCTTCGGCTGTGGTCCCGAACAGGATGCGACCTCGCGGTTCATAGGGCTTGGGCTCGAACGCGATCCGGACGCTGGGGACCGCGTCCATCGCTTCCGCGAGCCCTTCTGCGAACCGTGCGCGGAGGTCCGTGAAGTTCTGCCCGAAGGGGTTCTCGTACCCGTCGATCCCGGGCCACACGATGGTCACGTCCGTCCCGAGTTCCCGGCTCAGCTCCAGCGTGCGGATTGTCCGCTGGATTGCCCTCCGTCGGGCCTCCGGGATCGGAGAGGAGAGGGATCCGAACTCGAACTCGCGGTCATAGAAGATCCCCGGCGCCAGCGCCACGAGACGGATGCCCGTGTCGCGGATGAAGCTCTTCCAGAGGTCCAGGTTGTCCTCGTTCACCTCGGCCGGGTAGTGGGCTTCGACCCCGACCACGCCGTACTCCTTCAGGGAGGTCACCAGGTCCAACCGTGCGCGGATGTCCCGGTCGGGCTGGTACTTGTCGTGGAACCGGCTCGCAAACGGCGACAGGTACCAGACCCCGACGGAGAACTTTGGCTCCAGCACGAAGCTCTGCAGGTGGCGCACGAGCTCTTCCCCCGAACGCCGCACCCTTTGCCCGCGCAGATCCCGTAACGGCATCCTCTCCCCTCCTTCCCCCTTCAATTTCGAACCCGCGCCCGGCGTAGGAAATCCACGGTTTCCTCGAAGCTTCGCACGCCCGTCGTCCCTCCCACCGCGGTCACGCAGAGGGCTCCCACCGCGTTCGCGAACCGGGTAACCTCCTCCCAGCTCCAGCCCCGAAGCCAGGCGGCCAGGAATCCGCCGCAGAAGGCGTCTCCCGCGCCCGTGGTGTCCACCACGGGGACGTCGAATGCGGGAACCCACCCCTGCCAGCTGCCCGCGTCCACGTACGCTCCCCGTTCGCCCAGCTTCACCGCCACCACGCCCACTCCTCGCTCCCGCAATGCGGCCGCGGCGCGTTGGGGATCCCGGGTCCCCGCCAGCTGTGCCACCTCGTCCTGATTGGCGAACAGGACGTCCAGGTGCGCTAGACAGGGCGCCAGGTCCTCCATCCATCGGCCCCGGGCGTCCCAGGCCACGTCCAGGCTCGTACGACATCCATGGGCTCTTGCGCGCGCCAGAAGCCGAGCCGCGGGGGGTCCGTCCATGCCGGGGAGCACGAAGTATCCGCCCAGGTGCAGGATCCTTGCCGCGGAGAGGAGGTGATCGGGGACGTCTTCCGGGACGAGGCGGGCGTTGGCGCCGACGAAGTGGAGGAAGGACCGTTCTCCGCCGGGGGCCACCGCCACCACGGTGATGGAGGTTCCGATCGCGGGATCCTCCACCACGTGTGGCTCTACCCCATGGTGCCGGAGCCGCTCGATGAGGTAGCCGCCGAAGACGTCCGCGCCCACCCGGCCCACCGCGGCGGTGGGGACCCCCAACTTCGCCAGGGTGATGGCCGTGGTGTGGGCGAGGCCCCCGCTTTGCAGCTCGATGGATTCCACCAACCGAAGGCGTCCCAGCTCCGGCCAGGCGTCCACGGTCCGGACGATCACGTCGGCCACCATGATCCCCACGCTCAGCACTTGCGGCATCGTTAGTGCAGCGCGCCCAGGGTGAGGCCCCGCACCACGTACCGCTGGACGGCGAACGCCAGGAGTACGGGGGGCAGGAGGGCCAGCAGCACCCGGACGGACACGAACCAGAACTGAATCCCCTGGCTCATCTTGGCCCCCGCGATCAGGAGGGGAATGGTGGTGGCCCGCTCGAACGTGAGGGTGAGGGCGTAGATGAACTCGTTCCAGGAGAACGCGAAGGCCAGGATTCCCGTGGAGACCAGTGCAGGGGCTGCGAGGGGCAGCACCACGTGCACGAGGGCGCGTAGCCGGCTGGCCCCGTCCACCAGGGCGGCCTCCTCCAGCTCCACGGGAAGGCTCAGGAAGGTGTCACGCATGAGCAGGGTGGCGAGCGGCAGGTTCATGGTGGTATGCGCGAGGATGAGGGCGAGAGGCGTGTCCAGGAGGCCCAGCCGCTGCATGAACAGGAAGAAGGGGATGACGACCACCGCGGGGGGCAGGATGACCTGCGAGAGGAACCAGGTGGCGATGTCGTGATTGCGAAGGGGACCGACGTAAAACGGAAAGCGGGCCAGGGCGTAACCCGCCATGCTCCCGAGCAGGAGCGCCAGGGAGGCGCTCGCTGCGGCGACGAGCAAGCTGTTCTGGAGATCCCGGAGGATGTCCCGCCCCGCCAGTCGGAACTGGTCCTGCCAGTTGGCCAGGGTGGGGATGAACTGCACGAAGGGGAGGAGGGTGGGGCGGAAGGTCTCCGTGGGCTCCTTGAGGGAGGTGATCCCGGCCCAGTAGAGGGGGAACAGGACCCAAATCAGGACGGCCAGGAGCAGCGCTCCCAGCGCCGCCCGCTCCATCCGGCGCGTCAGTCCACGGGCCGGGCGAACGGCTAGAGACGTTCGTACAGATGCCGCACGCGAAGCACCAGACCGATGCATGTCAGGGACACCAGGACGAGAAAGATATACGACAGGGAGGAGGCGTACCCGAGATTGAAGAACTCCAGGCCCTGTCGGTGGATGTAAAGGGCCAGGACCTCCGTGGAGATCCCCGGCCCCCCTCCGGTGAGTCCGAACGCGAGGTCGAAGACCTTCACGGAATAGATAAGCTTGAACAGCAGGGCGGTGACGATCACCGGCGTCAGCAGGGGAAGCAAAACGTGTCGGAAAAGAGCCCACCGCCCCGCACCGTCCACGATCGCCGCCTCGATGGGTTCCTGCGGGACGCCCGCGAGGCCCGCCAGGAACACGAGGAAGGCGAAAGGCGTCCACTGCCAGATGTCCAGGAGCACCACGGACCCCAGGGCGGTGGTGGGGTCCGAGAGCCAGTGGACTTTGCCGGCCCCCACGGCCCGAACGAGATGCGCGATGGGCCCGTCCTCCTCGTGGAAGAGCATCATGCCCAGGAAGGCGAGGGCGATGGGAGAGGTAAACAGGGGTGCCACCACGACCGCCCGCAGAAGGCGAATCCCCCGCATGGGCCGGTGGAAGAGCAGGGCGAGCGCGAACCCCAACAGGAGCTCTGCGGCGACCGTCGCCCCCACGAAGAGACCCGTGACCCGGAGCGCGTTGTGCGTCCGGGGGTCCTGCACAGCCCGCACGTAGTTTGCCAACCCTGCCCAGGTGGGCGGAGACGTCAGGTTCCAGTTCTGGAAAGAGAGGAGCAGGGAAAAGACGAGGGGGTAGACGGTGAAGGTCAAGATCCACCCCACCGCGGGCAGGAGCAGTGCCCACTTGACCCCCTCATCCCGCACGGTTCCCCCCTAGCGCGGCCGGTACCGGGGCGCGGGCCTGCCGTAGCCGATGGACTCCTGGTACGCGCGCCGTAGCTTCTCCCGGCCCAGCTTGTTCACGATCTCCGTCCACTCCCGAGCCACCGCATCCAGGGCCTGCTTGGGCGTCTCCCGTCCCACCAGGGCCTGGCTGATGTGCAGGTCGAGGCTGTTGATCATCTCCGGAGCGCCCGGGATGCGGAGGTACTCCTGCCAGGCATCCATCTGGTAGTAGTTCTGCCAGTAGGCCCGCAGCCAGTCCAGGGCGTCCTGCCGGTCGAACCCCTGCTGGAGGTAGGCCTGGATGGATCCCGTGCCCTGGCCGTTGCTCACCTCCGGCGGGAAGTCGTAGATCTTCCCGGGATCCACGCCGCCCCAGCCGAAGGTGGTGATCTGGAAGAGTCGGGACCGCTCCGCCATGTACGCGAACAGGTGGTAAATGGTCTCCTTGTTCCGGCTGAGGGAGCTGATCAGCCCGTGCCAGGAGCATCCCAGGAGGTTGCCGACCCGGTTGAGCCTCTGGACCCACCGGCCGGTCCGTCGGTCGTAATACTCCGTGCTGGCCGGCATGGGGCCTGCGGTGAGCTTGCCCTTGATCCGGGAGCGGTCGGGGTTCTTGGCGAGGGAGCCGATGTCGCCCGGGCTGTAGGTCAGGGCCGCATTGCCCTTCAGGAACGGATCCCAGGACTCCACGAGGTCCCATCCCAGCTGGGCCCGGGGGCCGTTCTTCGTGAGCCGGATGTAGTCCTCCAGGGCCTTCACGTGTCCCGGGGAGTTGATGAGGGGCTCCATGGTGCGGGGGTTAAAGAAGAACACGTTGTGGTACTCGTCCACGGTGGGGCCCGGAACCACCACGTAGGGAGCCGCGAAGGCCAGGTAGAAGAAGAACCCCTGGGCACTCACCTTGAGGGGGAGGACGATGCCGAAGTCGGCTCGCCCGTCCCCGTTCCAGTCGCGGTTGTTGAAGAACTCGCTCACGTCCAGGAGCTCCTTGATGGTTTGCGGCAGCCGCAGCTCATACCCGTACTTGGCCCGGAACGCAGCCTTCTCCTTGGGATCGTTGAGAAGGTCCCGTCGGCCGTAGAGCACCCAGGCGTCCGCGTCGTAGTTGGCTCCGTACTGCCGCCCGCCCCACCGGTACAGCTGCCGGATGGGAGGACCCATGTCGTTGGGGTCCCACCGGGGGAACCGCGGATCCCGGATCCACGGATCCACCGGCACGATCCAGTTGTTGGTCACCAGGTCCCCGTAGATGGTGGCGCAGGGCACGAATCCGTCGAACCGTCCCGCCCGGGTGATGAGGTCCGTCTTGATCTTCGTGGGAAGCTGATCGAAGGGAATCTCCACGATGTTCAATTTGGCTCCCGTGCGTTGCTCCCACGCGGAGCGGAAATAATAGAAGGGGCCAGAGATGGCTCCTCGGGTGCCTCCTGCGAATACCCCCAGCGTAACGGTACGGCCCGCGAAGGGCCGGGCCGCGGCGAACGCCACGCCCACCACGGAGAGGAGCACCATACCCAGCACGCCCCATCGTACCACCTTCATGTGATTCACCCCCTCGCAGACTCTGTGTTCTCGGTGCTTGAGGGCGCTTGGAGTTCTGCGTTCTCACCCCCTTCGTCCGTAGGTCTGTGGATCGGGCCCGAACAGCTTGAACACCTCCAGGGTCTCCTCTGCCTCGAAGAGATGCGGACGGCATGCCGCTTCCGCGGTCACGAACCACTCCGTTCCCGGGCGGAGGGGATATCCCAGGAGCCGGCCCTGCCCGCGCCACACGAAGAGGGCATACGGTGCCTGCTCTACGCTCTCGAACCGCTTCCGGACCACCAACCGCTTGCCGCTGAACTTCCGGAGCCTTGGGGGGAAGATCCACGCCTCCTCCCCGCCCCGGGCGTGGGTGATCCCCTCCGGAGCGAGGCGATTCCGCTCCAGCAGGTCCGGTGCGCACGCGGCCTCGAAGTCCAATCGCCTCAGAGCCTCCTCCAGGTGCGGGAAGCCGGGATGGATCTGTTCGGGCCTCAGGGGGGTTCCGCCCGCGGTGGTCTCCAGCAGGGTATACACGTCCGAGGGCTGCTGGATCTCCAGGGTGAGGGCGGTCCCCGGGCGGTGGGGGACGCCGGCCGGCACGAAGAACCCTTCCCCGATCCGCTGATGCACCACCGGGGAGAGCTCCAGGGTCCGCTCCCGGCCTTGGTGGATGGCCTGGAGCAGGGTGCGGAGCGTGACCCCGGGGTAAAGGCCCACGTGGGTGTAGGGGACCGGGCCTTTGGGGGCGTCGAGGAAGTAGTACGCCTCGTCTTTGCCGAACCGGTGGCCGAACCGGGCCGGGTCCTGCCAGACGTCCTCGTCCCGGGCATGGAAATGGAACGCGATGGGCTCTCCGGGGTCGAGCAGCTTCGTAAGGACCGGGAAGTCGGGTCCGTACGCGGCGAAGTGGCGGGGTCCCAGGATCCGCTCCCCGCGCAGACGGAGCGCCTGTGGCCAGCTGAGCGGTGTCCGGAACGCCAGGAAGCTGATCCCCTCGTCCGGTACGGGGGAGGGGTTGGTGGCCGGAACGCAGGAGGCGATCCAGCGTTCGGGCTTCCAAAAACGCCGGCGCGGATGGAGGGCTCCCCCCGTCCGGGTCCTCAACCCCAGGCGCCCCCCGTCCGGGTAAAACCGGCGCACATACGTGGGCCGAAGCGGCAGGATGCCGCGGTCAAGCCAGCGGTCCAGACTGGCGAGCGCGGCGTTGGACATCCGGTTAGCCCTCACACCCGCACGAGCGTCGGATCACGAGGTCCGCGCGGAGCACCTCCAGCCGCGGCTCCCGGGTTCCTCCCTCCCGCAGGCGATCCAGCAGGCACCGGGCCCCGGTGGCCCCCAGCTCGTACATGGGCTGGACCACGGTGGTCACCGGTGGCTCCGCCACGGACATCCACTCGACGTCGTCGAACCCCACCAGGGCACAGTCCTGCGGGACCCGGAGGCCGAGCTCCCGGGCCGCCCGCAGGACCGCCAGCACCATGGTGTTGTTGGCCGCGAAGACCCCGTCGGGTCTCCGCCGGAGTAGGTCCCGGGCGGCCTCCTGGGCGTGTTCCAGGGAGAGCCGGGAGAGCACCACCAGCCCCGTAGGCCGCAACCCCGCTTCCTGGAGAGCCCCCCGGTAGCCGGCCAGGCGTTCCTCCCCCGTGGAAAGCCCCGCGCGGAATCCCAGGAGTCCGATCCGTCGGCGCCCGTGGGACACCAGGTGCCGTACCGCTTCCCGGGCGGCCTCCTCGTTGTTCACCACCACCGCATCCGCGTAGAGGGGCCGGGGACGGACGTCCACGAACACCACCTGGAGGCCCTGGCGCCGCAGGGCCTCCAGGTGGCTCCGGGGGATCACGTGGGTGAGGATCACCCCCTCCGCCCGGCGGCCTACCAGGGTGCTGAGGTAACGCTGGATCTTCTGGGGCCTCCGGTCGGTGTTCCCCAAGATCACCGTGTACCCGTGCTCCCGGGCCACGTCCTCCACCCCACGCACGAGGGCGGTGTAGAAGGGGTTGCGGATGTCGGAGACCAGCAGGGCGAGGGTGTGGGTGCGGCGCGTCTTCAACCCCCGGGCCAGGGCGTTGGGGTGGTAGTCCAGGGTCTGGATGGCCCGCTCTACCCGGTGGCGCAGAGCCGGGCTCACGAACGCGCTGTTGTTGATCACCGCGGAGACCGTGGCCGGGGAGACCCCGGCAAGCCGCGCCACGTCCTTGATGGTGGCCATGGTGAAACGGTTCGCTAAACGTTTCAGAACTCCTCCTGGCGGGGCTCGGTTTCTCCGGATGCCCTCGATCCGCTCCCCCGGGGCCGTGTAAGATTTCTTCGGGAGCGGAGGAGGATCCATGACGAGGCGCTACCACATCATCACGTACGGGTGCCAGATGAACGTCCGGGACTCGGAGACCATGGCGGGGCTGCTGGAGCAGATGGGGTACGCCCCCGCGGAGCGGCCCGAGGAGGCGGACGTGATCCTGGTGAACACCTGCACCGTCCGGGAGAACGCGGACGAGCGGGCGTACGGACGGCTGGGGGAGCTCAGAAGGCTCAAGCAGCGCCGACCCGGGGTGATCCTGGGGGTGGCGGGGTGCCTCGTGCAGAAGGACCGAGAGGAGGTGCTGCGCCGGGCGCCCCACGTGGACCTGGTGTTCGGCGTGCACAACCTGCACCGGCTCCCGGAGCTGTTGCGCCAGGCGCAGGAGGGGTGCCAGCCCGTCTACGAGGTCTGGGACCGGTTCCCCAAGGATGAGCCTCTCCCCCTCCTCCCCGCGGCGCGATCCCGGGGAATCCGGGCGTTCGTGAACATCATCCACGGGTGCAACAAGTTCTGCACCTTCTGCATCGTGCCCTTCGTGCGGGGACGGGAACGCAGCGTGCCCCCGGAGGCGGTGCTCCGGGAGGTCGAGCAACTCGCAGAGCAAGGGTACAAGGAGATCACCCTCCTGGGCCAGAACGTGGATTCTTACGGCCACGACCTCCGGCCCCGCACGGACCTGGCGGACCTCCTGCACCTCGTCCATGATGTCCCGGGGATCGAGCGGATCCGGTTCACCACCAGCCACCCCCGGGACATGACGGAGAAGCTCATCCGGACCGTGGCGGAACTTCCTAAGGTGTGCGAGCACTTCCACCTCCCGGTGCAGTCCGGGGACGACGAGATCCTCCGCCGCATGCACCGCACCTACACCGTGGCGGACTACCTGCGCCTCGTGGACCTCGTCCGATCCTACATCCCGGAAGCCAGCATTACCACGGACCTCATCGTGGGCTTTCCGGGCGAGACCGAGGAGCAGTTCGAGAACACCCTGAGGCTCGTGGAGACCGTCCAGTTTGACGCCTGCAACACCGCCATGTACTCCCCCCGTCCCGGGACCAAGGCCGCCACGTTCCCGGACCAGGTGGATGAGGAGACTAAGCACCGGCGCCTGCAGGTTTTGAATCGGCTCGCGGAACGCACGGCGTACGCCCGCAACCGCCGGCTGTTGGGGAGCACGCAGGAGGTGCTGGTGGAAGCACCGGGAAGGCAGACCGGGGTGGTGGGCCGCACCCGGACCAACAAGGTGGTGACCCTGGAGGGAACGCCGGACCTCGTCGGCCGCACCGTCCCGGTGCGGATCACGGAAGTCGGATCCTGGGTCCTGCGCGGGGAGCGGGTGGGGGAGGCCCTGCCGGTGGGGTAGATCCGGAGGGCACATCAAGACCTAGCGGCGCAAGAACCATCCCTCCAGCCGCTCCCGCGGCACCACCACCAGGGTGGGCCGGCCGTGGAAGCAGGTGTAGGGATCCCGGCACCGCAGGAGGTCCGCCACCAGGGCCTCCATCTCCGCCTGGGTGAGCGCCTCCCCCGCCCGCACCGCACTGTGGCAGGCCACCGCGATCCGCATCCGGTCCACGGCGTCCTCCACGGAGCGGATCCGGGGGCCCTCCAGGAGGTCTTTGAGGCAGGCCCGGAGGAGGTCCGCGGCGGCATTCCGGGCAACCGCGGGGACGGCCCGCACCAGATAGGTGTTTCTGCCGAAGGGCTCCAGGAGAAACCCCGCTTCCCGGAGCCCTTCGGAGAGTTCTTCTGCCAGCTGCGCCTCCCCGCTGCTGAGCTCCACGGACAGCGGGACCGCCAAGATCTGGGCTGCCCCTCCCGGCTCCATCCGCCGCTGCAGCCGCTCGTACAGCACCCGCTCGTGCGCCGCATGCTGGTCGATGAGCACCAGGCCTTCCCCGGACTCCGCCGCGATGTACGTCCGCAGGACCTGTCCCAGAACCCGGAGGGAGGAGGGCACCGGCCGCGCCCGGCGGGGTTCCGGGGTCCAGGGCACCGCGGGCTCCCGGACGGGAAGGCTTCCCGGTTGGGTCTCCGTACGGGGTCCTTCGGGGATGCGGGTCAGGGGACGGGAACGATAGGCCTCCCGCACCGCGGCTTCCACGGCCCGGAAGACCCGGTCCTCCTCGGCGAATCGCACCTCCAGCTTGCGGGGGTGCACGTTGGGGTCCACGGCGAGCGGGGGCAGGAAGACGAACACCGCGCACACTGGGTGGTGCCCCGTGGGGATCAGGGTATGCGCGCCCTGCTCCACCGCCCGGGCCACGAGCGCGCTGTGCACGGGCCGGCGGTTTACGTAGAAGTGCTGTCCCGTGCGGCTGCGCCGGGCGATCTCCGGGGAACCCACGAATCCGGCCACCCGCACCTCCCGGGGCAGTTCGGGGATGGGGATGAGCCGATCGCTGGGCACCCGAAGCACCCGGGCAGCCCGCTCCAGGGGGTCGGAAGCCGGGCACCACAGGACCTCCTCGCCGTCCCGGATCACGCGGAAGGCCACCTCCGGGTGCGCCAGGGCGTGCCGCTCCACCGCCTCCAGGCAGAGGGCGGCCTCGCGGGAGACGGATCTCAGGAAGTTCCGACGGGCCGGGGTGTTGTAGAACAGACGGCGCACGGTAACCACGGTCCCTCGTCCGGAGCCCACCTCCTCCACGCCCACGATCCTTCCCGCCTCCGTCCGTACCCGGGTGCCCCGGATTCCGTCGGAGGTCACGAGTTCCAGGTGGGACACCGCGGCGATGCTGGGAAGGGCCTCCCCCCGAAACCCCAGGGTGACGATACGGTGCAGGTCGTCGGGGGAGGTGATCTTGCTGGTGGCGAACCGCCGGAGGGCAAGCACCGCATCCTGGGGGTCCATGCCCTCTCCGTCGTCCGTCACCCGGATGAGCCGGAACCCGCCCTCCTCGATCTCCACCGTGATCGTCCGGGCACCCGCGTCCAGGGCGTTCTCCACCAGTTCCTTCACCGCGGAGGCAGGGCGTTCCACCACCTCGCCCGCGGCGATGCGGTCCGCCAGCCACTGCTCAAGGACCTGGATCTTCCCCATGGAAGATGGAGGCCTGCCGGGCGATGGCGCGACGCCGGAGCCGCGGGCGTTTCCCCCTCTCTGCCCCCCCGTCCCGTCCCGCGGGGATCTGGTCTGGGGAGGGAGATTGGAGTGCAAGGGTCGTCTGGACCGCCTCCACCCGCTGTTCCAGCCCCGGCGAGATGCGGTTGCGCCCACCGGCCCCTTCCAGGCGCGCCAGGATCTCCTCCGCCCGGGCCACCACCTCCCGCGGGAGGCCCGCAAGCCGCGCCACGTGGATGCCGTAGGAGCGGTCCGAAGCCCCTTCCGCCACCCGGTGGAGGAACACGATGCGGTCGTGTTCCTCCCGGACCATCACGTTCAGGTTGAACACCCCCGGGAGTCGCTCCGCGAGCTCCGTCAGCTCGTGGTAGTGGGTGGCGAACAGGACCCGGGCTTTCCGGTGTTTCCACAGGTATTCCACCACCGCCCACGCGATGCTGAGCCCGTCGTAGGTGGCGGTCCCCCGACCCACCTCGTCCAGCAGCACCAGGCTGTGGCAAGTGGCATTGTGCAGGAGGTTCGCTACCTCCTGCATCTCCACGAGGAACGTGCTGCGGCCGGAGGCGATGTCGTCCGCGGCTCCGATGCGGGTGAAGATCCGGTCCACCACTCCCACGCGGGCATATTCAGCGGGCACGAAGCTGCCCATCTGGGCCAGGATCACGATGAGGGCCACCTGGCGCAGGTAAGTAGATTTCCCCGCGAAGTTGGGGCCCGTCACGATGGCGATCCGCCGGTTCGCGTCCATCCGGAGGTCGTTGGGCACGAACCGCTCCTCCCGCAGGGCACGCTCCACTACGGGATGCCGGCCCGCCCGGATCTCCAGCACGGGCTCCGGCACCACCTCGGGCCGGGTGTATCCGTACAGCTCCGCCACTTCCGCGAAGGTGGAGAGCACGTCCAGGGTGGCCATGGCCCGGGCGGTCCGCAGGAGGGTGGGGCCGGAGCGGGCCACCTCTTCCCGCAGCCTGCAGAAGAGCTCGAACTCCCGCTCCGCCATCCGCTCCTGGGCGTTGAGGATCAGGGCCTCGTGCTCCTTCATCTCCGGAGTCACGTAGCGCTCCGCGCCGACCAGGGTCTGCCGCCGCTCGTAGTGGGGAGGGATGCGGTCCCGATGTGCCCGGCCGATCTCGATGTAGTACCCGAACACCCGGTTGTACCCCACCTTCAAGGACTTGATCCCCGTGCGTTCTCGCTCCCGGGCCTCGAGATTCCGGATCCAGTCCTGCGCCTCCCGTACCGACCGGCGGAGGGCGTCCAGCTCCGGATCGTATCCGTCCCGGATGAGTCCTCCCTCCCGTAGGGTGGCGGGCGGGTCCGGCACCAGGGCCTGCTCGATGCGCTCCGCGAGTTCGTGATGCGGATCCAGATCCTCCCGAATCGCCCGTACCAGGCGGCTCCGGAGATCTGTCAGCAGTTCCCGCAAGACGGCCACCTGCCGCAGGGTGCGGCCGAGGGCCACCAGGTCCCGGGGGGTCGCAGACCCATGCCCGCATCTTCCCACCAGCCGTTCCAGGTCCGCGCACGTCCCCAGGACCTCCCGGATCCGGGACCGGACGGGCGAGCGCAGCAGGTCCGCCGTGGCGTCCAGGCGCTCCCCGATGCGGTCGGGGTCCCGGAGGGGAGCCGTGATCCACTGGCGCAGCAGCCGGCCACCCATAGGGGTCCGCGTCCGGTCGAGGACCCCCAGGAGGGTAGCCTGCCGGTTCCGGGCCCACAGGGGGTCCAAGAGCTCCAGGCTCCGGATGGCGCCCGGGTCCAGGAAGAGGGTCTCCCCGCGAAGATCAACCTGCAGCCGGTGGAGGTGCCGGAGCTCGCTGCGCTGGGTCTCCCGGAGGTACTGCACCAGGGCACCGGCCGCGCAGGTGGCCACGGGAACCTCCGCACACCCGAAGCCTTCCAATCCCTGCACCTGGAACTGCTCGCACAGGGCCTGCCGGGCGATCTCGGGGTCGAACCGCCACGCGGGATACGGGGTGAGGGCACAGGCGGATTCGGAGAAGGGCGGGAGGCTTTCGCCCTCGGGGTACAGCAGCTCCCGGATCTCCCTCCGGACCACCTCTTCCCAGATCCCTTCCGCGCCCGGCAGCTCGAGGATCCTGAACTCCCCGGTCAGTAGATCCGCGAAGGCGAGCCCCCATCGCCCCATCCGGTGCAACACCGCCCCCACATACACGTTGGCCCGGGGCGGAAGGAGGCCCTCCTCGGTGACGGTGCCTGGGGTAACGACCCGCACCACCTCCCGCCGCACCAGCCCGCGGGCTTTTCTGGGGTCCTCCACCTGCTCGCAGATGGCCACCCGGAATCCCGCCTCCACGAGCCGGGCGAGATAGCTTTCCAGGGCGTGGTGCGGGATCCCGCACATGGGGACGCGCCGTCCCTTCGCCACGGGCCGGGAGGTCAGGACGAGGTCCAGCGCGCGGCTTGCGACCACCGCGTCCTCTCCGAACAGCTCGTAGAAATCCCCGAGCCGGAACAACAGCAGGGTCCCGGGATAGGCCCGGCGCAGGGCCTCGTACTGGCGCATCATGGGGGTGTCCATACCGATGAGGTGTTCGATCCATGCCCGGGCCTCTCCTTCCGTGGGCTAAAATGGAGGCGATGCGGTTGCCCATCCTGGCCATTGTGGGCCCCACCGCGGTGGGGAAGACGGAGGTCGCGGTGCGGGTGGCAGAGCGGATCGGGGGAGAGATCGTCTGCGCGGACTCCCGCACCGTGTACCGGGGCATGGACATCGGAACCGCAAAGCCCACGTGGGAGATGCGGTCCCGGGTCCCCCACCACCTCCTGGACGTGGCGGATCCCCATGAGGTGTTCACGGTGCAGCTTTTCCAGCGGCTGGCCCGGGAGGCCATAGCCCAGATCCGGGCCCGGGGCCGGGTGCCGCTTCTGGTGGGAGGGACCGGGCTTTACATCCGGGCGGTGCTGGACGGGCTGCGGATCCCTCCCGTTCCCCCGGACTGGGAACTGCGCCAACAGCTGGAAGAGGAGGAGCGCCGCCACCCCGGGGTGCTCCATGCGCGGCTGAGGGAGGTGGATCCGGAAAGTGCCGCCCGGATCCATCCCACGAACCTCCGGCGCCTCGTCCGTGCCCTGGAGATCTGGCACCACCTGGGCGTGCCGCCCAGCCGGGTGCAGGCCCGGGGACCGGAGGAACCCTCCCTGCGGGTGGGCCTCACCATGGATCGCCGCGTGCTCGATGCCCGGATCGACCGCCGCATCGACGAGCAGCTGCAAGCGGGGTTCGTGGAGGAGGTGCGCAGACTGCTGGAAGAGGACGTGCCTCCCTCCGCGCCCGCCCTCCAGTCCCTGGGCTACCGGGAGATCGCGGCGTACCTGCGCGGGGAGCTGAGCTGGACGGAGGCGATCCGGCGGTGGCGCCGCAACACCCGCCGCTATGCCCGCCGCCAGCTCATCTGGTTCCGGGCGGAAGCCCGCATCCGGTGGCTGGACGTCACGGCCCTCCGGCCGGAGGAAGCCGCGGAGCGCATCGTCGAATGGTTCCTTGTGGAGGCGAGGGAAGGACTCGCCATCCGGTGACGCGGATCTCGACGGAGGCGGAGATGGAGTCCCGACGACTGCAGCGGATCCCGCCCTACCTCTTCGCGGACCTGGATCGCCGGAAGGAGGAGCTGGAGCGGGAAGGGGTGGAGGTGGTGAGCCTCGCGGTGGGGGATCCGGACCTCCCCACCCCGGATCACATCGTGCGTGCCCTCCAGGAGGCGGTCATGGACCCCGCCACCCATCCGTACCCGCCGTATGCGGGCACCCGGGGGTTCCGGGAGGCCGTGGCCGCCTGGTACGCGCGGCGGTTCGGCGTG
The DNA here is from genome assembly GCA_031460175.1 of Armatimonadota bacterium. Taxonomy (NCBI): domain Bacteria; kingdom Bacillati; phylum Candidatus Sysuimicrobiota; class Candidatus Sysuimicrobiia; order Candidatus Sysuimicrobiales; family Candidatus Sysuimicrobiaceae; genus Candidatus Sysuimicrobium; species Candidatus Sysuimicrobium tengchongense. Next base: position 225,084 of record JAVKGW010000003.1, on the reverse strand, counting down.
ACCTTGGATCCCGACCGGGAGGTACTGGCCCTCATCGGCTCCAAGGAAGGGATCGCGCACCTCCCTTGGGCCCTGGTCAACCCGGGGGACGTGGTGCTGGTGCCGGATCCCGGGTATCCCGTGTACGGCACCGCGACGCTCCTCGCGGACGGCATCCCGCACCCGTTACGGCTGCGGCCCGACCGGGGCTGGCTCCCCGATCTGGCCTCGGTCCCGACAGAGGTCGCCCGCCGGGCGCGGCTGCTGTTCTTGAACTACCCGAACAACCCCACGGGCGCCACCGCGGATCTGGGGGTATTCGAGGAAGTGGTCCGGTTTGCCCGGGAGTACGGCATCGTGGTGGCTCACGACAACTCCTACTCCGAGATCGCCTACGACGGCTACCAGCCCCCTTCCTTCCTGCAGGTGCGGGGTGCCCGGGAAGTGGGGGTGGAATTCCACTCCCTCTCGAAGACGTTCTGCATGACCGGATGGCGGCTGGGATTTGTGTGCGGGAACGCGGAGGTGGTGGCCGCCCTCGCGAAGCTGAAGACCCACCTGGACAGCGGGGTGTTCGTGGCCATCCAGCGGGCCGGGGAGGCCGCCCTCCGGGGTCCAGAGGGGCCCGTGCGGGAGCGGGTGCGGATCTACCAGGCCCGGCGGGATCTCGCGGTGGCGGCCCTCCAAGAGGCGGGCTGGCGGCTTGCGAAGCCCCGGGCCACCTTCTACCTGTGGGCGCGGGTGCCGGAGGGATTCCGCTCCGTGGACTTCGCGGCTCGGGTCCTGGACCAGACGGGTGTGCTGCTGACCCCCGGGATCGGCTACGGGGAGGGAGGGGAAGGGTACGTGCGCCTGTCCCTCACGGTTCCGGACCACCGCCTGCGTGAGGCCCTGAGCCGGCTGCAGCGGGTGGGCTAGGGTGCGGCTGCCGTTCCTCCTCGGGGTCCCGCCCAGGTTGAGCCCCTCCATCCGCCAGGAGCTCAGCCGGCTCCGCACCTTCGTGGTGCGGGAGGATCTCGCCTGTCCCCCGGAGCTGGCCCGGCAGCTGGCCTCCCTCGCCCACCGGATGCAGCGGGAGGTGGGGGTTCTGGTGAGCCGTCACGGCACCGTGGTGTACGGGCTCGTGGGGCGCAGCTGGCCGGGCCTGGAGGAACGGCTGCGGGGGCGGCGCAAGGGCTTGCTCTGTGGCCTGCGGTTGGTGCTCGCCTACAATCAGGCCCTCTCGGAACCCACGGAATCCGACCTCGACCTATTGGAGCGCGTCCGATTGGACCTGCTGGTCACCGTGGGACACCGGAAGGGCACGCCCACGGAGGCGTGGGTGAGTTTTCTGGACCACCGGGGACCCCGCGTGGAAGGACCGCTCGCCCTGGAGGAGTTGGAGACCGTGCGGAGCACGGAGCGGATCCGATCCGCAGAGGCTGCCCTCCGCCGTCTGCCGGGCGATCCGGAGGAAGATCGGAGGGTGGAACGGGCCATCCTGGTGGGCCTGCAGGTTCCCGGTCGGGACGGTTGGTCCACGGACGGGACCTTGGAGGAGCTCCGGCGGCTCGCGGAGACCGCGGGCGCGGAGGTGGTGGACGTGGTGCTGCAGACCCGTGCCCGGCCGGATCCGGGGACCCTGATCGGGAGGGGGAAGGTGGGGGAACTGCGGTCCCTGGTGGAGCTGGAGGCCGCGGATCTCGTGATCTTCGATGAAGAGCTGAGCCCGGCCCAGCAGCGGACCCTTGAGGAGGAGCTTGGAGTCAAGGTTCTGGATCGGACCGCCCTGGTGCTGGACATCTTCGCCCATCGGGCCCGCACCCGGGAAGGGGCCCTCCAGGTGGAACTCGCGCAGCTCACGTACCTGTTGCCGCGCCTGACCGGTAGAGGGGTCTTGCTCTCCCGCCTGGGCGGTGGGATCGGCACCCGGGGTCCGGGCGAGACGAAGCTGGAGACGGACCGCCGGAGGATTCGGGCCCGGATCACGGACCTGCAGCGGGAGATCGCGACCCTAAGCCGGGTACGGCGCACCCAGCGGAGGGCCCGGAAGCAGGCCAGGATGCCCGTGGTGGCCCTGGTAGGCTACACCAACGCGGGCAAGTCCACGCTCCTCAACGCCCTCACCCGGGCGGGGGTGTTGGTGGAGGACAGGCTCTTCGCCACCCTGGATCCCACCGCCCGTCGGGTGCGGCTTCCCGGCGGAGGAAGTGCGGTCCTCGTGGACACCGTTGGGTTCATCCGCAAGCTGCCGCCCCAGCTCATCGCGGCCTTCCGGGCCACCCTGGAGGAGGTGACGGAGGCGGACGTGCTCGTGCATGTCCTGGACGTCTCGCATCCCGACTGGCCGATGCAACGGAGGGTGGTGGAGGAGATCCTGGCGGATCTGGGCGCGGGCGCAAAACCCACGGTCCTCGCCCTCAACAAGACGGATCGCCTCCCCGCGGGCGAGGCGCAACGCATCGCGGCCCAGACGGGCGGGGTTCCCATCAGCGCCCTCCACGGCATCGGGCTGGAGGCCCTCCTCCTGAAAATCCAGCAGGTCCTCCCGGAGCCCGTCACCCGGGTCACGCTGGAGGTGCCGTACGCCCAGGCCGGAATCCTCCACGCCCTCTACGAACACGGCCGGGTCCTGGCTCGCCGGGACGGACCAGAGGGGATGCGGGTGGAGGTGGAGGCTCCCTGCTTCCTCGTACGCCGGATCCAGGCCCTCCTGCAGCGGGGGCTCAGCGGAGGCGACGAAGGAGGCCCACCGCCTTCCCCTCGATCACCACTTCCCTGGATTTGATGGGCTCCAGCAGGGGATTCTCAGGCTGCAGCCGGATGCCGTCCGGTTCCCGGTAGAACCGTTTCACCGTGGCCTCCTCCCCGATCCGGGCCACCACGATGTCCCCGTTCTCCGCATGGGATTGCCGGCGGACGATGAGGTAGTCCCCGTCGTAGATCCCCGCTCCGATCATGGAGTCTCCCCGGACCCGGAGGAGGAAGTGCTCTCCAGGACCCAGGAAGTCCTCGGGCAGGAGGAAGGCGTCCTCGATGTTCTGCTCCGCCAGGATCGGAGCACCCGCGGTCACCCGCCCCACCACGGGCAGCACCACGGGACGCTTGTGGGGAAGCGCCGCATCGTCCCGGATCACCTCGATGGCCCGAGGCTTGCTGGGATCCCGGCGGATGAATCCCTTCTTCTCCAGGGCGCTGAGGTGACTGTGGACGGTGGAGCTGCTGGTGAGGTGCAGGGCACTGCCGATGTCCCGCACGGACGGGGGATATCCGTGCCGACGGGTGTAGTCCACGATGTACTGAAGGATCTCCCTCTGCCTGCGGGTTAGGGGTCTAGGCATGGCTCCCTCCCACGGGTTCAAGTTTAGCAGACGGAAATTCGACATGCAAACACCTGTTCCCTTCCTTCCTTGACCCCATTTCCGGATGACGAATACAATTGGGGAAAAGAGGGAGGTGAGGCACCACGGACACCGCGATGGCCGTTCTCGTGGTCATGGCGGTGGGTGCGGTGGCCTTCCTCGCCGGATACGTCTTCCGGAAGTGGATCGCGGAATCCAAGATCCGCTCTGCGGAAGAAGAGGCGAAGCGAATCCTCCTGGATGCCCAGCGGGAGGCGGATGCGAAGCGGAAGGAAGCGCTCCTGGAAGCGAAGGATGAGGCTCTCCGGATCAAGCGCGAGGCGGAACGGGAGATCCGGGAGCAGCGGGCGGACCTCCAGCGGTTGGAACGGCGGCTGAGCCAGCGGGAAGAGGCGCTGGAACGGCGCGCGGAGCAGCTGGAACGCCGGGAGCGGACGCTTCAACAGCAGGAACAGGAACTCGCCGTCCGGACGGAGGAAGTTGCCGCACTCATCGCACAACAGCGTCGGACCCTGGAGGAGATCGCAGGGTTGACCCGGGAGGAAGCCCGACAGCGCCTCCTGGAGGAGGTGGAGGCCGAGGCCCGGGAAGACGCCCTGGCCCGGATCCGGAAAGTGGAGCGGGAGGCCCGGGAGGAGGCGGAGCGCCGGGTCCGAGAGATCCTCGCCCTGGCCATCCAGCGAACCGCCGCGGACCACACCGCGGAGCTCACGGTCTCCGTGGTGCCCCTGCCCACGGAGGAGATGAAGGGACGGATCATTGGCCGGGAAGGTCGGAACATTCGGACCCTAGAGGCCCTCACGGGGGTGGACTTCATCATCGACGACACCCCGGAGGCCGTGACCCTCTCCTCCTTCGATCCCGTGCGTCGGGAGATTGCGAAGATCGCTCTGGAGAAGCTCATGGCGGATGGCCGCATCCATCCCGCCCGGATCGAGGAGATGGTGGAGAAGGCCCAGCAGGAGCTGGATCGGCGGATCCAGGAGGCGGGGGAACAGGCGGCCTTCGAGGCCGGGGTGCACGGGCTGCACCCCGACCTGGTGAAGCTGCTGGGCCGGCTGAAGTTCCGAACCTCCTACGGCCAGAACGTCCTGCAGCACTCCGTAGAGGTGGCCCTCCTGGCGGGAGAGCTGGCGGCCCAGCTGGGGGCGGATGTCCACATGGCCCGGCGGGCGGGACTGCTCCACGACATCGGCAAGGCCCTCACCCATGAGGTTCAGGGAACCCACACCCAGATCGGGGTGGACATCGCCCGACGGTACCACGAACCGCCCCAGGTGATCAACGCCATCCTGTACCACCACGGGGAAGAGGAGGCAAAGTACCTGGAGTCCGTACTGGTGGCGGCCGCGGATGCCATCTCCGGATCCCGGCCGGGGGCCCGGAAGGAGTCCGTAGAGGCCTACATCAAGCGGCTGCAGGCCCTGGAGCAGCTCGCCCAATCCTTCCCGGGGGTGGAGAAGGCGTACGCCATCCAGGCGGGTCGGGAGATCCGGGTCATCGTTCGCAGCGGGGAGGTGGACGACCTGGCCGCGTACCGCATTGCCCGGGACCTGAGCCGCAGGATCGAGCAGGACCTGGAGTACCCGGGCCAGATCAAGGTGACCGTGGTGCGGGAGACCCGGATCGTGGAGTATGCCCGCTAGCCTCGCCATGTGGACCCTGCGCCCGGACCGTTCCCTTCCGGACAGCGCCAGCTTCTTGGCCACGCTCCTGGTGCGCTTCGGGGAGTTCTCCTCCGCGGCCCTGGATCCCGGGAGGGGAACCCTACGGCTTGTCCTCTTCCTCCCTCAGGCCCTCTCCCCGGCGGTCTACCGGGCCTTCCGGCGGCGGGTCCTGGACGCCCTTGCGGTCCTCCACGAGCTGGAACGCCGCCCCGCCCCTAGGGTGTGGATTCGACAGACGAGAACCCGACACTTCACCCGCATCGAGGTGGTTCGGGAGCTCGCGGACCTCATGTGCGAGGAGCTCGGTCTGGTGGCGCATCTGGCGCGCGAGATGCTGCCCTTGGAAGGACCGCGGGAGGACTGGCCGGAGGAGGAACGCGTGCGGCAGGAGGAACGGTTACGGGAACAGCTGGAGCACCTCCGGGAGCGGGGGAGCCTGCGTCCCCTGGTAGGACTCCGGGAGGAGGGCCACGTCTTCATCTACGCGGTGGGAGCAGGTCGGCAAACCACCCCGGACTAGGCCCGTGCGGATCCTGTTCATCGGGGACATCTGCGGCAAGCCCGGGCGGAAGCTGGTGGCCCGCCGGGTCCCGGCCCTCCGCCGGGAGCTGGCCTTGGACTTCGTCGTGGCCAATGCGGAGAACAGCGCGGGAGGAGCGGGCATTACCCCCGGCACTGTCCAGGAGCTGTTGCGCTGCGGGATCGACGTGCTCACGGGGGGGAACCACACCTGGCACCGGAAAGAGGCGTACGAGGTCCTGGACCGGGAGCCCTGCGTCCTGCGCCCCGCGAACTTCCCCCCGGGCGTGCCGGGCCGCGGCAGTACCGTGGTCCGGCGGGACACCCTCCGCCTCGCCGTGCTGAACCTGCAGGGGCGGGTGTTCATGGACCCCCTGGAGGATCCCTTCCGCTGGGGCCGGGCGGAAGCGATGCGTCTCCGGGAGATCACCCCTTATGTCCTCGTGGATTTCCACGCGGAGGCCACCAGTGAGAAAATGGCCCTTGCGTGGTACCTGGACGGCCTGGTCACCGCGGTGGTGGGGACCCACACCCACGTGCAGACCGCGGACGAGCGCATCCTCCCGGGCGGCACCGCCACCATCACGGACGTGGGGATGACGGGACCCGCCCACGGGATCATCGGGATGGACCGGGAGGCCATCCTGCAGCGGTTCCTCACGCACCTGCCCGTCCGGTTTGAGGTGGCCCAGGGTCCCGTGCAGTTCAACGCGGTGGTGGTGGAGGCGGATGAAACCGGGCGGGCCACCGCCATCCGCCGCATCTTCGAGGTACACGATGCGGATTGACCTGCACACCCACACCACGGCCTCCGATGGACTCTTGAATCCCCGGGACCTGGTCCACGCGGCCCGCAGGGCAGGCGTGGGAGTCCTGGGCGTGACGGACCATGACACCGTGGACGGGATCCCGGAAGCCTTGGAGGCGGCCCCAAACCTGGGCGTCACCGTCGTCCCAGGGGTCGAGCTGAGCGTGGAGTACGGAGAGGAGGAGTTGCACCTTCTGGGGTACTTCGTGGACCACCGGGCCGGCTGGTTCCGGGATCTCCTGCAGGAGTTGCGGGCGAGCCGGGTGGACCGGATTCGGGAGATGGTCTGCCGCTTGAGGAGACTTGGGGTTTCCGTCTCCTTCGACGAGGTGACGCGGTCAGGGCAGGGCGCCGTGGGGCGCGCACACCTGGCCAGAGCCCTGGTCTCCGCGGGATTCGTGCGCACCCCCGCGGAGGCCTTCGAACGATACCTCGGTCGGGGGAAGCCCGCGTGGGTCCCGCGGAGCACCCTCTCCCTGGAGGAAGCCCTGAGGGCCATCCGGGAGGCGGGGGGCCTGGCCATCCTGGCGCATCCTGGCCGGTCCAGAGTCCTCGCGCACGTGGCGGCCCTCAAGGCCGCGGGCCTGGATGGGATCGAGGTGTACTATCCCGAGCACACGCCCCAGCAGGTGGAGCGGCTTTTGGCCCTCGCCCGGGACCTCGGTCTCCTCGTGACGGGGGGAAGCGATTACCATGGCGATGGGGTCGGGACGGGGGCAACCCTAGGTGGTCAGTACGTCCCCCCCGAAGTGGTGCGGGCCTTAGAGGAACGGAGGAGGGTGCGGGATGCGGTGTCCGAAATGCGGAGCTGAGAACCGACCGGGGAAGATCGTTTGCGCCCGGTGCGGGACGCGGTTGCGCCCCACATCCCCCGCGCCTTCGCCGGTGACCCGGGAAACCCCCGAGGCCCTGGTCCACCGCGTGCGGTACGATCTGCTCCGGTTTCTGGCCTGCGTGGGGGTTGCCGTCGCCCTGGGGGCCGTGCTGGGGTTCGTGCTCCTGTGAGGGAGGACCGCTCGAAGGGATTGCACCAGCACCTGCGGCAGCTTCCCTCCGTGGATCGGGTGCTGTCCGCCCTGCGGATGCGGGACGGCGTGCGGGGAGTGGCGCACGCCGTCCTGGTCCGGCTCATCCGGGAGGTGGTGGAGGAGTACCGGGCAGAACTCCAGCGAGGCAATCGGGAACACGTGGACCTCACGGACCTCGCAGAGGCCGTGGAGACCCGGATCCAGGCGCTGGTCCGTCCCTCCCTGCGTCGGGTCCTCAACGCCACGGGTGCCCTCCTCCACACAAACCTGGGTCGGGCCCCCCTCGCCCCTGAGGCCCGGAGGGCGGTCCTGGAGGCCGCGGGAGCCTGCAATCTGGAGCTGGACCTGGCCTCGGGAGAACGGGGCTCCCGACAGGACCACGTGACCTCGCTGCTGCGGCGCCTCACGGGGGCGGAGGGAGCCCTCGTGGTGAACAACAACGCCGCCGCGGTCCTCCTGGCCCTGAGCGCCCTCGCTTCCGGCCGGGAGGTGGTGGTGGCCCGCAGCGAGCAGGTGGAGATCGGGGACTCTTTCCGGATGCCGGACGTGATGCGGGCGGCGGGAGTGCGACTGGTAGAGGTGGGGACCACGAACCGGGTGTACCTGCGGGATTACGAGGCCGCCATCACGCCCGATACCGCCCTGCTGTTGAAGGTGCACCGCAGCAATTTCCGGATTGTCGGGTTCGTGGCGGATGTCCCCCTGCAGGAGTTGGTGCACCTGGGACGGCGGGTGGGGGTTCCCGTGATGTACGACCTGGGGAGCGGGGGCATGGTGGACCTCCGGGGCCGCGGTCTCCCCTACGAGCCCTCGGTCCCGGAGGCCGTGGCGAGCGGCTGCGATCTCGTGCTCTTCAGCGGAGACAAGCTCCTCGGGGGGCCGCAGTCCGGCATCCTGGTCGGACGGACCTCCCTCCTCGAGCGGCTCCGGACACATCCCCTGTATCGGGTGGTCCGGGTGGACAAGTTGGACTTGGCGGCCCTGGAGGCCACGCTCCGGCTGTACCTGGATCCCGAGGTAGCCTGGCAGCGGATCCCCGTGCTGCGGATGCTCGGCGCTTCCGTGGAGGACCTGCAGGAGCGGGCCGAGCGTTTGGCCCGGCGCCTGAGGGAGGTGGGAGTCGCCGCCGAGGCGGTGCCCTCGGAGGCGGAAGCCGGGGGAGGTTCGCTTCCGGGGATGGTCCTCCCCTCCTATGCGGTCCGCCTCCGGCATTCTTCCCTTCCGGCCCACGCCCTGGCCGCCCGACTCCGGACCGCAGCCCCGCCGATCCTCGCGAGGGTCCAGGAGGAAGCGGTGCTCCTGGACCTCCGTTCGGTGCTTCCGGAGGACGATCCAGACCTGGAGGCAGGCCTTGTCGCGGTCCTCGCGGAGCGGTCCTGAGCCGAAGCAGGTGCGCACCGCGGTGGTGGGGACCGCGGGGCACGTGGATCACGGAAAGAGTACCCTCGTACGCGCCCTCACCGGGATCGACCCCGACCGGCTGGAGGAGGAGAAGCGGCGAGGGATGACCATCGACCTGGGGTTCGCCCACATGGATCTCCCGAGTGGAGTCCGGGTGGGATTCGTGGACGTGCCCGGACACGAACGCCTCATCCGGAACATGCTGGCCGGGGCCGCGGGCTTCGATGCGGTCCTCCTGGTGGTGGCGAGCGACGAAGGGGTCATGCCCCAGACCCGGGAGCACGTGGACATCCTGCGGTTTCTGCGGATCCCCACGGGGATCGTGGCCCTCACCAAGCGGGACCTGGTGGATGAGGAGTGGCTGGAGCTGGTCCGGGAGGACGTGCGTAGCTTCTTGCAGGGCACGTTTCTCGAGGCCGCGCCCGTGGTGGCGGTCTCCGCAAGGACGGGAGAGGGACTTGCGGATCTCGTCGCCGCCCTGGATCGCGTGGTGGCGCAGGGCTCCCCACGCCCGGCCGAGGGTCCCGTGCGGCTCCCCGTGGACCGATCCTTCCAGGTGGCCGGGTTCGGCACCGTGGTGACGGGGACCCTGTGGAGCGGCCGAATCCGCCCGGACGACACCCTGGAGGTCCTTCCCGCAGGTCGGACCGTCCGGGTACGGGGCATCCAATCCCACGGGGAGCCGGTCGCGGAGGTGCGGGCGGGACAGCGGGTAGCCCTCAACCTTCTGGGGGTTTCCCGGGACGAGGTGGAACGGGGAGACGTGATCGTTACCCCGGGGGCGTTCGAGCCCGCCACCACCCTGGACGTCCGCCTCCACCTCCTGCCGCACACCCCGCCCCTCCGGCACGGGGACCGGGTCCGGCTCTACCTGGGAACCGCGGAGGCCATCGGTCGGGCGTTCCTGCTGGAGGAGACGGTGCTCGCGCCCGGGGAGAGCGGCTTTGCGCACATCCGGTTAGAGCGGCCCATCACGGCCGCCTTCGGAGATCCCTTCGTCATTCGTCGGTTCTCGCCCTTGCTGACCTGGGGCGGAGGGGAGGTCCTTCGGGTAAACCCGCCCCGTTCCCGGAGGGGGGATCCCGTGGTCCTCGTGCACCTGCGGACCCTGGAGTCCCGGGATCCGGAGGGCGTGCTCCTGCTGGCCGTGGGGGCCTCCGGGACCGAGGGGAGCACGGTCGCGGATCTCGTCCGCCGTACGGGGATGGCCCCGGGTCAGATCCAGGGACTGCTGGCGCAGGCCCGGGCGAAGGGGCTGGTGTGGGACGTCCGGGATCGGTGGGTCCACGAGTCCGTCCTGGGCCGGGTCGAGGAGGAGGTCGTTCAGGCCCTCGCCGCGTACCACCGGGAGCGTCCTTGGCGGCGAGGGATGCCGCACGCGGAGTGGCTCACCCTGATCCGCCGCCTTGCGGGGGCGGCATGGGAGCTGGTGGCGGAGCGGGTGGCTTCCCGAACCGCAGGAGAGGGGGGATTCGTACGGCTGCCGGACCACCGTCCCACCCTAACACCGGATCAGGCCCGAGCGGTGGAGGCGCTCCGTTCGTGGATCGGGCGGTGCGGGCTGGAGGGACCGAGCCGGGAGGAAGTGGAGCAGGTCCTGGGGGGTCACGCGGAGGTGGCGGTGCAGTTCCTCCTGGATGCGGGCGAAGCGGTGGAGCTGCGGGGATTGCTGTACCATGGGAAGTCGGTGGAGCGCGCCGTCCAGGTGGTCTCCGAGGCGCTGCGGTCTCAGCCTGCGCTCACCGTGGCCGCGGTCCGGGATCTCCTGGGGACCTCCCGGAAGTACGTGCTGCCCCTCCTGGAGCACCTGGACACCGTGGGGATCACCCGGCGGCAAGGGGAGCTCCGGGTGCCGGGACCCAAGCTCGTGCGGGGAGCCTCTTAACGGAGGGCGAAGGGCCCTGGTGGGCCTCCCGGTCTTCAAAACCGGTGCCGCCCCGCTCGGGCGGGGTGGGTTCGATTCCCACCGCCCTCCGCCAGAAGGCATTCCCGCCTCCGGGATCGTATAGATCGCATAGTTAGGTTACCTGGGAGGAGGGTCGGCGCATCCCGGTCATGCCGCGCGTGGAGGTGCAGACGCTCATACGGGCTCCCGTGGAGACCGTCTATGCCCTCGCGAAGGACGTGGAGCGGTTCCCCGAGTTCATGCCGGATCTGGAGACCGTACGCCTGATCGCGCGGGACGGCCACCGGACCACCACGGAGTGGGTGGGGCGGGTCCAGGGGCGGCGGATCCGGTGGGTGGAGGAAGACACGTGGGACGACGCCACGCACACGTGTACCTTCCGCCAGCGGGAGGGGGACTTCGACCGATACGAGGGCGTGTGGACCTTTGAACCCGTGCAGACGGGGTGCCGGACCCGGCTCGTGGTGGAGTTCGAGCTGAGCATTCCCTTGCTCGGACCGCTGCTCGCAAACCTCGTCCTCCTGCTCATGCGTAAGAACGCGGAGAGGATGTTGGATGCCCTCCGACGACGGGCTGAGGAGGGAGCTCCCCCAGGCCCGGAAGCGGAGGAGGATCGGAGCTGGAGGTGACCCCATGCTGTTTTTGCTTCCCCTCCTGGAAACGCGGATGCGCAGCGCCCTGCGCCGTCTCGGACGAGATGAATCCGGCCAGGCGGAGCTCTTCGTGGTCCTGCTCCTGGCCTTCCTCATCTGGGTCCTGGCCACGAACCGGCGGGTGATCATCCAGTAATCGTCCTCCCCGCCCCCGACCCAGGACTTGCCCAGGGGAGACGATTCCAGAACATTCCGTTACCATGTTCAGTAGGATGATCCCCATCGCGCGGCCCGTGGTGACGGAGGAAGACCAGGCGAGGGTCCTGGAGGTGCTTGCCTCCGGGCAGCTCTCCCATGGGGATTGGGTGGAACGGTTTGAAGCGGCCTTCGCGGCCTACGTGGGGGCGCGCTTCGGGATCGCCACCTCCTCGGGGACCGCGGCCCTGCAGGTGGTGCTGGAGGCCGCGGGCATCGGACCCGGAGACCGGGTGATCGTTCCTCCCTTCACCTTCGTGGCCACCAGCAACGCGGTGGTACACCGGGGCGCGATCCCCGTATTTGTGGACATCGAGGAGGACACCTTTAACCTGGATCCCAACCGGGTGGAGGATGTCCTTCGCCGGCACCGGGGTGTGCGCGCCGTCCTGGTGGTGCACCTGTACGGGCTTCCGGCCCGCATGGAGGCCCTGTGCGACCTCACGCGGCGGTATGGGGTTGTGCTCATCGAGGACGCGGCGCAGGCGCATGGGGCCGCCTTCCGGGGACGGCGGGCAGGGTCCTTCGGGGACGCGGCCATCTTCAGCTTCTACCCCACGAAGAACATCACCACGGGGGAGGGCGGGATGATTGTCACCTCGGACGAGGCCCTGGCCCGCCGGGCACGCCTCCTGGTACACGCGGGAGCCCAGGATGGAACCTACGAGTACGAGGTGGTGGGGTACAACTTCCGGATGACGAACCTGGCGGCGGCCCTGGGCCTTTCCCAGCTCGAGCGGCTGGACGTCCTCAACGAGATCCGCCGGCGCAACGCGGCGTACCTCACCGCGCACTTGCGGGACGTTCCGGGCATCCGGACGCCCGTGGAGCCGCCGGAGATGTACCACGTGTACAACCAGTACACGGTCCGCGCCAAGGAACGGGACGCCCTCCAGGAATTCCTCGCGGGTCGAGGGATTGAGACTCGGGTCTACTACCCGAGGCCCGTTCCCGCCACCAGGGCCTACCGCCAGGTCCGATACGAGGGGGGACCCTGGCCCGAGACGGATCGGGCATGTCGGGAGGTCCTGTCCCTGCCGGTCCATCCCGCCCTCGGCCCGGAGGATCTCCGCGGGATCGTCGAGGCGATCCAGGCCTTCGCGGATTCCCGGGCCGTGGTGCAGAAGTGAAGGACAAGGTGGACTCCGCCCGGGGAGAGCGCGTGCGGGTGGCCGTGGTGGGGCTGGGACGGTGGGGCCGGCACCACGTCCGGATCTACCACGAGCTCCCGGAGGCGGACCTCCGGGCCGTGGTCTCCCCAAACCCCGCGGAGCTGGAGGAGTTCTCACACCGGTACCGCATCGCGGGCTATCTGGATCACCGGGAGCTCATCGGGAAGGTGGACGCGGTCAGCGTGGTGGCGCCCACCAGCCACCACTACGAGATCGCCCGGGACCTGGTGGAGGCCGGGATCCACGTCCTGGTGGAAAAGCCCATCACGGGTCGTGTGGAGGAGGCGGAGGAGCTCATCGCCCGGGCCCGTCGCAAGGGAGTCTTGCTGCTGGTGGGCCATGTGGAGCGGTTCAAGCCCGCGGTGGAAACCCTGCTCCATCGGGTGCGCGATCCCCTCTTCATCCGGGCCCGTCGGGTACGGCCCTTTCAGGCGGGTCGCGCCACGGATGTGGGGGTCGTGGTGGACCTCATGATCCACGACCTCGATCTGGTTCTCTCCCTCACCGGTTCGTCCCTCCGGTCCATCTCCGCGGTCGGCACCCGGCTGTGGGGAGACGGTGAGGACCTCGCGGCGGTGCAGCTGGTATTTGAGGGAGGCTGCACGGCAAGCCTTTTCGCGAGCCGCGTGGATTCCGCGAAGGCCGCGGAGATGGAGGTGGTCACCCCGGAGGAGCGGTGGCACCTGGATTTCCTGCGGGAGTCGCTGACGGTGTGGAGGGGGAACCGGCGGGAAGAGCTCCTCCTCTTGCGGGAGGAACCCCTCCGTGCGGAGCTCCGGCACTTCCTCGCCTGCGTCCGAGGAGAGCAAACCCCCCGGGTTCCCGGAGAAGCGGGGCTTGCCGCCCTTGTTCTCGCGCACCGGGTGCTGCAGGCGATGCACGTGGTGACCCCGCGCGTCCGAACCCCCTAGGCCACCGCCACGCAGGTCAGGACCTTTACCACCCCGTGGACCCGGCTCACCCGTTCCGTGATCTGCGGGATCTCCCGGGTGTGTTCCGCGCGGACGATGGCGATCACGTCGTAGTCGCCCAGAGTGGCGTGGGCCTCCGAGATCCCCGGGATGGTGCGGACCTCGCGGGCGGCCTGGGCCGGGGTGTTGCCATCCAGGGAGATCAACAGGAAGGCGATGTGCATGGTCCTCCTTTCCCGCCCTGCGGGTTCCCGATGCCAGGATGGTAACCCGGTGGCCCGGATCTGCCAAGGAGGGATCTCCCTTGCAGCACCCTCCTCCTCGGTGGTTTTACTTGGCCTGAGCCAGCTCCCGGATCACCCCGGCCAGGATCCCGGCTCCCCGGCGGACGTCCTCCAGGGAGAGGCCCCCGTATCCCAGGAGGATGCCGGTGCGGGTAGGGGATCCCAGGTAGTAGGGGGTCAGGGTCCGGACGCGCACCCCCCGTTGCGCGGCGCACCGGGCGACCTCTTCTGCGTCCAGGCCGCTTTGGAGCTCGAGGAACGCGTGAAGGCCCGCCTCCAAGCCCCGGAGGCGGGCCAGGGGCTCCACGGGACCGAGGGCGTCCCGGAGGGCCGCCCGCAGCTCCGCGTAGTGGCGCCGCATCCGCCGGATGTGGCGGTCGAAGTCGCCGCTCCTCAGGAGTGCCGCGAGGGCCCGCTGGACCGGCCAAGGCGTATGGGACTCCGAGGGATCCCGCACCCGCAGCAGACGCTCCCGCAAATCCGGGGGGGCCACCAAGTAGCCCACCCGCAGGCCGGGCAGGAGGACCTTGGAGAAGGTCCCCATGTACAGCACGCGCCCTGAGGCGTCGAGCCCTGCGAGGGCAGGAAGGGGCGGGCCGTGAAACCGGAGTTCGCTGTCGTAGTCGTCCTCCACCACCAGTGCGCCGGCGTTCCGAGCCCACTCCAGCAGGGCGAGCCGCCGGGCCAGGGGGAGACGGCCCCCCAGGGGGAACTGGTGGGAAGGGGTGACGTACACCGCGGCAGCCCGGGCAGGGAGCAGGTCCACGCGGATCCCGTCATCGTCCACGGGTACAGGTTCCACAACGAGTCCCCGGCTGAGGAGAACCCGGCGCGCCGCGGGATAGCCGGGCTCTTCGTAGGCCACCCGGTCTCCGGGCTGCAGGAAGGCCCGGGCCATGAGATCCACCGCCTCTGCGGCCCCGGAGGTGATGAGGACATCCTCCACGCTGCACCCCACTCCCCGGGCCCGGCCCAGGTAGGCGGCGATGGCCGCCCGCAAGTCCGGGTCCCCCGCGGGATCCCCGTATCCCGCGGGCGGCTGCTCCCGGGCCACCGCCCGCCACATCCGGCGCCAGGCAGCCGGATGCAACCGTTCCACCGAGGGCCTGCCCGGCACGAAGTCCACCACGTACTCGGGGGGCGGTTCTTCCCGAGGCGGGCTTTGGGGACCTGCGGGGCGCCGGGCAACCCTCGGAAACTCCGGGAGGGCCCGGGTCACATAGGTCCCGGATCCCCGCCATGCCTCCAGATACCCCTCCGCCACCAGCTCCTCGTACGCGGAGGTCACCACCACCCGGGAGACCCCCAGGGAGGCCGCAAGTACCCGGCTCGCAGGGAGCCGCTCCCCAGGCCTTAGCCTCCCCTCGAGGATGGCCTCCCGGATCTCCTCCGCCACCTGGCGGTACAGGGGCCTCCGGGCCTTCGGGTCAAGCCGAAGCGCGAGTTCCATGGATTGGCCCTACTTATCTTGCTTGTCATTGGTTCTTTTCTCAAGCCACTTTTGGACGTAAAACCCAACCAGACTTGTTTGCCGGAGGACCCCATGAGCACGCGGCACCTCACGTTGGGAGGTCTGGGTGTGGCGCTGGTGGTGGTCGCGACCCTGGTGATCCGCATCCCGATCCCCGCAACCCAGGGCTACATCAACCTCGGGGAGACCATGGTATACCTCACGGCC
Source organism: Armatimonadota bacterium (assembly GCA_031460175.1). Taxonomy (NCBI): domain Bacteria; kingdom Bacillati; phylum Candidatus Sysuimicrobiota; class Candidatus Sysuimicrobiia; order Candidatus Sysuimicrobiales; family Candidatus Sysuimicrobiaceae; genus Candidatus Sysuimicrobium; species Candidatus Sysuimicrobium tengchongense. The sequence continues at coordinate 209,542 of JAVKGW010000003.1, read as the reverse complement.
CTGCTCCTCGGCCCCGTGTTCGGGGCGGTGGCCGGAGGGGTGGGGTCAGCCCTCGCGGATCTCCTGGCGGGATATGGAGCCTTTGCGCCCTTCACCCTCGTGATCAAGGGGGTAGAAGGCGCGGTGTGCGGGTGGATTGCCGGGCGCATGTTCGGATGGCCGGAGGGGGAAGGTCCGAGGCTGGTGGGAGGAGGGATCGTGGCCTGTGCGGTTGCGGGGGCGTGGATGGTTCTGGGCTACTTCGTAGCGGAGGCCTACCTCATGGGCCTGGGTGGGGGGGCCGCGGCCGCGGAGGTGCCCGGGAACCTCTTCCAGGTCAGCAGCGGCATCGTGGTGGGGGTTCCGGCCGCGGCCTTGCTGCGGCGGTCTATTCTACGTCCCGCCTGATGCGGCCCGGTAAGGTTCCCCCGGAGCTCCTGCAGCGCCTGGTCTATCCCTACCTGGGGCGGCGCCCGGACGTGCTCGTGCACGCCTCCTGGGGGCAGGACTGTGCCGTACTGGACTTCGGGGAGTGGGTGTGCGTGGTGACCACGGATCCCATTACGGGGGCCAGCCGGCACCTGGGCCGGCTGGCGGTGCACGTGGCCTGCAACGACCTCGCGGCCACGGGCGCTGAGCCGGTAGGGCTGTTGCTGGACGTGCTCCTCCGGGAGGGAAGCACGGAGGAGGACCTCCGGGAGCTCATGGAGGAGGCGGGTTCCACCGCGGCGGAGATCGGGGTGGAGATCGTGGGAGGGCACACGGAAGTCACCCCGGGGATTGCCCGGACCCTGGTGGTCATGACCGCCCTGGGGAAGGCTCCGAGAGACGGCTACGTGACCACCGGGGGGGCCCGTCCGGGAGACACCCTCCTGGTCACCAAGGCCGCGGGGCTGGAGGGGACCGCCATTCTGGCCACGGACTTCGCCCCCTACTTTTCCGAGCGACTGGGCGAGGACCTCGTGCGGCGGGCCCAGGCCTTCCTGCAGGAGATCAGCGTGCTCCCGGAGGGGAGGGTGGCGGTGCGGGCGGGAGCCGTGGCCATGCACGACGCCACGGAGGGGGGGATCGTGGGCGCAGCCCTGGAGATGGCCCACGCCTCGGGGGTGGGTCTGGAGCTCTGGGTGGACCGGGTCCCGGTGCGGGAGGAGACCCGGAGGATCTGCGAGGTGGTGGGGATCGATCCGCTGGGTCTAGTCAGCAGCGGGAGCCTCCTCATCGCCACGCCGGACCCGGCCCGCACCGCGGGCGCCCTGGCGCAGGCCGGGATCCCCGCGGAGGCGGTGGGCCGGTTCGTGCCCCGTGGACGCATCCAGGTCCGGGACGGAAAGCGTACGGAGCTTGTGCCCTTTGCCCGGGACGAGCTGTGGCGGGCTTTGGAGCTCCTGGAGGAGGTGCGGGAATGAGGGAAGAGGGAACGGAGCGCATCAAGCGCGGGTTTGCGGCCATGCTGAAGGGCGGGGTGATCATGGACGTGACCACCCCGGAGGAAGCCCGGATCGCGGAGGAAGCCGGAGCCGTGGCGGTGATGGCCCTGGAGCGGGTGCCCGCGGACATCCGAGCCCAAGGGGGAGTGGCCCGGATGGCGGATCCGGCCCGCATCAAGGCCATCATGGAGGCGGTCAGCATCCCCGTGATGGCGAAGGTGCGCATCGGCCATTTCGTGGAGGCCCAGGTGCTGGAGGCCATCGGGGTGGACATGATCGACGAGAGCGAGGTCCTCACCCCCGCGGACGAACGGCATCACATCGACAAGCATCCCTTCCGAACGCCCTTCGTGTGCGGGGCACGGGATCTGGGAGAAGCCCTCCGCCGGATCGCGGAGGGGGCCGCCATGATCCGGACCAAGGGCGAGGCGGGGACCGGGAACGTGGTGGAGGCGGTGCGCCACGTGCGCCAGATCCTGGACGAGATCCGCCGGCTGCAGGCCCTCCCGGAGGAGGAGCTGGTGACGGTGGCCCGGGAGTTGGGAGCGCCCTTGGAGCTCGTGCGGGAAGTCCGGCGGCTGGGTAGGCTGCCGGTGGTGAACTTCGCCGCGGGAGGAATCGCCACCCCCGCGGACGCGGCCCTGATGATGCAACTGGGGTGCGATGGGGTGTTCGTGGGAAGCGGCATTTTCAAGAGCGGCGACCCCGCCCGGCGGGCCCTGGCCATCGTGGACGCGGTGGCCCACTTCGACGACCCGTACGTGATCGCCCGGGCCAGCGAGGACCTCGGGGAGCCCATGCGGGGGGTGGACGTGCGGGCGCTGACGGAACGGGAACTGCTCCAGACCCGGGGGGTGTAGGATGCCCAGAGTCGGAATCCTGGCCCTTCAAGGGGACGTGGCGGAGCATGCGGAGGTTTTGCGGCGGCTGGGCGCCAAACCCGTGGAGGTGCGGGACCCCGAAGATCTGGCTGACGTGGACGGGTTGGTGCTTCCCGGGGGCGAGAGTCCGGCCCAGAGCCGTCTGCTGGAGCGTGCGAACTTGAGGGAAGCCATCCAACGGCGCGCCCGCGCGGGCATGCCCGTTCTCGGGACGTGCGCGGGCCTCATCCTCCTCGCCCGGGAGGTCACAGGCGGTCCGGTCCGTACCCTGGAGCTGATGGACATCGCCGTGGTCCGCAATGCCTACGGGCGGCAGCGGGAGAGCTTCGAGGCGGAGGTGTGGGTGGAGCGCCTGAGTCCTCCCCCCCTTCGGGTGGCCTTCATCCGGGCTCCCCTCATCACCCGGGTGGGACCGGAAGTAGAGGTGCTCGCCACCTTCGAGGACCACCCCGTTCTGGTGCGACAGGGTCCGTGGTTGGGCGCGAGCTTCCACCCGGAGATCACGGGGGAGGTGCGCCTCCACCAGCTCTTCCTCTCCCAACTGGAAACCCTACGGCAAAGCCCGTAGCAGGAACCCCCCTCCGCAGGGTAGGCTTGTCGGCAGCACGCTATTTAAACAACGGTTGCTTCATGCACCAACCAAACCACCTTGCACCCCGTGCGATAATGTTGGGAGAAAAACCGAACAGCGGGCCCTGGGGGAGCTCGGTGAAGCCGGGCTGAGAGTGCGGCCGGCCCGAGCCGAAGCCCGGGGATCGGTCCAGCGATTCCCTGGGTGGTTCGGGCGATGTCGCAGACCCCGCTGAACCCGATCCAGGTAATGCTGGCGTGGGGAATGGGCGGCTTTCCCGCAACCGCCAGGTCCTCGATCGGGCCTGGCGGTTGCGTTTCAGAGCCATGGGGATCGCGGCGCGGTTGTGGGAGGAAAACCAGGACTTGGCGGAGAGATGCCTCCGGCACCCCTTCGTTCAGGGGATCGCCACTGGCCGGTTGGAGCGGTCCCGGTTCGCCTTCTACGTGGGACAGGACGCCTATTTCCTCGAGGCCTTTGCCCGGGCCTACGCCCTCGCCATGGCCAAGTGCCCGGACCGGGAGGGCTTTCGGGCGTGGAAGGAGCTGCTGGACGGGGTGCTGCAGGAACTGGAGCTGCACGCGGGATATGCCCGTGCCTGGGGCGTGGATCTCACCCCCCAACCCGCCCCGGCGACCCAGGCCTACACGGATTTCCTCCTGCGGGTGGCAGCCCTTGAGCCCGTGGGCCACATCGCCGCCGCCATGACCCCCTGCATGCGTCTGTACGCGTACCTGGGGCGGTCCCTGGAGCCCATCGCCCGCCCCGAGAGCCCCTACCTGGACTGGGTACACACCTACGGGAGCCCCGAGTTCGGCGCCCTGGCTCAGCAGCTGGAGACCCTGCTGGACCGGTACGGCACGGAAGGTCCGCGGATTCGGGACCTTTACCGGCGCGCCATGCAGCTCGAGTACGACTTCTTCGAATCCGCCTGGAGGTCGGCGTGAGGGTGCGGGAGCTGGTAGGGGCGTTGGCGGAACGGTGGCAGAGGGCCACCCGGCACCCCTTCCTCGCGGTCGTGCGGGACGGGACGCTGCCGCCACAAGCGTTTGCCACGTGGCTGGTGCAGGACTACCACTTCGTGCGGGGATTGCTGCCGTTCCAAGCGCGCCTGCTGGCCTTGGCCCCGCGGCGGGACCAGAAGGTGCTGGCCCGGGGGACTCTGAGCCTGGTGGAAGAGCTCGGGTGGTTTGAGGATCAGGCCGCGCGGCGCCACCTGGACCTGCAGGCGCCCGTCCACCCCGTCTGCCGCAACTACGTGAACTTCCTGTGGGCCCTTTCCTTCGGACCCTACGCCGCGCAGCTGGTAGCCTTATGGGCCCTGGAGCGCATCTACTTCGAAGCGTGGAGCCACGCGAAGCCGGGTGTGGAGCCGTACCGGGAGTTCGTGGAGCGCTGGACCCACCCCGGCTTCGAGGAGTACGTCGGGGAGCTGGAAGCGGCGGCGGACCGGGCCCTGGCGGAGGCGACCGAGAAAGAGCGGGAAGCGGCCCGGGGAGCGCTGGGGGAAACCGTCGAGCACGAGATCCGGTTCTGGGAGTTGAGCTGGGAGGGAGGAGCGTGACCGCGGCGGTGTACGAACGCGAGGCGGTGACGGAATGGGGGATCGACCCCATCCCGGAGGAACGTCGGCCGCTGGGAGGATGGGACATCTTCGTGCTGTGGCTCAACCTCGGCATCAGCCTGCTGCTCCTCGTGGCCGGGGCCCTGCTGGTCCCGGGGCTGGGCCTTCGGGATGCACTTCTCGCCACCGCGGTGGGCGTGGTGCTGGGGAACCTGCTCCTGGGATTGGGGGCGTGGATCGGGGTGCGCGCGGGGGTCCCCAGCATGGTCCTGCTGCGGGCGCCCCTGGGGATCGCGGGCTCCGCGGCGCCGACCGTGCTCAACATCCTTCAGAACGTCGGGTGGGGAGCGTTCGAACTCCTCATCATCGCCCAGAGCGCGGACGCGATTACACGCCGGGCCCTGGGAACCTCCAGCTACGTGGCCTGGGTGGCGGTCTTCGGGCTGTTGACCACCCTGATGGCCGTGGGCGGACCCATCGTGGTGGTGCGGCGGTGGCTGCGCAAGTACGCCGTCTGGCTCGTGATCGCCTCTACCCTTTACCTCACCGGGTACGCCCTGTTCCGGCTCGACGTCCGGAGCCTCTGGAGCCAGAAAGGGACAGGGCAACTGCCCTTCTGGCTGGGGGTGGACCTGGTGGTGGCCATGCCCGTCTCCTGGATCCCCCTCGTGGCGGACTACACCCGGTTCGGAGTAGGGCCCCGCGCGGCCTTCTGGGGCACGGCCCTGGGGTACGGGCTTGCGAACTTCTGGTTCTACGCCCTCGGAGCGCTCTTCATGCTGGCCCTGCGGGCCGAGGACCTGATCGCCGCGGTTCTGGCCATCCCCGTGGGGGCCGTGGCTCTCGGGATTCTCCTCGTGGACGAGACGGACGAGGCGTTCGCCAACCTCTACTCCACCTCCGTCTCGCTGCAGAACCTCTGGCCGCACGCGGACCGGAGGCGGCTCGCGGTGGGCGTGGGCATCGTCTGCTCCGCCCTCGCCGCCACCATTCCCCTCGCCCAGTACGAGGCCTTCCTGTTCCTCATCGGTGCCTTCTTCGTGCCCCTTTTCGGTGTCCTCGTGGCGGACTACTTCGTGGTGCGAGGCGGTCAGCTCGCGGCCGAGGATCTCTACGGGCCGCAGGCATCCGGCATCCGATGGACGGCCTTCGTGCCGTGGCTCGTGGGCTTTCTCCTGTACCAGTGGATCGTGCCCACGGAGGCCCCGGGGTGGAAGGATCTGCTGACCGTCCTGTTCCGGACCGTGGGACTTCCCTTCCCGCTGAGCGCCTCGGTTCCATGGCTGGGCGCCTCCATCCCCAGCTTCCTGGCCGCCTTCCTCCTCCACGCCCTCCTGGGAACTGTGCTGCGGAGGTCGCGCCGTGCCGCTTGACCCGCGGTTGTATGTGATCACGGACGCCACCTTCCGGGGCCGCACCCACGAGGAGGTGGCGGAGGCCGCGTTGCGGGGGGGAGCCACCGTGCTCCAGTTCCGGGAAAAGCACGCCACGACCCGCCAGCTGTACGAGATCGCCCGGCGCCTGAGGGAGCTGTGCCGGGCCTTTGCGGTGCCCTTCATCGTAAACGACCGGGTGGACATCGCGCTTGCGGTGGACGCGGACGGGGTACACGTGGGGCCGGACGACCTGCCCGTGGCCGTGGCCCGCCAGCTCCTGGGACCTCATCGCATCGTAGGGGCGAGCGCGGGGACCGTGCAGGAGGCCCTCCGGGCGCAGGAGGAGGGGGCGAGCTACCTGGGTGTGGGCGCCGTTTATGCCACGGGGACCAAGCCCGACGCGGGCGCCCCCATCGGACCCGGAGGCCTCGGGGAGATCGTCCGGGCCGTGCGGATCCCCGTGGTGGGGATCGGCGGCATCACCCAGGAGACCGTTCCGGAGGTGATCCGGGCCGGGGCGGCGGGGGTAGCGGTGATCTCCGCGGTGGCTTCAGCGGAGGACATGGTGCAGGCCACCCGGGCCCTGCGCCGGGCGGTGGATGAGGCCCTTGCCCGAAGAGGGGAGGTGGGTACGTGACCGTTCCCAGAGCCCTGACCATCGCGGGCTCCGATTCCGGAGGAGGAGCCGGTATCCAGGCAGACCTTAAAACCTTCTCCGCCCTCGGGGTCTTCGGGATGAGTGCCGTGACCGCCATCACGGCCCAGAACACCACGGGAGTCTACGCGGTGCACGAAGTGCCCCCGGAGGTGGTGGCCGCCCAGATCGACGCGGTGGTCACCGATATCGGGGTGGACGCGGCGAAGACCGGGATGCTCAGCAGCGCCCCCATCATCGAGGCGGTGGCGGACCGGGTTCGGGCACACCGCATCACCAGGCTCGTGGTCGATCCCGTCATGGTGGCGAAAAGCGGCGCGCCGCTTTTGCGTCCCGAAGCCCAAAAGACCCTGCGCACGCGCCTTTTGCCGCTCGCCCTGGTGGTGACCCCGAACCTGCCTGAGGCGCGGGTGCTCGTGGGTCGGGAGATCCGCAGTCTGCTGGAGATGCGGGAGGCCGCCCGGCGGCTTGCGGATCTGGGACCCCGGTACGTGCTCCTCAAGGGCGGGCACCTCCCGGGGGATCCCGTGGACGTCCTGTACGACGGGGAAGGGTTTTTGGAGCTTCCCGCTCCCCGGATCCCCACGCAGCACACCCACGGCACGGGCTGCGTGCTCTCCGCGGCCATCGCCGCCCACCTGGCCCGGGGACTGTCGCCCCAGGCGGCGGTCGAGGAGGGCAAACGTTTCGTCACCCGGGCCATCGAGGCGGGCCTCCCTCTGGGGAAAGGGGTCGGCCCCTGCAATCCCCTCTTCTCCCTGATCCGGCCCCCGGAAGACGATCCGTGAGGGTTCAGGGGCCCGGTGGGTGGTCGTGCGGAGGACGGATCCGGTGGCGGTGATCGTGAGCGGCGGCCGGGGCTCGTTGCCGAGGGGGCTGAGGGGCGCCGCCCTCGTCGTGTGTGCAGACGGCGGCGCCGTGCGGGCCCGGAAGGCAGGGTGGCACCCACACGTGGCGGTAGGCGATCTGGACTCCCTGGATCCGGACACCTTGGCGTGGCTGGAGCGGATCGGTGCGCAGGTCGTGGTGCATCCAAAAGACAAGGACAAGACAGATACGGAACTGGCCGTGGATCTCGTGGCAGAGCGGGGCTACCGGAGGGCATACCTTCTGAGCGCCCTCGGGGGACGTCCGGACCACCTCCTCGGGAACCTTCTCCTCCTGCACTACGCGGCCCAGCGGGGTCTTGACCTCCGGATCCGGCAGGGCGGGACCCTGGCCCAGGTGGTGCGGGGTCGGGTTCGACTGGATGCCCGCCCCGGGGACATGGTCTCCCTCTTTTCCCTGGCGCCGGTGAGCTCGGGAATCTCCACCCGGGGCTTGCGGTTTGCCCTCATGGAGGGCACCTTGAGGCTTGGGTCCTCCCGGGGGATCAGCAATGAGGTGGTGGACCCGGATCCGGAGGTGGAGGTGCGGGACGGAGAACTTCTGGCCATCCGAATCCGCAGGAGCCGGTGAGGGTCGCTCCGTGGATACCCTGGTGCGGGCGCTGGGAGCGGACGGGTCGGTTCGGGCGTTTGCCTCCGTGACCACGCGGCTGGTGGAGGAGGCAAGGCTTCGCCACGGGACCGCGCCCACGGCCACGGCAGCCCTGGGGCGGGCCCTGACCGCCTCCGGGCTGCTCGCGGGCACCCTCAAGCATGGCCAGAAGGTAACCCTTCGCATCCTGGGAGATGGTCCGCTTGGCGGGATCCTGGCGGACGGGACCGCGGAGGGGGCCGTGCGGGGATACGTCCAGAATCCCCACGTCCACCTCCCCCTCCGGCGACCCCGCAAGCTGGATGTAGGCGCCGCGGTGGGCCGGGGGACCCTCCACGTGACCCGGGACCTGGGTCTGCGATACCCGTATCACGGAAGCGCCCCCCTCGTCTCCGGGGAGATCGGGGAGGATCTGGCCTACTACTTCGCGCAGTCCGAACAGATCCCCTCCGTGGTGGCCTTGGGCGTGCTGGTGGAAGCCGACGGCCGGGTGGTCGCCGCGGGCGGTTTTCTCGTGCAGGTCCTGCCGCGGGCCCCTGAGCAGGTCCTCGCCTACCTGGACGCCCACGCCCGCGCGCTCCCGCCCGTCACGGCCCTCGTGCGGCAGGGGTTGCGGCCTGCGGAGATCCTCCAGGTGGCGCTTGGGGATCTGCCGTTTCAGGTGCTGGAAGAACGGCCCCTCCGGTTCCGGTGCACCTGCTCGACGGAGCGGGTGCGGGAGGTTCTCGCGAGCCTGGGCCCGCAGGAGCTCACCGCCCTCCTGGAGGAGCAGGGCCAAGCCGAGGTCCGGTGCCGGTTCTGCGGGGAGCGCTACCTGCTTGACGGTCCCGCCCTGCGCGACCTGCTCCGGAGTTTTGCCTAGACTGCCCGCCGGACGCGGCCCGAGCGCAGGCAGGTGGTGCAGACGGTGATCCGCCGGACCCCTCCTCCGATCCGGGCGCGTACCCGCTGGAGGTTTGGGAGAAAGCGCCGCTTCGTGTGCCGGTTGCTGAAGGAGACGCTATGACCGCTCGCCGGTCGCTTGCCGCAGATCTCGCACACCCGTGCCATGTTCCTCCCTCCTTGACCCGGCGCATTCTACCATAGGCGGGAAGGGAGCGAAAGGATCGGAGGAGATGAGACGGAAGGGTGCGAACACAACTCCTCGAATGGCCAGCGGGTCGGGTGGGCTGCAGCAGGGCGTAGAGGCGGTCCGGGGTGTGGGTCCCGCCCTCGCGGACCAGCTGCGCCGTCTGGGCCTGGAGACGGTGGAGGACCTCCTGTACCACGTCCCGCGCCGGTACGAAGACCGGCGGCACTTCAGCCGTCTCTACGACGCCCCCCACGGCGAGCACCGAACCTTCCGGGCCACCGTGGTGCGGCTGCACACCCCGCAACTGCGCACGGGGAGGACCCTGACGGAGGTGTACGTGACGGACGGCACCGCGGTAGGCGTGCTGAAGTTCTGGGGGAACCGGCACCTCCACAAAGCCCTCCAGCCCCGTACGGAGATCGTGGTTTGGGGACGGGTGCGCCGGGCCTTCGGCCAGATCGAGATCGAGAACCCGGAGTTCGAGGTCCTCACGGAGGGCACGGCTTCGTCCCTCCATACGGGCCGCATCGTCCCGGTCCACTCCGTCACGGAGGGCCTCTCCGCCCGGGTCCTCCGGCGGGTGATCCACACCGCGGTCCAGCAGTACGCCCGATGGGTCCCCGAAACCCTTCCGGAGGGAATTCGGGAGCGTTTCGGGCTTCTGCCGCTCGCCCAGGCCCTGCGGGCCGTGCACTTTCCCACGAGCCTGGAGGAGGCCGAACGTGCCCGACGGCGGCTGGCCTTTGAGGAGCTCCTGATCCTGCAGCTGGCCCTCCTGCTGCGCCGGCGGGAGGCGAGCACGGCCACGAAGCCCCACCGGTACCGGACGGAGGGCGGGATGCTGGAGGCCTTCTTTGCCTCCCTGCCCTTCTCCCTCACCCGGGCCCAGCAAAGGGCCATCCAGGAGATCGCACGGGACATGTATTCCCCGCATCCCATGAACCGCCTGCTGCAGGGAGAGGTGGGTTCCGGGAAGACCGCGGTGGCCGCGGCCGCGGTGGTGATCGCGGTCCAGGGAGGGTTCCAAGCGGCGGTCATGGCGCCCACGGAAATCCTGGCGGAGCAGCACTACCTCACCTTCCGTCGTCTGCTGGAACCCCTGGGCATCCGCACGGTCCTGCTCACGGGAGGTCTCGGACGAGGAGAGCGGGAGGCACGCCGGGCGGAGATCGCATCCGGAGAGGCCGATCTGGTGGTGGGCACGCACGCGCTCCTCCAGGAGGACGTGGCCTTTCACCGGCTGGCCTTGGTGATCGTGGACGAGCAGCACAAGTTTGGGGTTGCCCAGCGGGCCGCCCTCCGCCAGAAGGCCCGGGATCCGGACGTGCTGGTGATGACCGCCACCCCCATTCCCCGCACCCTGGCCCTCACCCTGTACGGGGATCTGGACATCTCCGTGCTCGACGAGCTTCCCCCCGGCCGCGTCCCCGTGCGCACCTACCTCCGGACGCCCGCGGACCGGGAGCGCATCTACGCCTTCGTCCGGCGGGAGGTGGAGGCGGGCCGTCAGGCGTACATCGTCTGTCCCCTTGTGGAGGAGTCCGAGAAGCTGGACGTGCAGGCGGCCACGGAGCTCTACGAGGACCTGCGCGGGCGCGTGTTCCCGGATCTGCGGGTGGGGCTCTTGCACGGACGGATGGAGGTGGAGCACAAGGAACGGGTTATGCAGGCCTTCCGGGAAGGAGAGATCTCCATCCTGGTGGCCACCCCCGTGATCGAGGTGGGGGTGGACGTGCCGAACGCCACCGTCATGGTGGTGGAGCACGCGGAGCGGTTCGGGCTCGCCCAGCTGCATCAGCTCCGGGGTCGGGTGGGGCGAGGCGGCCAGAGGGCTTACTGTATCCTGATCGCGGAGCCGAGCTCGGAGGAGGGGAGGCGGCGGCTGGAGGCCCTGGTCCGTACCAACGATGGCTTCGAGATCGCCCAGGTGGACCTGGAACTCCGGGGGCCGGGGGAGCTATTCGGGACGCGGCAGCACGGCCTTCCTGACTTCCGGGTCGCGAACCCCCTCCGGGACGGACCCCTCCTGGAGCGGGCGCGGGAAGCTGCCTCCCTCATCCTTACCGCGGATCCCCGGTTGGAGCAGCCCGAACACGAAGCCCTGCGGCGGACCCTTCTGGCCCGGTACGAGGGATCCGCGGCGCTGCTGGCGGTGGGCTGATCATGCGGATCGGGGCGGGGACGAGCAGAGGCAGGAGGATCCGGGTTCCCCCGGGGGTACGACCGACCCAGGAGCGAGCCCGGTCCGCCATCTTCAACATGCTGGGGGAACGGGTCCGGCAAGCCCGGGTCCTGGACCTCTTTGCCGGCGCGGGGACCTTGGGTCTGGAGGCCCTGAGCCGGGGAGCCCGGTGGGCCGTGTTCGTGGAGCGGGCACCTCGGGCGGTGCGGACGCTCCGGGCAAACCTCGCGGAAGGCGGGTGGGAGGACCAGGGGGAGGTATGGCCCATGGACGTCTTCCGGGCCCTAGTCTCCCTCGGACGACGAGGTCACCGGTTCGACCTCGTGTTCCTCGATCCCCCGTACGGGACGGGGCTCGTGGAACGGACGTTGGAGGCCCTCGCGACCTCCGGGCTGCTGGCTCCTGGGGCCGCCGTGGTGGCGGAGAGCGCGGTTCGGGAAGCGGTGCAGATCCCAGCGGGCTACGAGGTCGTGCGGGATCGGCGCTACGGGGACACCCGGGTGCGAATCCTGATCTGGAGGGGAACGTGACCATCGCGGTCTATCCGGGCACCTTCGATCCCATCCACCTCGGGCACCTGGACATCATCGTGCGGGCCGTCGGGCTCTTCCCTACCTTGGTGGTGGGGGTCGCCCACAACCCCGCAAAGCGCCCCCTCTTCAGCCCCGAGGAACGGGTGGAGATGATCCGGGAGGCGGTGGCTGGCCTTGGGGGGGTCCGGGTGGAGGCCTTCGAGGACCTCACCGTCTCCTTTGCACGGCGCTGCGGGGCTCGGGTGATCGTCAAGGGGCTGCGGGCGACCATGGATTTCGATGCGGAGATGAAGATGGCCATGATGAACCGGCGTCTCGCTCCGGAGGTGGAGACCCTCTTCTTGCCCACAAGCCCGGAGCTCGCCTACCTGAGCTCCACCCTCATCAAGGAAGTGGCCAGGCTGGGCGGAGACGTCTCGGAACTGGTCCCCCGTGGGGTGCTGGAGCGGCTTCGCGGGAAGGTGCAGCGGTAACCGTGGAGACGGTTTGGGAGTTGCTGGACCACCTGGAGCAGCTGGTCTCCTCGAAGCCCTCCCCGCGGGACCGCCGGGGGGCAGAGGAAAGGGAGGTACGCACCCTGCTCCAGATGATCCGGGCCCGCCTCCCCCGGGATCTCCAGGAAGCCCAGCGGATGCGGGCGGAGGCGGAGCAGCTGTTGATCCGGGCCCAGGAGGAGGCCCGGGAAATCGTCCTCCGGGCACAGGAGCATGCCCTGCGCCTGAGCGGGGAGCACGAGGTGGTGAAGCTGGCGCAGCGCCGGGCGGAGGAGATCCTCCACGCGGCCCAAATGGCGGCGGAGGAGACCCGGAGGGGGGCGGACGCGTACGCGCGGCAGGTCCTGGACGATCTGGAACAAGGAGTCCTGCGGGTCCTCCTGAGCATCCGGAAGGGGAAGCAGATGCTGGAGGATCGGAAGGAGAGGTAGCTCGAGGTGCGGGGATGAGGATCGCGGTTCCGGAAATCTTTCAGGATCCCGGGGGCGTGGTGGTGGACCTTCGCGGATCCGTCCCCTCGCAGATGGAAGACGTGGGCTTCGTGGGCCCCATGCGGGGCCGGGCTTGGGTGCGGGCCGAGGGGACGCGGATCCGATTAAGCGGGGAAGCCTCGGCGGACGTCCGGCAGACCTGTGCCCGCTGCCTACGGGAGTTCGTGGGGACGATCTCCGTCCAGGTCAACGAGCTCTTCGATCCCGCCCTTCAGCCGGCGTGGGGCGGGGAGCTGGAGGAGGGGGATTTCATCTTCCCCCTGGACGGGGACCTCGAGGTGGAGGAGATCTTCTGGCAGCACCTCCTGCTCGCCCTCCCGCAGGCCCCCTTGTGCCGCCCGGACTGCGCGGGCCTGTGCCCCGTGTGCGGGGCGGACCGAAACGTCGACCCTTGCGACTGCGTGCCCGTTGCCCGAGACCCACGTCTTGCCGTCCTGGAGCGCTTCAGAGTAGAGTGAGCGTAGTGTGTCCGGAGGTGAGCGGAGATGAGCCGGTCCATGCGGCACTCCCACATGCGGGTGGCCAGGCGCCGCGCCCTGTGGCGGGTGGAGCGGCCGAACCTGGTCCCGTGCCCGCGCTGTAAAGAGCCCGTCCTTCCCCACCGGGTCTGCCCCCGGTGCGGGTACTACAACGGCCGGGCCGTGATCCCCGAGGAGAAAGCAGGCCGATCCTAGATCCCCCACGCATCCACCGGAGCGTCGGACGGAGGAGGAAGACCGTGATCGGGTCCAGCCGCATTGCAGGGATGGGACGATGCATTCCGGAACGGGTCCTCACGAATGCGGACCTGGAGCAGCGGGTAAACACCACGGATGCGTGGATCACGACCCGCACGGGAATCCGGGAACGTCGCGTCGCCCGGGAGGACCAGGCGACCTCCGACCTGGCCCTAGAGGCCGCCCGGGAGGCCCTGCAGGCGGCCTCGGTATCCGCGGAGGACCTGGACCTCATCCTGGTGGGGACCGCGACGCCGGATGCCATCTTCCCGGCCACCGCCTGTATCCTGCAGGACCGGTTGGGCGCCCGGGCCGCGGCCGCGGTGGACATCTCCGCGGCCTGCAGCAGCTTCGTATACGCCATGGCCATGGGCCATGCCCACATCGTGGCAGGCATGGCACGGCGGGTGCTGGTGGTGGGCGCGGACACGCTGAGCAAGATCGTAAACTGGGAGGATCGAACCACGTGCGTGCTGTTCGGAGACGCCGCGGGGGCGGTGGTCATGGTCCCCTCGGATGGCCGCCGGGGAATCCTCTCCTTCTGGCTGGGGGCGGACGGCTCCGGGGCGTCCCTCATCGCTCAGCCCGCGGGCGGGAGCCGCCTGCCCGCCTCCCGGGAGACGGTGGAACGGGGTCTCCACTACATCACCATGAACGGACGGGAGGTGTTTAAGTTCGCCGCCCGGGTGATCCCCCGGGCCATCGAGGAGGCGTGCCGGCGGGCCGGCGTGGATCCTGAGGAGGTGGACCTCTTCATTCCCCACCAGGCGAACATCCGAATCATCCAGGCGGCGGCGGAGCGGCTGGGCCAACCCTTGGAGAAGTTCTTCGTGAATGTGGACCGGTACGGGAACACCTCCGCGGCTTCCGTCCCCGTGGCCCTCTACGAGGCGGTGGCCACGGGACGCCTACGATCCGGGGATCTCGCGGTGCTCGTGGCCTTCGGGGCCGGGCTGACCTGGGGAGCCTGTGCCCTGCGCTGGGGGTAACGGTGCGGCTGGCGTACGTGTTTCCCGGACAGGGCGCTCAGTACGTGGGGATGGGGGTGGAGATGGCGGAGGCCCATCCGGAGTCCCGGGCCCTGTTCGAGCGGGCGAGTCAGGTCTTGGGGATGGACCTGCTGGAGCTGTGTGCCCGGGGACCCGCCGATCTCCTCCAGCAGACCGCCAACACCCAGCCCGCCATCCTCACCACGAGCCTCGCGTGCCTTGTGGCCCTGCGGCCACACCTCCCGCCCCCCGCCTACGTCGCAGGCCTCAGCCTGGGAGAGTACACGGCCCTGGTGGCCGCGGGGGCCCTCTCCTTCGAGGATGCGGTGCGCGTGGTACGCCTGCGGGGGATCTTCATGCAGGAGGCCGCCGCCGGCCGGGAAGTGGCCATGGCGGCCATCCTGAACCTGGATGCGGAGGCGGTGGAGGAGATCTGCCAGAAAGCCGCGAAGGTGGGCGTCTGCGAGGTGGCCAACTACAACGGCCCCGATCAGGTGGTGGTGGCCGGGGACCGGACAGCGGTGGAGGAGGCCATTCGCCTCGCGAGAGCCCAAGGGGCCCGCAGGGCCGTGCCGCTTGCGGTCTCCGCTCCCTTCCACACGAGCCTGATGCGGCCGGCGGCGGAGCGGCTTGCCGCGGTGCTGGAGGAGGTACCGATCCGGGACCCGGAGGTCCCCGTGATCGCCAACGTCACCGCACGGCCCGTGCAACGGGGGGACGAGATCCGCCGGCTGCTCGTGGAGCAGGTGGCCCGTCCGGTTCGGTGGGCGCAGTCCGTGGCGTGGATGTCGGCGCAGGGCGTGGACACCTTCGTGGAGTGCGGCCCCGGGAGGGTCCTCTCCGGATTGATCCGGCGCCAGGTCCCGGGCGCCCTGGCCCTGTCCGTAGAAGATCGGGCGTCCCTGGCGGCCGCGCTGGAGGTCGTGGAGGCCCTGGACGGATGAACTGGTTTCGCCTGGACGGGAAAGTGGCCCTGGTGACGGGCGGGAGCGGGGCCATCGGCGGAGCCGTGTGTCGGGCCCTGGCGGAGGTGGGGTGCCGGGTGGTGGTGCACTACGGAACCCGACAGGAGGCCGCGGAGGCAGTGGTACGGGAGATCCGGCAGATGGGAGGGGAAGCCGTCGCCCTTCCTGCGGACGTGCGGCGGGAGGAGGAGGTGGCACGGCTGTTTGCCCAGGCCCGGGAGGTCTTCGGCCGGGTGGACGTCCTCGTGAACAACGCGGGGACCCTGCGGGATGTGTTGCTGGTACGGATGCGGCTGGAGGAATGGCAGCGGGTTGTGGAGACCAACCTCACGGGGACGTTCCTCTGTACCCGGGAGGCGCTCCGGGATATGCTACGGGCCCGGTGGGGGCGCGTGATCAACATCACCTCCGTGGTGGGGGAGGTGGGGAATGTGGGGCAGGCGAACTACGTAGCCGCGAAGGCGGGGATCATCGGGTTCACCCGGGCGGTGGCGCGAGAGGTGGCAAGCCGCAACATCACGGTGAATGCCGTGGCCCCGGGATATGTGGAGGCCGGGCTCGCGGAGGCGCTCACGGAGCAACAGCGGGCGGCGCTGCTGGCCAACATCCCCATGGGGAGGACCGCCCGGCCGGAGGAGGTCGCGGCCGCGGTCGTGTTCCTGGCCAGTGAGGCGGCCGGGTACATCACGGGGCAGGTCTTGAACGTGGATGGAGGTATGGTTATGAAATAGGAGGTTCCATGGCACACGGGAGGGGAGGAACGGGATGACCACATCGACCTTTGAGCGGGTGAAGGCCATCATCGTGGAGCAGCTGGGAGTCAACGGGGAGGAGGTGACGGAGGAGGCCTCCTTTGTGGAGGACCTGGGCGCGGACTCCCTGGACGTGGTGGAGCTGGTGATGGCCCTGGAGGAGGAGTTCGGGATCGAGATCCCGGATGAGGAGGCGGAGAAAATCCGGACCGTGGGGCAGGCAGTGCAGTACATCGAGCAGCGCCTGGCCGCCAAGGAACGTGCATGACCAAGCGCCGGGTCGTTGTCACGGGGATCGGGGTCGTCACCCCCATCGGGATCGGGAAGGATCGGTTCTGGAACGCCCTCATGGAGGGCCGGAGCGGGGTCCGTCCCATCCAGAGCTTTGACGCCTCGAGATATCCCACCCGCATCGCCGCGGAGGTCCTGGACTTCGACCCCCTGGACTGGATGGACCGGAAAGAGGCAAAGCGCAACGACCGATTCGTCCAATTCGCCATCGCGGCCACCCGCATGGCCCTGGAGGATGCGAGGTTCCGGGTCACGCGGGAGAACGCGGATCGTGTGGGCGTGGTGATCGGTTCCGGGATCGGAGGGGCCATCACGTGGGAGGAGCAGCACAAGGTCCTGCTGACCCGGGGACCGGATCGGGTCAGCCCCTTCTTCATCCCCATGCTCATCATCAACATGGCGGCGGGAGCGGTGAGCATCCTCACGGGCGCCCGGGGTCCGAACACGGCACCGGTGACCGCCTGCGCTACGGGCGGGCACGCCATCGGGGATGCCTTTCGGCTCATCCAGCGAGGGGAGGCGGACGTGGTGATCGCGGGCGGCACGGAGGCGGCCATCACGGAGCTCTCCATCGCAGGGTTCTGCGCCATGCGGGCCATGTCCACCCGGAACGAGGAGCCCGAAAAAGCGGTGCGCCCCTTCGATGCACAGCGGGACGGGTTCGTGATGGGGGAAGGGGCAGGGATCGTAATCCTGGAGGAGATGGAGCATGCGCTCCGTCGGGATGCTCGGATCTACTGCGAGTTGGTGGGGTACGGCATGAGCGCGGACGCCTACCACATCACCCAGCCGGACCCGGAAGGGGAAGGGGCCGCCCTGGCCATGGCCCGATGCTTGCGGGACGCGGAGCTGCGGCCGGAGGAGGTGGACTACATCAACGCGCACGGAACGAGCACTCCCTACAACGACAAGTATGAGACGCTGGCCATCAAGCGCGTATTCGGAGAGCATGCGTATCGGCTTGCGGTGAGCTCCACCAAGTCCATGACGGCCCATCTGCTGGGAGCGGCGGGCGGTGTGGAACTCATCGCCTGCGTGCTGGCCCTTTGGCATCAGGTCCTCCCACCCACCATCAACTACGAGGTTCCGGACCCGGATTGCGACCTGGACTACGTGCCGAACCGGCCTCGGCCCGCGGAGGTGCGGGTGGCCATGTCCAACGCCTTTGGATTCGGCGGGCACAACGCGTCCCTGGCCGTTCGGAGGCTTGAGCTCTGAGCGCGTCCTCCGTGTCGCATCCGTCCGGGACATCTCGCGGGGAGCAGATCCTCCAACTGGCGGAACGGTTGGGGGTTCGGTTCCGGGACCCGCGGATCCTGGAACGGGCCCTGGTACACGGCTCCTATGCCCATGAGGACACCTCGGGCAATCTGGAGTCGTACGAGCGACTGGAGTTCCTGGGGGACGCGGTTCTGAACCTGGTGGTGAGCGACCACCTGTACCGGCGATTCCCCGCGGCGCGGGAGGGGGAGTTGGCCCGGATGCGGGCGCGGCTGGTGAGCGAGCCGACGCTGGCGGAGATCGCCCGGAGCCTGGATCTGGGGCGGTACATCCTGCTGGGCAAGGGGGAGGAGCGGAGCGGCGGGCGGGAGCGGGCCTCGCTGTTGGCGGATGTGTTGGAGGCGGTGGTGGGGGCCGTGTACGTGGACGCGGGCTACGGGGTGGCCCACGCGCTGGTGAGCCGCTGGATCGGCCCCCTTCTGGGACGGCTGGAGGAGATGCGGGGGGATTTCAAGGGCCAGCTGCAGGAGGTGGTCCAGCGGCGGGACCGGGTGGTCCCCCAATACCGCATCACGGCCACGGAGGGGCCGGAGCACGCGAAGGTGTTCGTGGCGGTCGTGGAGGTGGCGGGGCGGGTGTTGGGGGAAGGGAGGGGAAAGAGCAAGAAGGAAGCCGAGCAGGCGGCGGCGGCGGATGCGCTGCGCCGGTTGGGGGTGTTGTGAACATGCGGCAGCTGTGGGCGCCCTGGCGACTGGAATACATCCAGGCCCCCCAGGAGGAAGGCTGCATTTTCTGCACGAAACCGCGGCAGGGAAAGGACGAGGAGAATCTCATCGTGTGGAGGGGAGAGTGGGCCTTTGTGATGCTGAACTTGTTCCCCTACAGCAGCGGGCACGTGATGGCCATCCCCTACCGGCACACCGCGGGCCTCGAGGAGTTGGGGGCGGAGGAGGCCTTGGGGCTGTGGGAGGCGGTGACGCGAACGGTTCGGGCCCTTCGACGGGCCTTCAGACCGGATGGGTTTAACGTGGGGATCAATTTGGGGCGGGCTGCGGGGGCGGGGATCGAGGACCACCTGCATGTTCACGTGGTCCCGCGGTGGTTTGGGGACACGAACTTCATGCCGGTGCTGGCGGAGGTGAAGGTCATCCCCCAGCACCTCCGGGAAACCTACCGGAGCTTGCGGGAGGCGTTCCTGTCTGAGGGGTAGAGACATGCTTAACATAATGTTCATTATGCGCAGATGATGGGTACTGGCTTGTAGCAACGGTTTCTACATGGACCAAACCACAAGACCAGAATCCTGGCTGGCCGCCCTCAACACCGCGCTCATCGCGGTGAGCGGGTTCGGGGTGGTGTCGGGTTACGTCTTCATCCGCAGGGGACAGGTCCATCGCCACCACACGGCGATGCTGGTTGCTGCTCTGTTCGCGGCCCTGTTCCTCGTGGTCTACCTCATCCGGTGGTCCCTCTTCGGATCCAAACCCTTCTCCGGAACGGGACTTCTCCGCATCGTCTACCTCGTCGTCTTGCTCACCCACACCGTGCTCGCCACCGCCCTTGTGCCCCTCGTGACCCTCACCCTCCTTCGGGCCTTCCGGGGCCAGTACCGGGCGCACCAGGCCGTCGCACGCATCACCTTCCCTCTATGGCTCTACGTGGCGGCCACCGGGTGGGGGATCTACGCCATGCTGTACTGGATGCCCTCAGGCGGACGGTAGCCGGAGGACGGCCCCTTCCGAGGCCGAGGAAACCAGGGCCGCGTAGCGGCGGAAGATCCCGGTGAGATCCGGAACGGGGCGGGGCCGAAAACGCACGCGACGCGCCTCGAGGACTTCCATTGGAATCTCCAGATCCAGCCTTCGGTTCTCCACGTCGACGGTGATGAGATCTCCCTCCTCCACCAGCGCGATCGGCCCGCCCACCTGGGCCTCGGGAGAGACGTGTCCGATCATCAGGCCTCGCGTTCCGCCCGAAAACCGGCCATCCGTCACCAGGGCGACCTCCGGGCCCAGGCCTTCTCCCACCAGGGCCGCGGTGACCGCGAGCATCTCCGGCATCCCCGGAGCCCCCTTGGGTCCCTCGTACCGGATCACCACCACGTCCCCGGCCCGGATCCGTCCCTCCAGCACCGCCCGCAGGGCTTGCTCCTCGCCATCGAATACCCGGGCAGGTCCCCGGAAGTACAACCGCTCCGTCCCCGCCAGCTTCAGCACCGCGCCCTCCGGAGCCAAAGACCCCCGCAGCACCACAAGCCCGCCGTGCGGCTTGAAGGGCCGGTCCGCGCTTCCCACCACCTGCTGCCCCGGGAGCTCCGTGGCGTCCGCCACCTCCTCCGCGAGGGTCCGCCCGGTCACCGTGCGCTGGTCGCCATCCAGAAGCCCTGCCTCCAGCAACCGCCGCACCACCAGCCGCGTCCCCCCCGCCTCGTAGAGCTCCCAGGCGGTGTATCTCCCCCAGGGCCGCAGGTCCGCGATCACGGGGGTGCGGCGGCTTACCGCGTCGAAATCGTCCAGGGTCAACGGCACGTCCGCCTCCCGGGCCAGGGCGAGCAGGTGCAGGACCGCGTTGGTGGACCCGCCCGTGGCCGCCACCGCGGCGATGGCGTTCAGGAAGGAGTTGCGGGTGAGGAACTCCCGGGGGGTGCGGTTGGCCCGAAGGGCGTCCAGCAGCACCCAGGCGGCCCGGCGCGTGGCCTCCCGCTTCTCCGGCACCACCGCGGGGATGCTGTTGTAGCCCATGGGGGAAAGCCCCAGCACCTCCATGGCCATGGCCATGGTATTCGCGGTGTACTGCCCGCCGCACGCCCCCGGCCCGGGAACCGCGTGCCGCTCCACGGCTTCCAGTTCCTTCTCCCCGATCCTCCCCGCGGCAAACTGCCCGATGGCCTCGTACACCTCCACGATGGTGAGCTTCCGGGCTTCCCACACTCCCGGTGCGATGGATCCCCCGTACAGGACCATTCCCGGCACCCCGCTCCGCAACAGGCCCATGGCCCCTCCAGGAATGGTCTTGTCGCAGCCCACGAGGACCACCATGGCGTCGTACAGGTAGCCCTGGGCCACCAGCTCCACCGCGTCCGCGATCACCTCCCGGCTGATGAGGCTCGCCCGCATCCCCGGCGTTCCCATGGAGATGCCATCCGCGATGGCGGGCGCCCCGAATTCAAAGGGCACCAGCCCCGCGTCCCGCATCCCCGCCCGCAGTTCCTCCGCGAGATCCCTCAGGTGCACGTTGCAGGGCATCCCGTCCGTCCACGTGTTCACCACGCCCACGAACGGCTTCCGGAAATCCTCATCCCGTACCCCCACCGCCCGGAGCATGGCCCGGGCCCCCGCGCGCGGAACACCGGATTTGATGAGGTCGCTGCGCATCCGGATCCCTCCTGGTCTTAGCCCTCGGCCACCCGCTTCGCCACGGCCCTCCCCACCTCCTCCGTGGAGGCGGATCCCCCGAGATCCGCCGGGCGCACCCCTTCCCGGAGCACCGCTTCCGTAGCCCGCTCCACCGCCGCCGCCGCCTCCTCCATCCCAAAGGAGTACCGGAGCATCATGGCCGCGCTGAGGATGGCCCCCACGGGGTTGGCGATCCCCTTCCCCGCGATATCCGGCGCGGACCCGTGCACGGGCTCGTAGAGAAAGGGGGGACGATCCCCCAGGCTCGCGGAGGGCAACAGCCCGATGGAGCCCACCACCGCGGCGGCTTCGTCGCTGAGGATGTCCCCGAAGGTGTTCTCCGTGAGGATGACGTCGAAGGCGGTGGGCCGACGCAGCAGTTCCATGGCGCAGGTGTCCACCAGCATGTGGTGCAATCGGACCCCGGGGAACTCCTCCGCCACCCGGGAGACCACCTCCCTCCAAAGCCGGGAGGTCTCCAGCACGTTCGCCTTGTCCACGGAGTGCACCATCCCACGCCTGCGCGCCGCGGCCCGGAAGGCCACCCGGGCCACCCGGGCCACTTCCTCCGCAGCGTAGGCCATGGTGTCCACCGCCTGCATTTCCGTCCGGAATTTGGGCTCCCCGAAGTACAGACCTCCCGTGAGCTCCCGCACCAGCAACAGATCCGTCCCCCGCACCACCTCCGGTCGAAGCGGGGAGCAACCTTCCAGGCCGTCGAACAGGACCGCGGGACGGAGGTTCGCGTACACCCCGAGGAGCCTGCGGAGCTCCAGCAATCCCGCCTCCGGCCGGACCTCTCCCTGGTCCCACTTTGGCCCCCCCACGGCCCCCAGCAGGACCGCGTCCACCTCCCGCAGCTTGCGGCGGGTCAAGGCGGGAAGGGGGTCTCCGTACTCGTCGATGGCGGCTCCGCCGATGGGCGCCTCCTCGAACTGGAAGCGAATTCCCCATCGTCCGGAGACCGCTTCCAGGACCCGTACCGCCTCCCCGGTCACCTCCGGCCCGATCCCGTCTCCGCCCAGCAGGAGGACCCGAAACTCACGCATCCGAGGTCTGAGGGACCGAGGGGATCCGGGTACGGTTTCGCCAGAGCGCGTAGTTCAGGCTGTCCACCAGGGCGATCCAGCTGGCCTCCACCACGTTCTCCGAAACCCCCACCGTCCCCCACTGCTCCACGCCGTCCGTGGACTGGATGAGAACCCGGACCCGGGCCGCGGTCGCTGCCTCCGCGTTCAGCACCCGCACCTTATAGTCCACCAGCCGAATCCGCCGGATCTCCGGGTAGAACCGCTCCAAGGCCTTCCGCAGAGCCCGGTCCAGAGCATGCACGGGACCGTTCCCTTCCGCGGCGGTGTGCTCCTCCACCCCATCCACCCGCACCCGCACCGTGGCTTCCGCGCGGGCCTGCCCGTCCGTCCGGTGGACCACCACCAGGAAGGGGCCCGCCTCGAAGCCGTCCACCGGCTCCCCCAGGAGCCGCCGGGCCAGCAGTTCGAAGGAAGCTTCTGCACCCTCGAACTGGTACCCGGTGTACTCCAACCACTTCACCTGCTCGAGGATGCGGGCGGTGGTCGGACTATGGGGATCCAGCTGGAGTCCCAGCTCCTCCGCCTTGCTCACGATGTTGGCCCGGCCCGAGAGGTCGGAGACCACGAACCGACGACGATTCCCGACCTGCTCCGGAGCCACGTGCTCGTAGGTGGTGGGGTCCGCACGCACCGCGCTCCCGTGTACGCCTCCCTTGTGGGCAAAGGCGTTGCGGCCCACATACGGTTGGTACTCGTCGGGAGGAAGGTTCGCGAGCTCCGCCACCAGGTGGCTGATGTGCACCAGCTGCACGAGGGCATCGGGTTGAAGACACGCGTATCCCAGCTTAAGCACCAGGTTGGGAATGACCACGCACAGATCCGCGTTCCCGCATCGCTCCCCGTATCCGTTGATCGTCCCCTGAACGTGCACGCATCCCGCGCGGACCGCCTCCACCGTGTTGGCCACCGCACAGCCCGTGTCGTTGTGGGTGTGGATGCCCAGGGGGACAGAGAGCCGTTCCCGCACCGTGCGCACCACGGGCCCGATCTCGTGGGGAAGCCGCCCCCCGTTCGTATCGCACAGCACGATCCGATCCGCCCCGGCCTCCGCGGCAACCCGCACCGTGGCCAGGGCATACTCCGGATTCGCGTAGAACCCGTCGAAGAAGTGCTCCGCATCGTAGATCACCCGTCTGCCCTGGGCCCGGAGGTACCGGACGGAGTCCTCGATCATCCGGAGGTTCTCCTCCAGGGTGGTGCGCAGGGCTTTGCGGACGTGCAGGTCCCAGCTCTTCCCGAAAACCGTCACCCACTCCGTCCCCGCCTCGAGGAGGGCCCGCAGGTTGGGATCCGCGTGGGCCTCCAGACCTGCCCGACGGGTGCTGCCGAAGGCCACGAGGCGCGCGGATCTCCAGGGAATCTCCCGGGCCAACCGGAAGAACTCCATGTCCCGCGGGTTGCTGCCGGGCCACCCTCCTTCGATGAAATCCACGCCCAGCTGATCCAGGGCTCGGGCACAGCGCAGCTTGTCCTCCGCGGAGAACTCCACGCCCGCCCCCTGGGTCCCGTCCCGCAAGGTGGTGTCGTAGATCTCGATCCGCTCCATGCTACCGGAGGATCCCCAACCGCTGCTGGACGTACGGGATGAGGCCTCCCGCCTCCACCAGCTGGCGCATGAAGGGGGGAATGGGACGCGCCCGGTACATCTCGCCCCGGGTGAGGTTGCGGATCTCCCCCGTCTCCAGGACGATCCGGAGCTCATCCCCGTCCTGAACGGAACGGCTGGCCTCGGGACACTCCAGGAGCACCAACCCGTTGTTGAACGCGTTGCGGTAGAAGATGCGGGCGAAGGAAGCGGCCACCACCACCCGCACCCCCGCGCCCAGGATGGCGAGGGGGGCGTGCTCGCGGGAGCTGCCCTGTCCGAAGTTCTCCCCCGCCACCAGGATGTCGCCTGGTCGGATCCGGGTCCGAAGATCGGGATCGAGATCTTCGAACAGATGCTCCGCGAGCCGCTGTGGGTCCGTGGTGACCAGGTACCGTCCCGCGATGATGAGGTCCGTATCGATGTGATCGCCCAGCCGGTGTGCCCTGCCCTGAAACTCCATCTTCCTCACCTCAGGCCGCCACGGAACTTCCCACCACCTCTGCGGGATGCACGATCTTCCCCGCCACCGCGGCGGCCGCGGCCACCGCGGCGTTGGAGAGGTACACGCGGCTGCCCCGATGCCCCATCCGGCCGATGAAGTTCCGGCTGCTGGTGGACACGCACACCTCGCCGTCCGCCAGCACTCCCATGTGGCCGCCGATGCACGGTCCGCACGTCGCCGTGCTCACCGCGGCCCCTGCCTCCAGGAAAATCTGGATGAGGCCCTCTTCCAGGGCCTGCCGGTAGATGTGCGGGGTGGCGGGGATCACGATGAGCCGCACATCCGGATGCACCCGGCGTCCCGCCAGCACCCGGGCGGCCTGTCGCAGATCCTCGATCCGACCATTGGTGCAGGTGCCGATGAAACACTGGTCCACCCGCACCCCCTGCACCTCCGTCACGGGGACCACGTTGTCCGGGGACGGAGGAGCGGCCACCACGGGCTCCATGTCCGTGACGTCGTACTCGTACACCGCCGCATACTCCGCGTCCGGGTCCCCGTACACGGGGACGAACGGCCGCCGGGCTCGGGGCCGCACCCACTCCAACACCACCTCGTCCGGTTCCATGATCCCGTTCTTGGCGCCCGCCTCCACCGCCATGTTGGTGATGGAGAAGCGCTCGTCCAAGCTGAGCTGTTGCAGCACCGGCCCACTGAACTCCATGGCCGCATACCGGGCCCCGTCCACCCCGATGTCCCCGATGACGCGAAGCACCAAATCCTTCCCCGTCACCCAGGGGCGCAGGCTCCCGGTGAACACGAACTTCAGGGTGTGCGGCACCCGGAACCACAGCCGGCCCGTGGCCATGGCGGCCGCCAGGTCTGAACTCCCCACCCCCGTGGCGAACGCGCCCAGGGCTCCGTGGTTGCAGGTATGGGAGTCCGCCCCCACGAAGAGCTCCCCGGGCAGGACAAACCCCTCCTCCGCCAGAAGGACGTGGGCGATCCCCGCCCGGCCCACGTCGTAGAAGTGCGGGAGGCCGTGCCGGCGCACGAACTCCCGCGTAATGCGGCACTGCTCCGCGCTCGCGATGTCCTTGGCGGGGGAATAGTGGTCGAGCACGAAGGCCACCCGATCCGGATCGAAGACCCGATCCACCCCGATGCGCTCGAACTGCTGAATGGCCAGAGGCGCGGTGATGTCGTTGGCGAAGAGCATGTCCACCCGGCACTCCACCAGGTCCCCGGGCTTCACCGCGGGAAGGTCCGCGTGCCGGGCCAGGATCTTCTCCGTCATGGTCATCCCCATGCGCCGCCTCCTATCCCACCGCGGTCTGTGTGGGGGCCCGACGAGGCTGGGGGAGTTGCTCGGCCAGCTTGTTCAGGGCCGCGAGGTAGGCGAGGGCGCTGGCTTCCAGCACGTCCGTGCTGCTCCCCCGGCCCGTCGCCACCCGGTCCTCCTTCCGCAGCCGGCACACCGCTTCCCCCAACGCATCGCTCCCCCCGGTGGCGCTGCGCAGGCTGTAGTCCAAAAGCTCCACCCGCTGCCCGCTCGCGGCCTGGATGGCGGCGAAGAGGGCGTCCACGGGGCCGTCCCCCGTCGCCTCCGCCACCACCGTACGGCCTCCCACTTCCAGACGCACCGCCGCGTGCGGAGGTTCATCGCTCGCGGTACTGACCCGGAAGGACACCAGCCGGTAGGTCTCGGGAGGCGCGGTGACTCCCTCCTGCACCAGGGCTACGAGATCTCCTACTTCCACCCGCTTCTTCCGGTCGCACAGCACCTTAAACCGGGTGTACACCCGCTCCATCTCCTCCTCCGTCAGGCTGAACCCCATTTGCTGGAGCGTGTGCGCGAGGGCGTGCCGGCCGGAGTGCTTGCCCAGAACCAGCTTGTTGGTGGGAACCCCCACGGAGGCGGGCGTCATGATCTCGTAGGTGCGGGGATCGCTCAGCACGCCGTGCTGATGGATGCCGGCCTCGTGCGCGAAGGCGTTCGCGCCCACGATGGCCTTGTTCGGCTGCACCTCCACGCCCGTGATGGCCACCAGCAGGCGACTTGTGGGGTAGATCTGCGTGGTGTCCACTCCGGTTCGCACCCCGAACTGATCGCGGCGTACGTGGAGGGCCATGACGATCTCTTCCAGGGCCGCGTTCCCCGCCCGTTCCCCGATCCCGTTGATGGTGGCCTCCACCTGACGCGCCCCCGCCCGGATCCCGGCCAGGGAGTTGGCCACGGCCAGCCCGAGGTCGTCGTGGCAGTGCACGCTCCAGATGACCCGATCGGAGTTGGGCACCCGCTCCCGCAGGGTGCGGATGAGGGCCGCGTACTCCTCGGGGGTTGTGTATCCCACGGTGTCGGGGATGTTGATGACCGCGGCCCCTTCCGCGATGGCCGCCTCCACGACCCGACAGAGGAAGTCCACCTCCGACCGAGTGGCATCCTCACAGCTGAACTCCACCTCCGGGCACAGACGGCGCGCGAGGCGCACGGCAGCCCGGGCCGCCTCCAGCACCTCGTCGGGTCGCATCCGCAACTTGCGCTCCATGTGGATGGGGGAGGTGGCGATGAAGGTGTGGATCCGCGGCCGCTCTGCTTCCCGCACGCCCTCCCAGCACGCTTCGATGTCCTTGGGGTGGGCCCGAGCGAGCCCGCAGATCACCGGACCCCGCACCTCCCGGGCGATGAGCTGCACCGCGGCGAGGTCGCCGGGGGAGCTGATGGGAAAGCCCGCCTCGATCACGTCCACCCGCAGGCGTGCGAGCGCGCGGGCCATCTCCAGCTTCTCGTGAACCGTCATGGAAAAGCCCGGGGACTGCTCGCCGTCCCGGAGGGTGGTGTCGAAAATGTACACGCGATCCGTCATCCCGTCCCTCCCACCTGCGTGGGCTGCTTTTTGGCCTTGAGCCAGGGCATCATGCTGCGGAGCCGTTCTCCCACCTCCTCGATGGGATGGTTCGCAGCTTCCCGCCGCAGCCCGTAAAATCCTGGAAAGCCGCTCTCCGCCTCCTGGATCCACTCTCGGGCGAACTCCCCGGACTGGATCTCTCGCAGGATCTCCCGCATGCGCTGCCGCACGTGCTCGTCGATGATTCGGGGGCCCCGGGTGTAGTCTCCGTACTCCGCGGTGTCCGACACGGAGTGCCGCATCCACCGGAGCCCTCCCTCGTACATGAGGTCCACGATGAGCTTCAGCTCGTGCAGACACTCGAAGTACGCCACCTCCGGCTGGTACCCCGCCTCCACCAGGGTTTCGAAGCCCGCCAGGATCAGGGCGGAAACTCCCCCGCACAGGACCGCCTGCTCTCCGAAGAGGTCCGTTTCCGTCTCCTCCCGGAAGGTGGTTTCCAGGACCCCGGCCCGCAGGCACCCGATCCCCCACGCGTACGCGAGAGCCCGCTCCCGGGCGAGTCCGGTGGCATCCTGATGGACCGCCAGGAGCCCCGGAACCCCTCCGCCCTCCCGGAACACCTCCCGCATGCGATGTCCCGGGGCCTTGGGGGCCACGAGGAAGACGTCCACGGTCCTGGGGGGGGTGACCTGGCCGTAGTGGACCGTAAATCCGTGGGCGAACACCAGGGCCTGTCCCGGCCGCAGATGAGGCTCGATCTCGGCCCGGTACACCGCGGCCTGGGCCATGTCCGGGATGAGGACGGCGAGGACGTCCGCGGACCGGGTCGCCTCCGCCACCGTCATCACCGGGAACCCGTCCGCCTGCGCCGCCTGCCAGGAGGTCCCTCCGGGCCGCGCGCCGACCACCACCTCCACCCCCTGGTCCCGGAGGTTCTGGGCATGGGCGTGCCCCTGGCTTCCGTACCCCAGGACGGCCACGCGCTGGGTCCGGATCCTCTCCGGATTCGCGTCTTGCTCGTAGTACAGCCGCGCCATGGCTCCTCCTCTCCGGGGATCAGGTAACAGCCGTCCCCCGCAGCAGGGCGATGGCCCCCGTGCGCACCACCTCGCGGATCCCGTACTGGCGGAGGACGTCGATCAGGGCATCGATCTTCTCGCTGCCTCCCGTCACCTCGAGGGTGACGGTCCGCTCCGTGAGGTCCACGGGGCGGGCCCGGAAGACCCGGGCGGCCTCCAGGACCTCGTGCCGGACCTCCGGGGAAGCGTTCACCTTCACCAGGGCCAGCTCCCGCTCCGTCCGCTTGGCATCCGTGATGTCCCGCACCCAGTGCACCTCGATGAGCTTGCGCAGCTGCCGGAGCACCACGTCCATGCGGGCCGCGGGACAGTCCACCACCATGGTGATGCGGGAGATCTTCGGATCCTCCGTCACGGAGACCGCGAGGCTGTGGATGTTGATGCCCCGCCGGCGGAACAGGGCGGAGATCCGCATGAGCACGCCCGGCGCATTGTCCACCACCAGGGACAGCATGCGCCGCTCCGACGCAGGTTGGGCCGCAGCCGCCAGCGCCTCACTCACCGAGGATCATCTCCTTAACGGACTGTCCGGAGGGGATCATGGGGTAACAGTTCTCCTCCGGGTCCACGATGAAGTCCACCACCACGGGGCGGTCCCGGACCTCCAGGGACCGCTGGATCGCCGCATGCATCTCCTCCTCCGTCTCCACCCGGATCCCCACGGCCCCGAAGGCCTCCGCCACCCGGGCGAAGTCCGGGTTCCGAAGGAACACGTGGGAGTAGCGCTCGTTGTAGAAGAGCTGCTGCCACTGTCGCACCATACCGTGCGCCCCGTTGTTGATCACGTAGATCTTGAGGGGCAGACGCCACTCCACCGCGGTGATGAGGTCCTGGAGGGTCATCTGGAATCCCCCATCGCCCACGATGGCGACCACCAGGTCATCCGGCCGGGCGAACTGGGCCCCCATGGCCGCGGGGAACCCGAACCCCATGGCCCCCAGCCCTCCGGAGGTGATGAACTGCCGGGGCCGCCGGCACTTGTAGTACTGGGCGGCCCACATCTGGTGCTGCCCCACATCCGTCACCACCAGGGCCTCTCCCCGGGTGGCCTGGTAGATGGCCTCGATCACCTGCTGGGGTTTCAGCATCCGTCCGGGTCGCCACCGAAGGGGATAGCGCGTGCGCCACTCCTCGATCTGCCGCCACCACGCGTCCACATCGGGCGGCTGCACGAGCGGCTCCAGAGCCTCCAGGACCCGTCGGGCGTCCCCCACGATGGGGATGTGGGCGGGCTTGTTCTTGCCGATCTCGGAGGGATCGATGTCGATGTGGATGAACCGGGCGTGCGGGCAGAAGTCCTTCAACCGACCCGTCACCCGGTCGTCGAACCGGGCGCCCACGGCGATCACCAGATCCGCCTCGTTGATGGCGTAGTTCGCGTACGCGGTGCCGTGCATCCCCAGCATGCCCAGGCACAGAGGATCCGTCTCGTCAAAGGCGCCCTTCCCCATAAGGGTCACGGTGACGGGGATGCGGCAGCGGCGGGCCAGGCGCGCGAGCGGTTCGGAGGCTCCCTGGGCTCCTCCTCCCACGTACAGGATGGGCCGGCGGCTGCGGGAGATGGCCTCCGCCGCCTCCGCGATGCGGGCGGGATCCCCGTCCAGGATCGGCTGATAGCGGGGTTCGAACGGGGCCCGGAGGAGCTCTGCGGGGATCTCCGCCTGGAGGACGTCCCGGGGGATGTCTACCAGGACGGGGCCCGGCCGCCCCGCCCGGCACAGGTAGTAGGCCTCCTGTACGACCCGGGGGAGTTCCGCGGGATCCATGACCAGGTAGTTGTGCTTGGTGACGGGCATGGTGATGGCGGTGACGTCCGCCTCCTGGAAGGCGTCCGTGCCGATGTTGGGCCGCACCACCTGCCCCGTGATGGCCAGGACGGGGGCGGAGTCCATGAAGGCATCCGCCAGGCCCGTGACGAGATTCGTCGCTCCGGGGCCTGAGGTGGCGGTGCATACCCCCACGTCCCCGCTCGCCCGGGCGTACCCGGTGGCCGCGTGGGCCGCCACCTGTTCGTGGCGTACGAGCACGTGCTGGATTCCGTGTGCGTCGTAAAGGGCGTCGTACAGGGGCAAAGAGGCCCCCCCGGGGATCCCGAAGATCCACCGGACCCCAAGCTCCTCCAGGAGTCGCACGACCACCTCCGCGCCCTTGAGCGTCCGGGTGGTGCGGTCCACCATCGTCTTCGCCATCGTCCTCTCCTCCCTGCGGATTCCGAACGAAAAGCGGGGAGCCAGCCTAAGGACGGGCCAGCTCCCCGCGGTACCACCTTAGTTCCACGGATCCCCCTCTTCCAGGGACCCGTGGCCCTCTCCCCCTTCACGCGGGTCCACGACCGGAGTACTCAGGCATCTCCCTTTCCCCTCGGTAGCTCTGGGACGAGGTTCAGGACCCGCCCCCGGCCGGCTTCCACCTCTCCCGGCTCTCTGTGCGGTACGTGATCCCTACTCCTTCCCTTCCTCGCCCAACTATGCGGCGGGCCCTGGAACCGGGCCCGCGGGCTTTGCCCTCTCTACTACCAGGCCGGACGGGCCGGTGTCAACCGAGGGATGATCGAGGTTCCTTATCAAACGGCGGGAACCGGGGACCGGAAACGTCCCACGGCCTGGGCGATGGCCGTCACCTCCCGCATCAGGCGGGCGAACTCCCCGGGCCGCAGCTGCTGGGCACCGTCGCTGAGGGCCCGCTCCGGATCCGGGTGCACCTCCACGATGAGCCCGTCGGCTCCCGCGGCCACCGCGGCCCGGGCCAGGGCGGGCACGTAGGCCCGCTTGCCCGCGGGGTGACTGGGATCCACGATCACGGGCAGATGCGTGAGCTGCTTGAGAACCACCACGGCTCCGATGTCCAGCACGAACCGGGTGTGGTTGTCGAATCCCCGAATGCCCCGCTCGCACAGGACCACCTGACGGTTGCCCTCGCTGAGGATGTATTCCGCGGCAAGAAGGGTTTCCTCCAGGGTGGCACTGGGACCCCGTTTAAGGAGCACCGGCTTGCGCAGACGCCCCACATCCCGAAGCAGGGTGTAGTTCTGCATGTTCCGGGCCCCGATCTGTATCATGTCCGCGTACTGGGCCACCAGTTCCAGCTGCCGGTGGTCCATGGCCTCCGTCACCACCGGCAGCCCCGTGGCCTCCCGGGCCTCCGCCAGAAGCCGCAGGCCTTCCTCCTCCAGCCCCTGGAAGGAGTACGGAGAGGTGCGGGGTTTAAAGGCGCCTCCCCGGAGCATGCGGGCACCGGCCTCCTTCACCGCCCGGGCGGTCGTCAGGATCTGCTCGCGGCTTTCCACGGAGCACGGCCCCGCGATCACCACCAGCTCCTCCCCGCCACCGAACCGTACCCCCCGAACCTCCACCACGGTGTCCTCCGGCTGGAACTCCCGGCTCACGAGCTTGTAGGGTTGGAGCACCTTCACCACCTTCTCCACGCCCTCCATGGCCTCCAACATCCCCCGGAGCTGCTCTTTGGTCCGGTCGTCCCCGATCACCCCGATCACCGTCCGGAGATCTCCCACGGAGACGTGGGCCCGCAGCCCTGCCTCCCGGATCCGGGCAGCCACCTGCTCGACCTGCTCCGGATGTGCGTCCTGGCGCATCACCACGATCATGCCCATCCCTCCCAGAAACAGAATCACCTCCCGTCCCCGCCGGGACGGGAGGTGAAGACCTCCCGCGGTACCACCCGCGTTCCGCCGGAGCGCCCTCCGACGGCCCTCTCGGGACGGGGCATGGGGCCCGGTCCCGCCTGCGGCGTTCACGGGGCAGGACTCCCGTCGGCGCCTACTGGATCCCGCGGAAGAACGCGAAATCGTTCAGGCCGCCCCTCCCGGGTGAACTCAACCGGCCGGAACCCTACCGCACTCCCACCCGCACGCGGCTCTCTGCAGGGCTCCGGATCGGCCTACACGTCCCGATCCTCGGGTTTACCGCTACCTTACCCTCCTGCCCCCGCCTCCGTCAACGGGGCAGGCCATGCACGTTGTTTATTAATCCGACGCTCCTCCGCGGCCGAGAGCGCGCGCCGGACCAAGCGGACAAACTGCTGGGCCCGCTCTCCCAGCCCGCGGCCCCGGAGGTAGATGAGGTCCACGTGCCGCTTGGGGAGGTCTGCTCCCGCGAGTCGCACCGGGATCAGGGTTCCCTCCGCGATCTCCCGACGGATGGCCATCTTCGGGAGGAGGGAGATCCCCACCTCCCGCTCGACCATCTTCTTCGCCGCCTCGATGGTATCCAGCTCCAGCACCACGTTGGGCAACAGAGCCCGCTGGCGGAAGGCCGCGGTGAGGAGGGTCCAGTCACTGCTCCCGCGGTCGTAGAAGATGAGGGGTTCACTGGCCACCTCGTCCAACCGAACCCGACCTGCCCGCGCGAACCGATGCCGGGGGTAAACCACGAGGACGAAGGGATCCTGGGCAAGGTGAATGGTCTCCACCTGAGGGTGGGAGAGGGAGCGGGCCAGCCCCAGCTCGGCCTCCTCGTTGAGCACCATCTGGAGGACCTCCCGGGAGTGACCCGTGCGGATCAGGACCTTGCAGTCCGTGCACTCCTGCCGGAAGCGTTTCACCACCTCGGGCAGAAGGTAGGTGCAGATGGTGGGCACCGCGGCCAAGGTGAGGGGTCCTGCGGCGCGGGCAGAACTCTGCTGGACCGCGTGCTGTCCTTCCGCCACCGCCTGGATGGCGCGCTCCGCGTAGGGCAGGAGGGCCTCCCCCGCCTCCGTGAGACGGACCGTCCGGCCGTCCCGCTCGAAGAGGCGCTTGCCCAGGGCACGCTCCAAGGCCTGGATCCGGGCACTCACCGCGGGCTGCGAGAGGTACAGGGCCTCCGCGGCCCGGTGAAAGCTCCGGAAGGTGGCCACCGCCACGAACGCTTCCAGCTGGTGGAGCTCCATGGCCCCTCGATCACTAGATTTTATCATACATAATGCCGCCCTACCCCCGGCCGGTTCCCCGAAACGCGCCGCGCACCGAGGGAGGGGACGAGGGCGCCGGGGGGATCGCGCTCGGTTCGAGCCGGGAGGGGGCGCGCCGGAACTCCGGCTTCCACCGGAGCCAGTACCGCTCCAGTCCCGTAAACAGGCCGAAGAGGGCCAGGATCACGCCCACCACGAGGAGCACCAGGGCGAGGGTGAGGCGGGCGTTGTAGGTGCTCTGCGCAAAGGAGAGGAGGTACCCGAGTCCGCGGCTTGCCGCCACGAATTCTCCCACCACCGCCCCCGTGAAGGCGAACCCCACCGCCACCTTGAGCCCGCTTACAAGCCACGCGGCCAGGGAGGGGAGGTACACCTCCCGGACCACGTCCACGGAGCGCCCGCCCAAAGTCCGCACCCGATCCACCAGGCGCGGGTCCACCTCCCGGATGCCGGTGTAGATCGCGAAGAACACCACCACGCACACCAGCACGAAGCTCAACGCCACCTTGGAGGCCAAGCCGATCCCCAGCCAGATGACAAACAGCGGCGCGAGGATGACCCGGGGGATGGCGTTCAGCAGGGCCATCACCGGCTCCAGGATCTCCGCCGCGGGTTCGAAGGTAGCCGCAGCAAGCCCCAAGATCCCGCCCACACCTACCCCCAGGCCCAGCCCGCCCAGGGCCTCCAGAAGCGTGGTGCGCACGTGTCCCCAGAATCCCGGGCTTGTGCCCAGCCCGTAGAGAACGCCCGCCACCTCCGTGGGGGGTGGGAAAAGCAGGGGATCCAGCCACCGCAACCGGGCCGCAACCTCCCAGGCCACAAGCCCCACCACAAGGACCGCGGTGCGCCTCACGCCGCCCCCTCCCACCCCATCCGGGCCACCTCCCGCCGGAGATCCTCCCAGATCCGGGCGAGGATCTCTCCGAACCGGGGATCGGCCCGCAGCCCCATGAGGTCCCGCGGCCGGGGGAACGGCACCTCATAGGTGCTCACCACCCGGGCGCGGGGGCCCGCGGACATCACCGCCACCCGGTCTGAGAGGAGCAGCGCTTCTTCTAAGTCGTGCGTGACCAGCAGGACCGTGAGACGCTCCTGCTCCGCCAGGACCAGAAAGTCCCGCTCCACCAGGTGCCGCACGATGGCGTCCAGGTTCGCAAAGGGCTCGTCCATGAGCAGCACCCGTGGCCGGCTCGCCAGGACCTGAGCCAGGGCCACCCGCTTTTTCATCCCGCCCGACAGCTCCGCCGGGTAGTGTCGGGCAAACGCGCCGAGTCCCACCCGCTCGAGCCAGCGGAGGGCTTCCTCCTGGGCTTCGGCCCGGCCCGCGCCCCGGAACCGCAACCCCAGGGCCACGTTCTCCTGAGCGGTGCGCCAGGGCAGGAGCGCGTCCTCCTGAAACAAGATCCCCACCACGGGACTGGGGCCGTTTACGGGCTGGCCCAGGACGCGAACATCACCATGCGTAGGCCGCAACAGCCCCGCGATACACCGCAGGAGCGTGCTCTTCCCGCACCCGCTCGGCCCCACCAGACCGACGAACTGGCTCTCCGGCACTTCCAGGTGGAGGTCGGAGAGCACCCGGTGCGGCCCGTAGTCCACGGTAAGCCCGAAAACCTCCACGGCGTTCATAGGCTGCCGACGACCTCGTTGGACACGAGCTCCTCCACGCGGACAGCCCCCGGCAGCAGCCCTGCCTGCCGCTGGATCTCCGCCACCCGTCGCACCGCCTCCAGGTCGATGCGGCCCTCCTGGGGGTACAGGGACCGCCGGTGCCGGGCCAGTACCCGCTCGAAGAGGCCCTGTTCCCCGCCCGCGATCAGCTCCCGGGGAAGCGCCTGCACCACGAGCTTCGGGGTCCCGTAGTGGACGTAGCGGAGGGCACGGGTGAGCGCTCGGGCAAGGGCCCGCATCTCGTCCAGCCGGGCGGACCACTCGTCCCGGCGCACCGCCACCCCCATGAACTCATACGGCCCCCCGAGGAAGCGCTCCGCCTGTTGGAGATCCATGAGGTTTACAAGCACGCGCCCCCCTGCCCGCTCGATCAAGGTCAGGGCAGGCTCCTGAACCATGCCCGCGTCCACATGCCCCACCCGGAGGGCGTCGAAGAGGTTGGGGCCCAGGACCGCGAACTGCACCCGATCGGGCCGAACCCCTGCCCGACGCAGGAGGTAGAGGGCGAGGGCATGGTCCGCGTTCCCGAGCCCGGAAACCCCGACGGTACGGCCCTCAAGATCCCCCAGCGCACGGATGGCGGAGGCTGTCCGAGGAGCGGTGGCGAGGGCAAAGAGCGGCAGGCGGCCCGTGGAGAAAAAGCGCACGATCCGGGCACCTCTGGCGAAGGCCGCAAGCGCCACGTCGAAGGAGGTGGCCGCGTAGTCCACGGCCCCACCCACCAGAGCCTGCATGGCCGCGGTCCCGCCCCGGAAGTACACGAGCTCCACCTCCAGCCCCTGCTCCGCGAAGTACTTCTGAAAGCGGGCTACCTCATAGGGCACCACGCACAGCAGCTGCCCGCAGAACCCGAGCCGGATGCGGCGCGTTCCCTGGCCCCAGGCGGGCAGGCCCCATCCCGCAAGGCCCATGACGCCCGCCCGCACAAGCCAGGCGAGGAAGGCCCGGCGGGAAACGGGGAAGTCTCCTTCGAGTTCCTGGCAGCAACTAGAAGCAAGCTCACGCGGGACGCGCATCCTCAACACCTCCCGTCCGGAATCTCAGGTAAGGAGGGCATGCGGAGGCTAGGCGGACTTCCCGCCTACCCCCGCCGGGGACACAAGGGGCAACCGCGCGGAGGAAGCGTGCGAGGCGAAAGGATCACGGTCATCTCACGGGGATTCTACCACGGCTTTCCCGCAGGCAGGGAGACCCGGGAGGGGGAAGCCCGGGAGGCTCCGCACCGCCTCGGAGAGGTCCTCGAACCGGTCCACGTCGTGCAGAAGCCCCAACGTCCGGACTTCCTCCACGACAACGCCCGCGGCCGTTAGCCGCCTCCGGTGGCGTTCTGCACTTCCCGGGCCGAAGGCAGGGGCAAACGGACAGCGGGGCGGAAGGAGCAGCGCATTGGTCCCGCCGTCCCGGGAAGGCGCGAGCGCAGCAGCCCCCCGCGCCTGCCACGGACGGATCAGCCGCAGGAGGTCCTCCGGACGGAGCAGCGGCAGGTCCGCGGCCACGAGCAGACACGTGCCCGCCCCCCGCACGAGGGTCAGGGTCTTCCCGAGGGTCTGGTTGAGATCGCCCCCCAGTTCGGGGAGCAGGCCCGCCCCGTAGCGCCTCGACAGCTCCGCGATCCGCTCGTCCCCAC
This sequence comes from Armatimonadota bacterium, assembly GCA_031460175.1. Classification (NCBI taxonomy): domain Bacteria; kingdom Bacillati; phylum Candidatus Sysuimicrobiota; class Candidatus Sysuimicrobiia; order Candidatus Sysuimicrobiales; family Candidatus Sysuimicrobiaceae; genus Candidatus Sysuimicrobium; species Candidatus Sysuimicrobium tengchongense. The sequence continues at coordinate 173,251 of JAVKGW010000003.1, read as the reverse complement.
CCACCACGTAGACCTCGGAAAGCCCCGCCTCCCGGCAGCTGCGGAGCACCCGATGCAGCATCCACAGGCTCAGCTCCGCCCGCTCCTCCGGGGTCAGCAGAGGGTTCAGGCGGGTCTTCGCGGCCCGCAGGGGTTTCACCGGAATCAGCACCCGCATCCCGCAAGCTCCAGGAGGCGCCGGGCAAGCGAGCGCCGGTCCTCCGGGGTCCGCATCACCGTCTGGGCCACCACCGCCCGCATCCCCAGCCGTTCCACCTCCGGTGCCAACGCCGCATCCGCGGCATCCAGCACGAACACCTCCACCAGGCCCCGATACAGTGCAGCCACGCCCACCGCATCGGGTCGGTGGCCGAGGGACCGCATCATGGCATCCGCGGGTCCCTTGAGGGCCCGACCCGCCACGAGGGGACTGACGGCCACCTTCGAGGCAGGACTGCGCCGGATGGCTTCCTGAACCCCCGGAACCGCCAGGATGGGACCGATGCTCACAAACGGATTGGAGGGGCCAAGCACGATGGTCTCGGCCTTCTCCAGGGCTTCCAGGACCTCCGCCGTGGGCCGGGCCTGCTCGATCCCCGCAAACCGGATCTCCAACACCGGATCCCGATGTCCTCTGCGCACGAAGTACGTCTGAAAATCCAGCTCCCCCTCCGGCGTCCGGACCATCGTGCGCACGGGGTCGTCCGTCATGGGGAGGACGCGGTGGGGCACGCCCAGCCACCTGCTCAGCCGTTGCATGACCTCCGTAAGCCGCATCCCCTGTCGCAACCAGTGGGTGCGCAGGAGGCTCGTGGCCAGATCCCGATCCCCCACCCGGAACCATGGATCCTCCCCGTACACGGCCAGCTGAGCCAGCACGGCGAAGGTGTCCCCCCGAATCCCCCACCCCCGATTCGGGTCCACCTCTCCCACCAGGGTGTACAGCAGGGTGTCCAGATCCGGACAGATCCGCAAACCGTACCAGTCGAGGTCGTCTCCCGTGTTCCCCACGATGGCCAGTCGACCGGGAGGCAGGACGGCCGCGAGTCCCTCCGCGAGTTTCGCTCCCCCTCCGCCTCCAGACAGGAGGACCACTAGATCACCCACAGGACCTCCTCCGGGGCCTTCCGGGGTGGGGTCGGCGGGTGGTGTCGGGGGTATCCGAGGGTGATGAAGGCCTGGGGCTCCCAGGTGCGAGGCAGCCGGAGGATCCGGCGCACGAGGCCCTGGCAGAACAGCGGGGCGCAGCACCAGCAGGCCCCCAGTCCCAGGGCATGGGCCGCCAGGAGCAGGTTCTGGATGGCCGCGGCCACGCTCTGGACGGCCATGGTGTGCTCCGCCCGCCGCTGATGGCGACGGGGATACCGGTCCATGTCCTCCATGGTGAGGCAGGGCATCAGCAGCAGCGGGGCCGCGATGAACCGCTCCAGGGAGAACCGGATCTCCACCCGGATCACCTTCTCGTCCACTCCCCGCTCCCGCATCTCCCGCTCCCAACGCCGGGCCATGGCCAGGACCAGACGGTGCCGCACCTCCGGATCCTGCAGGACCACGAACCGCCACGGCTGCGCGTTGTGGGCGGAGGGTGCCAGGGTGGCCGCCTCCAGAAGCCGGTGCAGGACCTCCGGAGGGAGACGGTCGGGGGTGTAGAACCGCACGGACCGCCTCCCCCAAAGCACGGACCAGAAGGGAGCTTCACCGCCCTCCTTCATCCGCCCGCTCCGGCTATAGCCCGGCCCGGTTCCGTCATCCTCGCGGGATCCAGGATTCGGGCGAGTTCCTCCTCCGAAAGGCTGGTGCGCTCCCGGGCCACCTCCCGGATGGTCCGGCCCGTCCGGGCGGCCTCCTGAGCGATCTTGGCCGCAGCGTCGTAGCCGATCACGGGGGCGAGCGCGGTGGCCAGCATCAGGCCCCGCTCCACAGTTTCCGGCCCACGGCTCGTGGCCCGCAGTCCCGCGATGCACTGCCGGGCGAAGTTCCGGCTGGCGCTGGCCAGCAGGACGATGGCCTCCAGGAGGTTGTGGGTCATCACGGGCATCATGGTGTTCAGCTCGAAGTTCCCCCACGTGTTGCCCACGGCCACCACGAGGTCGTTGCCCAGCACGTGCGCGCAGACCTGGATCACGGATTCCGGGATCACGGGGTTGACTTTGCCGGGCATGATGGAGGACCCCGGCTGCACCGCAGGCAGTTCCAGTTCCCCCAGGCCCGCGTGCGGGCCAGAGCCCATCCACCGGATGTCGTTCGCGATCTTCATGAGGGCGGTGGCGTAGGCGCGTAGGGCGCCGCTACAGAACACCACGGCATCTAGGCACGCCTGGGCCTGGAAGTGGTTGTCCGTCTCCCGCAGGGGCATCCCCAACGCCTCCGAGAGGCGGGCGATGACCCGGCGGGCGAACTCCGGATGTGCCCCGATCCCGGTCCCCACCGCGGTTCCTCCGAGGGGCAGCTCCTGGAGCTCCTCCTCCGCCTTCTGCAGGCGTCTCAGGGCCCGCTCCACCTGTCCCGCGTACCCCAGGAACTCCTGCCCGAGCCGGATGGGTGTGGCGTCCATGAGGTGGGTGCGGCCCGTCTTGATGACGGGCATGAACTCCTCCGCCTTGTGCCGGAAGACCTCCAGGAGCTCCTGCAGGGCAGGACGGAGCTCCTCCCGCAGGAGCGTGAGGGCGGCGAGATGCAGGGCGGTGGGGATCACGTCGTTGCTGGACTGGCCCAGGTTCACGTGGTCATTGGGATGCACGAGCCGACTGCCCCGCGACCCGCCCAAGAGCTCCGTGGCGCGATTCGCGATCACCTCGTTGGCGTTCATGTTCGTGGAGGTTCCACTCCCGGTCTGGAAGATGTCCACCACGAACTGGTCGTCCCACCGCCCGTCCGCCACCTCCTGGGCCGCCTGGACGATCGCCTGCGCCACGCGGGCATCCAGCAGCCCCAGCTCCGCGTTCACTTCTGCCGCGTACCGCTTGATGAGGCCCAAAGCCCGCAGGAACGCCCGGGGGAACCGCAGGCCGCTGATGGGGAAGTTCAGGACGGCCCGTTGGGTGCTGGCCCCGTACAGGGCCTCCGCGGGGACCTCCATCTCGCCCAGGGAATCCCGCTCCACGCGTACATTGCCCCGGCTCTCGCTCATGGTCCTCCCTCCTCCCCGTGAGTTTTCCCTCCCCCCACTTCCGGTTCTAGCGCCAGCGACGCCCGGCGCAAGTGCTCCAGGGCCCGCACCCGCTGGTTGGAGACCGTGGTCACCTCCTGTCCCATGCGCTCCAGCTCCTGGACCGCCGCGCGGATCGCATCCCGCACGATCCCCAACACCCGCTCCTCCCGCCCCAGCCGCCCGAGCCCCATCCGCTGGCCCAGCAGGTACAGGCTCGCCGTGAAGGGGGCCAGGAGGGTGTACGGCACGAGGATGACCCGGTCCGGGATGAGATCGCGCAGGGCGCTCCGGCACAGGGCGTAGACGGGATCCGGAACCGCAGCCACGCCGAACCCCGCACAGGAGGGATCCACCAGGTAGCGTTGGGCGATCTCCTGCGCCCGCTCCCGGACGGATCGCACCAACCGCCGCTCCACCTCCCGGCGGGTCCCCTCATCCGCGGCCTCCCACGCGGATATGAGCTCCGGCGCGACCAGCTTGCTGTCCAGGGGGACCAGAAGGCCCCCCGGTAAGACCAGGGCGAACTCCACCTCCCCACCGCCCATGCGCACCCGTTCCCGAATCCAGCCCTCCGGGAGCCAGCCCAGGTGCCCTTCCATCCATCGCTCGCCGAGCTGCCCCCCGCCCCGCCCGAGCAAGGTGGACACCAGCCTGCCGACACCCTCCTCCACCTCCTGCACGCGGCGCTCCACCGCAGCCAGCCGCTCCACCTGCCGGGTCACCACCTCCAAGGTGGCGTGCAGGGCTCCCAGCCGCTCCGCGGTCCCCCGCAGGGGATCCCCGGCCTGCAGGGAGACGGCGGAGACAAGAGAGGCCAATCGGGCTTCCAGACGGACCAGGAGCAGGAGGAGGATCCCGAGACCCGCGAGGACGATCCCGACGATCAGCGGATCAATCGCCATCCCCGTCGCCCGAGGCGTGTTTCTCCAGCAAGGGAAGGAGTTCCTCGAGCGTCCGGATGAGGGGGACGTCGGATTGCTGGTAGACGTAGTCCCGGTCCAGCAGAACGGGCTGGATGCCGGCCGCCCGGGCCCCTTGGACGTCCGCCTCGTAGGAATCGCCCACGTGCACCGCGGTGTGCGGCGCCAACCGGAGGGCATCCAGGGCGACCCGGAAGATGCGGGGGTCGGGCTTGGCGGCTCCCACCACGGCACTCGCCACCACCACCTCGAAGGCATCCAGCAATCCCACCCTCCTCAACACCTCCGGCAGGTCCGGTTCCCAGTTGGAGACCACCGCGAGCCGGTATCCCCGGCGCCGCAGCTCCTCCAGGACCTCCGGAACCTCGGGATAGGGCGCGTACTCGGGGCGCACCTCCGCCAGGATCCGGTGCATGTGCTCCGCCAGCTCCTCCTCCCGCCCCGGGACCTGCAGGTGGGCGATCATCTCCCGCAGGAACCGCCGCTCCACCTCCGGGTTGACCGAGTCCGGCATGAGCGGAGTCAGCAGATCGCTCGCCCGCGCGTACGCCCGCTGCAGCGCCTCGCGATCAAGGGCCAGATCGAAGGCCGCGAGCGCCTCCTCCCAGATGTCGAACCAGGAGGGCCGACCCTCCAGGAGGGTGTGACCTGCATCCAAAAGGACCGCCCGGATGCCCACCGCGTGTCCCTCCAACTTCCTCTCATCCAAACAGGATACGCCACGGGGCTATTGTACACGGCCTCACTCCCTCCCCGTCGGCGCCCCGGCGGGCGCGTTGACAGGGCTTCCGGGGCTGGGCTACGGTAGAGGTGCAAAAATGATCTTATTGTCCGCATTACGGACAAGCCATCGATTCCGGGAAGTGGGATCCCGCGGCTTCCCGGATGGACTTTCGGGAGGATGCCCATGTCCCCAGCCGAACATCCGGAAGTCCCCCTCGCGGAGATCCTCGAAGGGTTCCGGTCCGTGACCACCCCATCGGTGGCGGATGCCGTGGACCGCGTGGTGCACCGCCCGGGCTTCATGTCCCATGAGATCAAGCCCGTGGTGGCGGGAAAGCTGGTGGGGCCTGCGGTCACGGTGTTGGAAGGTCCCGGTCTGGAGGCCGGACCTCCCCAGCACGCGCTGGAGGCCATCGACACCGCCCGTGCGGGGAGCGTGCTCGTGATCGGAACCGTGGACCCTGCAGCCGCCCGGGACGTCGCCTGTCTGGGGGGGCTGATGGCCACCGCGGCCGTGGTCCGGGGTCTTGGGGGAGCCGTTCTGGACGGAGGCGTGCGGGACGTGGAAGAGATCCGCCAGCTGGGGTTCCCCGTGTTCGCCCGAAGCGTGGTGCCCGCCACCACCGTGGGGCGCTACGGGACCCTTGCCCGGGATCTCCCGGTCCCGTGCGGCGGGGTGTGGGTGCGGCCCGGAGACATCATCGTGGGCGACACGGACGGCGTGGTGGTGGTGCCCCGGGAGCACGCCGCGGAAGTCCTGGCGGTGGCCTTGGAGATCGAGCAGACGGAGCGCCGGATGGCCGCCCGGATCCGCGAGCTCGGCTCCATCCGGCGTGCCTTGGAGGAGCTGGGACGCATCTAGTAGGAGGGAGGGTGCCGGAACTCGTCACGTTGGGAGAGCCCATGGTGGAGTTCGTGGCCCTGGAGAAAGGGCCTCTGGAGGAGGTCGTCACCTTCCGCCGCGGATGGGGCGGGGACACCAACAACGTGGCCGTGGCCGCCGCGCGCCTGGGCATGTCTGCGGGGTGCATCACCCGGGTGGGGCAGGACGAGTTCGGGCGTTCCCTCCTCGCCCTGTGGGATCGGGAAGGAGTGGACCGCTCCCGGGTGGTGGTGGATCCGGAGGGATACACCGGGATCTACTTCATCAGCTTCGACGCCGCGGGCCGACATGCCTTCACGTACTACCGAAAGGGCTCCGCGGCGAGCCGCTTGGGCCCCGAGGACGTGGATCCCGAGTACGTGGGGAACGCCCGGGTCCTCCACACGAGCGGGATCACCCAGGCCATCTCCCCCACCGCCCGGTCTGCCGCGGAAGCCGCGGTGGACGTGGCACGGGCACGGGGGGTCACCGTGAGCTACGACCTGAACCTCCGACCCCGGCTGCTCCCCCTGCCGGAACTCCGGGCGGCGGTCCTCGGGACCCTGCCGCAGGCCGACATCGTGTTTCTCAGTCTCGAAGACGCCGCCTACCTGGACGACACCTGCGCTCCCGAAGTCTTGGTGGAACGCCTCCTGGAGCAGGGGCCGCGCCTTGTGGCCCTCAAGGAAGGGGAACGGGGCTGCCTCGTGGCCGATGTGACGGGCGCCCGGGTACACGTCCCCGCCTACCCCGTGCAGCCCGTGGACACCACGGGCGCGGGAGACGCCTTCGACGCAGCCTTCCTGGCGAAGTGGACGCGGGGAGCCTCGCTGGAGGAAGCCGCGCGGTTCGCGAACGCGGTGGGAGCCCTGGCGGCGTGCGGACTGGGGGCCGTGGCCGCACTCCCGCTTCTGGCCGAAGTGGAGGCCTTTCTGCGAGAACGACAGCATGTCACAGGAAGGAGGGGATCGGGATGAGAAGACGCTCCACGGCACGGATCCGGGGAGGAACGGTCGTTGGGTTCCTGCTCGTGGCGGTGGTGTTCGCCTTCCTCCCCGCCACGCAGGCGGCTCCCGCCCTCACCAAGCTACGGGTGGGCATCGTGGCGGCCGTGGACCAGCTGGGGGTGCCCGTGGCGTTGGATCTGGGACTATTCGAGAAGTGGGGGCTAGATGTCACCATCGCCACGCCGTATCCCACAGGCGTGGACCTCCTCAACGCGCTCCAGGCGGGGGAGATCCAGATGGGGCAGGTGGGGGTCCCCATGATCGGTGCGGTCCTCCGGGGAATGGACCTGGTCATCCTGGGGAACTACAGCGGGAGCGCGGTGCGGCTCGGGGGAGACCACACCATGGCCCTGGTGGCCCGCCAGGGCAGCGGGATCCGGACCATCCGGGACCTGCGGGGGAAGCGGATCGCGGTGTCCTTCGGGACCATCAGCCACCTGTACATCCTCGGCATCCTGGAACGGGCCCGGCTCACCGTGAACGACGTCACCCTGGTGAACACGCCGCCCGCGGAGATGCCCGTGGCTTTACGGGGCGGGGCCGTGGACGCCTTCGCCACCTGGGATCCGTGGCCGGTGATCGCCCTCGCGAACGTCCCGGGAAGCTACGAGGTGGTCCGAGACGGCGGATTCATCGGCTTCATGGGGTTCAACGTCGCCCTGCGGCCGTGGGCGGAGCGCAACCAGGAGACCATCGAGCGGTTCCTGGCGGCCCGGGCGGAGGCGGACAAGTTCATGCGGGCGGAGCCCGTGAAGACCGCGGTGATCGCCGTACGCTGGTTGCCGGGCCTGCGGCCTGAGGTCGCGCTCCGGGCGGTCCGCAACAACCTCCCCACGGTGGACATCCGGATCTCCTGCTACAATTATCTGGCCCTGCACAACGCGGTGCAGACCCTGCACCGGTTGGGGTTCATTCCCGGAACCTTCGACGTCAACCGGGTGTTCATGCCCGGACCGATCCTCAACGTCATGCGCCGCCATCCGCAGCTCTTCGACGACCTCCCTCCCATCCCCCCGCGGGCCCGGGTGGGTCCCGGATTCACCTTCCAGGGCAGCTGCCCGTAGCGCCCGGTGGTGGAGGGGATGCGACCTTCAGCCTCCTTCCTCCGATGGCTCGGGGAAGTGATGTGGTTCGTGGTCCCTTTCCTCGTGCTCCTGGGGGCGTGGTGGGCGATCGTCCGGATCTCGCACGTCCCCCTCCGGGTCTTCCCCGCCCCCGGGGACGTGGCGCAGGCGTTCCAGGCACAGGCGCGCACGGGCGCCCTGACGGCCCATGTCTGGGCCAGCCTGCGCCGGGTGGCGATCGGCGCTTCCCTGGCCATCGCGGCCGGCATCCCTCTCGGCGTCGCCATCGGCACCAACCGCACCGTCGCTGCCCTCTTCACGCCCATCCTCCGGTTCTTCTCCGTCCTCGCGGGCATTGCCTGGATCCCCCTCGCCACCCTGTGGTTCGGCTACGGATTCGGGGCCATCACCTTCATCATCTTTAACGCGGTCTTCTTCATCGTGCTCTACAACACCATCCTGGGCGTCACCAGCATCCCGCAGGTCCTCCGGGACGCCGCGCGGAGTCTGGGAGCGAACCGATGGCAGGTGCTCGTGGAGGTCCTCCTTCCCGGAGCCCTCCCCAACGTCGTCACGGGGATCCGGACGGGGATGGGGTTCGCCTGGCGCGGGCTCATCGCCGCGGAGATCATCGCCACCAATGCCGGCCTCGGCTACATGCTCTTCCTGGCCCGGGATTTCTACCGAACGGAGGTCATCGTGCTGGGGATGATCCTGATCGGGATCATCTGGGTGCTCATCGACCGTCTCCTCCTCGCCCCCGTGGAGCGCCGCACCATCGAACGGTGGGGGCTCGCGCGCCCGGTCCCATGAGGCCGTTCTTCTTCCGGACCCTCCACCGCCTCCTCTCGCACCCCGCCGTGCAGGGGGCCGGTCCCTTCCTCCTGCTCATCGCCCTGTGGACCCTGGTGGCGGAGCTGAGGATCTACCCCCGGGCCTTCTTCCCCAGCCCCGGAGAAGTGGTCTCCGCCTTCTCCGCCCTGGTGTACAAGGGGATCCTCCCCGCCTACCTCCAGGACAGCGTGACCCGATTGGCGGTGGGAGCCGCGGCGGGGACCGCGGTGGGGATCCCCCTCGGGTTCCTCATCGGCCTTTCCCCCACCAGCTACCGGTTCTTCTGGCCGCTCGTCCTCTTCTTCCAGGCCATCGGGGACATCGCCTGGCTCCCCATATTGCTCATCTGGTTCGGGTTCACCCTCACCACCGTGACCTTCGTCCTCGTGTACACCGTGATCTTCCCCATGATCTTCAACACCGCTCTGGGGGTCCGTTCCGTCCCCCTGGAGATGATCCGCGCGGCCCAGAGCTTGGGGGCCTCCCCGGCGCGGGTTCTCTGGGAGGTGCTGATTCCAGGAGCCCTCCCGAACATCATCACGGGGCTGCGGAACGGGCTCGGCTATGGGTGGCGGGCCCTGATCGCCGCGGAGATCATCGTGGGCACGAGCGGCATCGGCTTCATGATGTTCGACGCCCGCCGGAGCGGCAGCGTGGTCGAGATGATCCTGGGGATGATCCTGCTGGGGCTCCTGTGGTACGCGGTGGACGCCTGGGTGCTCCGTCCCCTGGAACAGGCGACCATCGAACGGTGGGGCCTCGTGCGCCCCGCATCCTGAGGGATTCCGTGGAAGGCCTGGTGATCCGCAACCTCACGAAGGTCTATTACGACCCGTACATGGGCCAGCACGTGGTGGCGGTGGAGGACATCTCCCTCACCATCGGTCCGGGGGAGTTCGTGGCCATCCTCGGACCCAGCGGATGCGGCAAGACCACCCTGCTGAACATGGTGGCGGGCTTCATCCCGCCCACCCGGGGGGAGATCCTCCTGAACGGGCGCCGGATCACGGGCCCGGGGCCGGACCGGGGGGTGGTGTTCCAGAGCTTCGCCCTCTTCCCTTGGAAGACGGTCCTGGAGAACGTGGCGTTCGGCCTCAAGATGCGAGGCCTCCCCCGGGCGGAGCGGGAACGGATCGCCCGGGAGTACATCGCCCTGGTGGGTCTGGAGGGATTCGAGCACCGCTATCCCCACGAGCTCTCCGGCGGCATGCAGCAGCGGGTGGGCGTGGCCCGGGTGCTGGCCAACGATCCGGAGCTCATGCTCATGGACGAGCCCTTCGCCAGCGTGGACGCTCAGACCCGGATGAGCCTCCAGGAGGAGCTCGCCCGCATCTGGGAACTCCGGCATCCCACCATCCTCTTCGTCACCCACGACGTGGAGGAGGCGGTGTTCCTCGCAAACCGGGTGGTAATCCTCACCCACCGCCCCGGACGGGTGCGCACCATCCTGGAGGTGCCCCTTCCAAGACCCCGCCGCTGGCGGGATCTATTGGAGGATTCCGCGTACAAGGCCCTGGTGGCCCACGTCTTCGACCTGCTGCGATCCCCGCAGGAGCCCAGTCGCCCGGCCCAAAAGCCCGCCGCGGCTTCCCCGACTCCTCACCCGGGGGAGCCGCAAAGGCCGTGGTGGCGCCGGCTCCTGGAATCGCGCCTCGGACGGGCTCTGCTCGCGGTGACGCTGGCGGCGGGCGGCTGGCAAGGGTGGCTGGAGTACCAGGCCCGCACCAAGATGCCGGTCTTCCTGGAGCACCACCTCTCCCCGCGGGGGACCGTGGACCTACTCGTGCAGCTCCCCTTCCCGCCCGAGCGGTTCCACATCCTCGCCCTGCAGCGCTTTGGCCGGGTCTCCGGAACCCGAGAGCACGCGGTGGAGCTTCGCAGCGTCCCTCCCTCCAGGGTGCGGGAGATCGCCCGGTTGTACTGGGTCCGGGGCATCCTCCCCCTCTCGGAGGTCCCTCAGATCCCCCCGTAGGACCCCGATCCTTCGGACGAGGGATCGAGCAGTCCCTTGCGCCGGAGCACGGAGAGGACGGTGGTCCACGGGAATCCCCGCCGGGCCAGGTACGCGCCCAACCGCCGGGCGGCGACCTCGGGCTTTAAGCCCCGGTACGCGCGCAGGCGCGCATCGGCGAGCCGCTCCGCCAGCTCCGCCTCGTCCTCTTCCCGGATCGCCCGGAGAGCCTCCTCCGCCACCTCGCGGCTCACGCCCCTCGCGAGCAACTCCTTCCGGAGACGGGCAAATCCGAGTCCCCGGCGGGCCCGCCGGGACGTCACCCACAGCCGTGCGAACCGGAGGTCGTCCAGGAGCCCTTCCCGTTCCAGCCGCCGCTGGACCGCTCGCACCGTCTCGGGCGGGCCCAGGCGGGCAAGGTACCGGCCGAGCTCCGCGGTGGATCGCGGCCGGCGGGCAAGCAGGTGGAGAGCCCGTCGGTAGATCCGGCTCTCCCGATCCGCTTCCCGCAGGTGCGCCAGCATCTCCTCTGACACCTCGCTTCCCCCCGCGATGCCAAGTGCCCGCAGGAGATCTTCTGGGAGGTGCAGACTCTCCCCACTCGTCAGGCGAACGCGCACGAATCCCCGTGGGGTCCGACGAAGGCGCACCACGCGATCCGCCATTTTCAGGGGATCAGGAGGATCTTCCCGGTGGACTCCCGACCCTCCAGCCGCCGCTGGGCCGCGGCGGCCTCCGGGAGGGGGAAGGTCCGGTCCACCCGCACCCGGAGCTCCCCCGTGCGGACCCAGCTGAGGACATCCCCCGCTCGCCACAGGATCTCCTCCCGCGTGGCCGTATAGTGCCAGATGCTCGGCCGGGTGAGGTAGAGGGAGCCCTTCTGGCTGAGGACGAGGGGATCCACGGGGCCCACGGGCCCGCTGCTCTGCCCGAAGGAGACCATCATGCCCCGGGGCCGCAGGCAGTCGAGGCTGCGGTCGAAGGTGTCTCGTCCCACGGAGTCGTACACCACGTGGACCCCCTGCCCGTCCGTGATCCGCTTCACCTCCTCCCGGAAGTCCACCCGGGTGTAGAGGATGACCTCGTCCGCCCCCGCCTCCTGTGCCAACCGGGCCTTCTCCTCCGTGGAGGTGGTCCCGATCACCCGGGCGCCCCGGCGCTTGGCCATCTGCACCAGCAGCAGCCCCGTGCCCCCCGCCGCCGCGTGGATGAGCACCACGTCTCCGGGCCGGATGGGGTAGGTGGAATGGGTGAGGTAGTGGGCGGTGATCCCCTGCAGCATCACCGCCGCGGCCTGTTGGCCCGTGACGCCCTCGGGGATCGGAACCAGGCGCCAGACGGGGGCTACCACGTACTCCGCATACGCCCCCTGCACGTTCGTGAACGCGACCCGGTCTCCCACCCGCACCTCCCGGACATCCGGCCCCACCGCCTCCACCACCCCCGCTCCCTCCTGCCCTAGGGTCACGGGCAGGTCAGCCCGGTAGAGGCCCCGGCGCTGGTAGATGTCGATGAAGTTCACGCCCGCGGCTTCCAGCCGGACCAGGGCCTGGCCGGGACCGGGGGTGGGCGTGGGAACCTCCTCCACCTGTAGGACTTCCGGCCCGCCGTGTTCGTGGATGCGCACCGCCCGCATTCTTCCCTCCGCACGGGTTTTTAGCCAGGACGAGCCCATTGTACAATCCGGGTCCAAAGGCGCGGGGCGTGGGGGAGACCTAACCGAACAGATCCCGGGCTCTCGGGCGGACCAGCGCCCGGGCGGATCGTCCATCCCGCTCCACGGGCGCCCCCCGGATGAGGACGAGCGGGCGCCGTTCCGCGGATTGCCCCATGAGGAGAGTGGCCCCGGAAGCCAGCTCGTCCGCCACGGCCTCCACGGACGTGCGGAGGGTGTATCCGAAGAGGTCCGTGCGGCCCCGGTGATCCAGGAACGGAGACAGACCCGAAAGCCCGATACACACCCCCACCGCTCCCTCCCGGTGCGCCCGGCCGTGGGTGTCCGACACGATCACCCCGCACCGGGCTCCGAAGACCCGCTCGATGCGCTCCCGGATCTGGTGTGCGGACCGATCCGGATCCTCAGGCAGGAGGACGACCTTCCCGGGCCCCGCGTTGGACTGGTCCACGCCCGCATTGGCACACACGAACCCGAGCCGGTGGCGGGTGATCAGCAGGCCCGGACGGCTGCGGAGCACCTCCGCGGACTCCCGCAGGATGACCTCCACAAGCCGCGGGTCCTTCCCGACCTCCCGGGCCAGGGACTGAGCCCGCGGGGAGGGGACCACGGTTTCCAGGGAGACGATCCGCCCCTCCGCGATGGAGACCACCTTGTGCGCGATGACGACCACGTCCCCATCCCTCGGGGGAAGGCTCTCCAGACACCGCACCACCATCCCGGGGAGGTCGTCTCCCGGCCGGACCACGGGGAACTGCTCCGGGGCGTGGTACCAGATCTCCATGGCTGCGGCTTATCGTCCCTCATGGTAGCACGACGTCTCCAGGCAACACCCAGAAGGCAGCGGACCAGGCCCGGGCACCGCCACGGCCCACGCACTCCACCCGCACGAAGTCCTCGTCCATCCTCGGCTCGTACTGCGCCGCCGGGCCCGGGGCCTCGTACCGGAGCCGGTGCTGGGCATCGTAGAACCGGATCCGGGAAGCGTCCGTCTCCGCGAAGACGCACCCCTCCCGAACCCCGAACCGCGCCGTGGGCCCCGTGCTGGCGTACACCGCTCCCCGGAGCAGGGCGGTCCGAAGGGCCTCCTGGGTGATGGCCTCCACCCGGACCACGATCCATCCCCGGTTGAAATCCGCCTCCTCGTGGAGGTCATCGGAAGCCACGGGGGCCACGGGACAGCCGGGACCCTGGCGACGGCACGCGGCCACCCACCGTCGCACATCCTCCTCCGGATCCGAGTGAGGGTTCCACACCTCCACCAACCGGTACCCCCGCAGGCGCCGGAGAGCAGCTTCCGTCCACTGGGCACTCCAGAGGTTCCCTTTCCAGCTGGGGTGGTTCAGACAGGCGACGCCTCCCTGAACGGCCACATCCTCCAGCAGGGCCCGGGCATTGTGCCCTTCCGGGAGCCGGCGCACGAACAGGCAGCCCAGGTGCGGCCCGAGGGGCCGCACGGGACGAGGAACGGTACGCTCCACCCCCGGGATCAGACAGAAACCAGGGTCCCCCCCTCCTTCCACCTGGGTGATCCGGTCGTGGTCCGTGAGGGCCAGGAAGGCGTACCCCGCCTCCCGGTAGCGGTCCACCGCCTCCTCCGGGCGGAGTCTCCCGTCCGAAGCGGTGGTATGACAGTGCAGCTGGGCCTTACACTCCCTGCCCGGCACCGCGTACGGATCCAGAATGCGAAGGGACGCCGCGCACACCGTAAGCCCTCCGCGTTCCAGCGGTTACAATGACGGGGGAGAGAACCGGAGGCGGGAGGATGCACCATGCGGGTCCGGGTCCGGCTCTTTGCCGTCTATCGGGAGGCCATCGGAACCTCCCTCCTGGAAATCAACACGGACGGGGTGGCCACCCCTGCCTCCCTCTGGACCCACCTCACCGCCCGCTATCCAACTCTCCGGGCCCTGCCCTCCCCCCGCTTCGCGGTCGGAGAGGAGTACGTCCCCGAAACCCACCCCCTCCGGGAGGGGGACGAGGTGGTGCTGATCCCGCCCGTGAGCGGGGGAGCTGAGGCCTTCGTGGACCTCACGGAGGTGCCCATCCCCGTGGAGGACTTGCTGCGCCACGTGCGGCACCCGAACGCGGGCGCGGTGGTCCTGTTCTTGGGGACCGTGCGGCAGAATGCGCGGGGGCAGCAGGTGCTGCACCTGGACTACGAGGCGTACACCGCCCTCGCCCGCAGGGAGATGCTGCGGATCGCGGAGGAGATCACGGCCCGGTGGCCGGTGCTGCGGGTGGCCCTGGTGCACCGGCTGGGACGCCTGGAGGTGGGAGAGATCAGCGTGGCGGTGGCGGTCTCCGCCCCCCACCGCCGGGAGGCCTTCGAAGCGGGGCGGTACGCCATCGACACCCTCAAGGTGAGGGTCCCCATCTGGAAGAAGGAGGTATGGACCACGGGGGCCCGCTGGGTCGGCGTGGACGAACCCCGCGTCCCGTAGGGCCCGGGGAAGGCGAGGATCCGCGGGGCTCACGGGCGCACGCCCGCCGTCTGGTCGGCCTCCTGGTACACCTCGATCATCCGGAGGTAATTGGCCGCGACCCGCTGAGCGGCCTCTTCCCGGCTCGTCTTCCCTTCCAGATAGCCCTGGAGGGGATCGTGCCAGATGGTGCGGCCGATGGCGAATCCGATGTATCCGGGAACCCCGGCCCCCGCCTGCAGCCAGCGGACCACCGCGGCCTCGTCCGCGCCCCGGCCCAGGACCACGCACGCCACCCGGTCGCGGCCTCCGGAGCGCACTTGCGCGCTGACCCGCTCGCAGTCCGCGCGATCTTCCAGCCCCTCGATCTTCCACACGTCCGGCTCCACCCCCGCCTCCTGGAGCGCCCGAACGGCAGCCACCATGAGTCGGGGCCGGACCTCCCGATCGTAACGGTTCACGTCTCCCCCCACGGCGGCGAGCTGGAACTCCTCCGGCGGGATCAACAGCTCGAAGAGGAACTTCCGACCTCGCGCGTGCAGCCAGTCCGAGAGCCGCCGGAGTTTCTGAATCTGGCGCCGGTTCAGTGCCTCGTCCCCTTCGGGGTTGTACCGCACCAGGACCTTTGCGAAGGTGGGGTCGAAGGCCTCGATGTGCGCCCCGAAGGCCTCCCCGTACTCGAAGTCGAACTCCCTCTGGCCGGACTTCTCCACGGGCATGGCAAAGAGATACCCCTTCGATCTGGCGGTCCGGGCGATCTCCGCCCCGAATTCCTCATCCACCAAGATCCCGCACGCCTCCCGGGGCGCGCCCTCGCCCAGGGCCCGTTCGAACCCCTCGAAGATCACCTGCTTTGCCTCGGAGATCCTCTGGCGGTCCTCCGGGGTGGGCTCGCCCTTCACCCCCACCAGCTTCTTGAAGGACTCCCGGTGATCGAAGGCCAGGATGTACAGGGGACTCGTGTACCCGAGGGGCGTGCTCATGCTCCTCCCTCCTCTCTCGGCACCACGGGTTCCCGGTCGATCTGGGCCCGCTGGAGCCGGCCACTGTAATCGATGTAGACGGACTTCCATTCCGTGAACACATCCAACACCTGAATCCCCCCCTCCCGGTGTCCGTTCCCCGTGAACTTGGTCCCCCCAAAGGGCAGGTGGACCTCCGCCCCGATGGTTCCGTGGTTCACGTACACGATCCCCGTGTGAAGATCCTCGACGGCCCGCATGGCCTTCTGGATGTCCCGGGTGAAGATGGAGGCGCTGAGCCCATAGGGGACGTCGTTCACGATGCGGATGGCCTCCTCCAGGTCTTCCGCCTGCAGGAGCGCCACCACGGGGCCGAAGATCTCCTCCTGGGCGATGCGCATGCGGGGGTCTACCCAGTCGAAGACCGTGGGCCGGAAGAAGAATCCCCGCGCGAGGTCCCCCTCCATCGCCCGCTCCCCACCCACCCGAACCACCGCTCCCTCCTCCTGCCCGATCCGCACGTACCGCTCCACCTTCCGCAGCTGCGCCTCACTCACGAGGGGCCCCACCTCGGTTTCCGGGTCCAGGCCGTTTCCCAGCCGGAGGCGTCTGGCCCGGTCCACCAGAACATCTACCATCTCCCCGTGCACCCGGGGGTGCACCACGATGCGGCTGCAGGCGGTGCACCGCTGTCCGGTGGTCCCAAAGGCACTCCACGTGAGGGCGTCGGCCGCCAGATCCAGGTCCGCGTCGTCCATCACGATGGCCGCGTTCTTCCCGCCCATCTCCAGGGACACCCGCTTGCCCCGGGAAGCGCACTTCTCCGCCACCTGCAGGCCCACCTCCGTGGACCCTGTGAAGGAGATCAGGGCCACGTCGGGATGCTCCACCAGGGCCGCGCCCGCTTCATCCCCGCCCAGAACCAGGTTCAACACCCCGGGCGGCAGTCCCGCTTCCTCCAGCAATCGCACGAACTCCACGCCCAGGATGGGGACCTCCGGCGCGGGCTTGAAGACCACCGTGTTCCCGCACACCAGGGCCGGGACGATCTTCCAGCTGGGGATGGCGAAGGGGAAGTTCCACGGCGTGATGACGCCCACCACGCCCACGGGCTGGCGCACGCAGTACGCGGCCTTGTGGGGCATCTCGCTGGGCGTGGTGTACCCGTGCAGGCGGCGTCCCTCGCCCGCGAGGAAATAGGTCATGTCAATGGCTTCCTGCACATCCCCGCGGCTCTCGAGGAGGATCTTGCCCATCTCCAGGGTCATGAGCCGTGCGTAGTGCTCCTTGCGCCGCACCAGGAGCTCCGCGGCCCGGTAGAGGATCTCCGCCCGCCGGGGGGCAGGGATCTTGCGCCACCTCGGGAAGGCCTCCTTCGCCGCGACCACCGCCTCCGCCACGTCCTCCGGGCCGGATAAGGCACACAGCCCCAGGACTTCCCCGGTGGCAGGGTTGACGGACTCGAAGACAGCACCCGATCGAGCGGGCACCCACCGCCCGCGGATGTAGTTGTGGTAGACCTCCGGCATGCCGCCTTACCTCCGCGCCCGGCTCTGGGCAAGGAGCCGATCCGCCGCCTGGAAGAAGGCCTGGGCCGCGGGAGAACTAGGGTGCGTGCGCACAACGGGCTCCCCGCGATCGCTCCCCTCCCGCACCCGGGGATCGAGCGGAACCTCGGCCAGGAGTTCCGTGCCGATGCGCTCCGCCAGCGTCCGCCCTCCGCCCTTTCCGAAGAGGTAGACGGGATCCGCCTCCGGATGGGGACGGTAGTAGGACATGTTCTCGATCACCCCGGCCACCCGCATCCCCACCTTCTCCGCCATGCGGGCGGCCCGCTGGGCCACCTCCACCGCGGCCTCCTGAGGAGTGGTCACGATGATCATCTCCCCCCACGGCAGCAGCTGTGCGATGGAGATGGAGACGTCCCCGGTCCCGGGGGGGAGATCCAGCAACAGCACCTCGATGTCTCCCCAGTGCACCTCCTGGATGAAGGTGGTGAGGGCCTTATGGAGCATGGGCCCGCGCCAGATGACGGCCTCACCCGTGTCCACCAGCATGCCCATGGAGATGGCCCGAACGCCGTCCCGTTCCAGGGGCAGGATCATCTGGTCGATCACCGTGGGCCGTCCCTGGATCCCCAGCATCTTCGGGATGCTGAACCCGTACACGTCCGCGTCCAGCACCCCCACCCGCCGCCCGCGGTGCGCCAGGGCCGCGGCCAAGTTCGCGGTCACCGTGGACTTCCCGACCCCTCCTTTGCCACTCGCCACGGCGAGCACGCGCACCCCGCTCTCCGGCCGGAGGAAGGAGGCCGGCCGGCCGGGCATCTGCGATCCCCGCAGCTTCTCGATGAGGGCCTGTCGCTGCTCCGGGGCCATCACGCCCAAGTGCACCTCCACCCCCTCCACCCCGGGAAGCCGTCGCACCCGCTCCTCGATGGACTGGACGATGGTCTCCCGGAGGGGACATCCCGCGATGGTGAGCAACGCCTCCACCCGCACCACCCCGCCCCGGATCTGCACGTCCCGGACCATGTCCAGATCCACGATGGACCGGTGCAGCTCCGGGTCCTGCACATCCCGCAGCGCCTCGAGAACCTGCTCCCGGGTGGGCCCCTTGCGAAAGCCGAGCATGCCGCCTCCTCGCACTCCGTGGTCACCTCCATCGTACCACCCTACTCCGAGGGCCGCAGGAGGACCCCTTCGTACGGCCGGAGCTCCACGGGGGCCCGCTCCGGACCGGACCGATCAAGACGGGTGGAGAGGAGGACCTCACCCGAAGCCTCCACGGACCGTGCACGGTCCGAGAAGTTGAGGGCCGCCAGGACCCGATCCCGATCCGTGAAGCGCTCGTACGCGTAGACGCCCGGCGGCGCAGGGAGGGACCGGTAAGCCCCCACCAAAAGCGCGGGGGTCTGCCGGCGAAGATGCAGCAGGCGCCGAACGAGGTGGAACATGGAGGACGGGTCTTGCCGTTGCGCCGCCACGTTCCGCACGCGGAAATCCGGAGGGAGCGGAAGCCAGGGGATCCCCGTGGTGAACCCCGCTCCCGGAGAGTCGTCCCACGGCATGGGGGCCCGGGACGCGTCCCGGGACCACCGGCCCCCGTGCTCCCGAAGTCCGGGCAGGTCCCGCACCTGGTCCGGAGAGAGCTGTAGATCCTGGAGGCCCAGCTCGTCCCCGTAGTAGAGGGTTGGGGTCCCCCGCAGGGTCAGCAGCAGGAAGTGGGCGAGCCGGGTCCGCTCCTCCCCCAGGCGGGTGGCCACCCGAGGTCGGTCGTGGTTCCCGAGGACCCAGCTGGGCCAGGCCCAACCCGGCAAGAGGGATTCGTATGCTTCCACCAGGGCTTTCAGGTCTTCCGCGGTCCACCGCTCGGCCGGGAGATCCACCAGGGCGAAGTTGAAGGGGAAGTGGCACTCCGGTGCTTCCGGAGAACCGTAGTAGGAGATCAGGATCCCAAAGGGTGCATACACCTCCCCGATGAGGACGCGTTCCCGACCGGGCTCGCTGCACCGGTCCACCAGGGCCCGGAAGTGCCGGAGCACCGCGTGGGTCTCGGGCTGGTGGTCCGTGTACAGGTGGATCAGGCGGTCCCGTTCCCGCATCCCGGGCTGCCAGGCGGGGTTGGGCGGTTCGTCCCGGAAGGAGGCATCCTCCACGAGGTGGGCTGCGGCGTCCACCCGGAACCCGTCCACCCCGCGCTCCAGCCAGAACCGCATCACCTCCAGCATGGCCTCCAGGACCTCCGGGTTCCGGTAGTTCAGATCCGGCTGCTCGGGGAGGTAGTGGTGGAGGTAGTACTGCCCGGTCTGCGGGTCCAAAGTCCACGCGGGTCCCCCGAAGAAGCTGAGCCAGTTGTTGGGAGGCCCTCCATCCGGCCGCGGGTCCCGCCACACGTACCAGTCCCGCTTGGGGCTCGTGCGGCCGCGGCGGGATTCCACGAACCACGGGTGGTCGCTGCTGGTGTGGTTGGCCACGAGATCGAGGATCACCCGCAGTCCACGTCGGTGCGCCTCCCCCACCAGGCGATCGAAATCGGCAAGCGTCCCGAAGACGGAATCCACGTTCCTGTAATCCACCACGTCATACCCGAAATCCCTCTGGGGGGAGGGATAGAAGGGGCTGAGCCACACGGCCCCCACGCCCAGGTCCGCGAGATCGTCCAGGCGCTGGAGGATCCCGGGGAGATCGCCCACGCCGTCCCCGTCCGTGTCCTGGAAGGACCGGACGTAGATGTGGTAAACGACCGCGGTCCGCCACCAGGGAATCCGCGCCCTCGGATCCACGGCCCGGAGGCTATCGCTGCGGGACGTACGACCTCCACTCAAGGCGGCAGTCGGAGCACTTCAGGGCTCCGTACACGTTGTAGTAGCTGGCGTACCCGGTGCTGGTGTCCGACTTGGCCAGGGTCATCTCATGAACCCCCCTCCTTCTTCCGGGTTTCGATGGTTCACCCCACTGCCCTCTCAACCTCCTCCAACAGCCGATCCGCCGCCTCGATCTCCGCCCTCAGCCGGGGGATCCACGCGTCTCCCCAATAGAGATAGCAGCTCGTCTCGGCCCGGAGGATGGCCTCCCGGGCCCGGCTCAGCTTTTCCCGGACCTCCTCCGGCACCCCGGCCTTCACCCGTCGCCGGATCTCGTGGGAACGCCGGCTCACCTCCCACAGCGCCCTCAGAGCCCCCTGCTGCCCTGGGCTCTCCGCCCACTGGGAGAAGTCCTCCCCGCTCCGGGGGCCGATGTTCCAGGCGCCCCGCTCCACCCTGACCACGGATGCGGGCGGGTGGTCCCGCACGTACTCCGAAAGCAAGATGGGGCGGATGGAGATCTGGCCTGCCCGCACCCGTTCCATGTACGGCGAGAAGAAGTGTCCCAAAAACCCGCCTCTTCCCGAGTCTGCCGGAACCACCCTCCGTTCTCTCCATCCGTCCAAGTGGTCACCAGGCAGGGTTTGCGGGCCCTCGCCGTTTTGTGTCGCACCGCTCCATCAAGCCAGGTCGGATCCAGGCCACTCTGTTGGGCATTGCTGAGGTCGAGGGCATCCTCCCAATCCATGCGCTCCATCGGCCGGACATGCACGCCGTCCACCACCACGTACTCGTACCCGGACCGCACCAGCACCGGAATCATCTCCATGGTGAAGGCCAGCTCGGGAGGCCAGAAGATTCGCGGGTCCCGACCGAACACCTCCCGGATCCTTCTCCTTCCCTCTTCCACTTGATCCTCCCAGTCCTCGGGGGGATGAGGAGCTCCAGATTTCCGGGAGGTTGGTGCGTGTGGAGCCCCAGCAGATGGAACACCTCGCCCATAACCTCCTCCTCATGCGGTGTACACGGAGAGGGTCTGTTCCGCTACCCGATCCCAGCTAAAAGCGGTTTCCACCGCCACCCGTCCGTTCCGCCCCATCCACCGGGCCCGCTCGAAGTCGCGGAACAACGTTCCGATCCCCCATGCCACGGATTCCGGATGGGGATAGATCTTGAGACCGTTCACCTCGTGCCAAACGAACTCGTCCGGACCCCCGTTCTTCGTGGCCACCACGGGCTTTCCCGCGCTCCATGCTTCCAGGATGGTAATGCCGAAGGGCTCGTTCCGACTCGGCACGCAGACCACATCGCATGCCTTGTACAGTTCGGTGAGCTCCCGGCCGTTCCGGTACCCCAAAAACCGGCAGGCATGCGCCACCCCGAGTGCGTGGGCCTCCTGTTCGCAGATCCACCGCATATCCCCGTCTCCCACGAATACGAATTTCGCATGAGGATAGGAGGGGAGGACCATGGGGATGGCACCGATCAGGAGATCCGGACCCTTCTGGTACGTCATCCGTCCGCAGAACAGGACCGTGGGATCTAGGGGCCCGATCCCGTACCGGGCTTTTACCGCTCCCGCATCAAGGAAACCGTCGAAGGCATGCGGGTTGATCCCGTTGTAGATCACGTGGAGTTTCCAGGCGGGAAGGTGGTAGATCCACTGGAGCTCTCCACGGAGGGCGTGGGAGACCGTGATCACCCGATCCGCCACGTACGTTCCCTGCCACTCGATGTCGCGGATCCGGGCGGATCGGCCTCCGCAGAACCAGTTCCCGCATCGCCCGTACTCGGTGGAGTGCATGGTGAGGATCCCTCTCCGCCCCCTGCCCTCCTTAATCCAGATCATGGCCGGGGCCGTGAGCCAGTCGTGGGCGTGGACGACATCGAATCCCGCTCCCATGTAGTCCTCCGTGGCGAAGAGGTGGTGCACGAAGGAGCGGCACATGTTGTGGATCTCCTCCACGAAATCGGGATGCAGATCGAAAGGGCATCGGTGGTACCAGACGCCTTGGATCCGCTCCAGCTGAGGCTGGCCAGGCCCCATGCGGGTGAACACGTGGACCTCGTGGCCCTTCCGTTCCAGGGCCGCGGCCAGCTCCGTCACATGAACCGCCACCCCGCCCACGGGGATGGAGTGCAAGGACTCCCACGCGAGGAGGGCAACCCGCATGACATTCCCTCGACCGTCCACGGCACACGAAGCCCATCCACGAGTGGGCAGCGCGATCCGGTGGCAACGCCTTCACCGTGGGAAAATCGGACAAGGTGGGTCCGCGTTCCGTCGGGTAGATCGGCTCCGCGCTGTAGACTCTACGCCTCCGGAGAGCAGGACAGCAAGACCGAACGCCTGGCCGAGGGGAAAGGTCAGGTCCGTTCGAGGCGCACCGCCTCCAGCGCGGAGAGGACCTCGGGGAGGGAGTCCAGGTCCTCCAGGGCGTATCGGAGTCTTCGGCGCCAGTTGGGGTACTGGTGGCCCAGGGTTCCCGGGAGGTTCTGGGGTCTGTGCTCCTGCCACAGGTCCTCCAGGTTCACCAGCACGCACGCGGCCCGACTCGCGGCCAGGAACCGCAGGCTCGCGCGCAGTGCCCGTGCCACGTCCGTGGGATCCACCGAAAAGGCCCGGGCCAGGCCCGCCACCACGCGTTCCCGATGTTCCCGTTCTGACCGCGCCCGCTCCGCATCCACCAAGCCCAGCGCCTCCCGTTCCCGGACGTCCTCCCCGGTCCAAAAGGCGGCAAAAGGGGGGGTGTCATGGGTTCCCAGGGAAGCCACCGTATTGGGCGCGGGCTCCCGGGGCCCCCCCGAGGGATCCCCCTCAAAGATCAGGACGTACATGCGCCACAACCCATGCCTGTCGAGCCTCGAGCGCACTGCCCGCGGGACGGTCCCGAGATCCTCCCCCACCACCCCGGCCCCATGGCGCCAGGCTTCCAGGAGCAGCAAGGCGTACAACTCGTCCGCGGGATACCGCACGTACACGCCCTCGGAGGCGGGAAAGCCCCGGGGGATCCAGTAGAGCCGGTGGAGTCCCATCACGTGATCCACCCGGAGCAGCCGGGCCACCCGGAAATGGTGGGCGAGGCAGCGGCGGAGATACGCGTATCCCTCCTCCCGGATGCGCAGGGGGTGGAGCGGCGCAAAGCCCCAATCCTGGCCCTGCGCCGCAAACGGATCCGGGGGAGCGCCGACCGAAACGCCCTCCACGAAGAGGTGCTGGAACCGCCAGGCGTCGTAGCCGTCCGGATGTACCCCGAGGGGAAAGTCCAGATACAGCCCCGGACCTGCGCGCGCCGCATGCTCGAGCTGCCGGTGGGCCAAAAACTGTCCGTACGCATACGCGCGCACCGTGGCGGGCGAGACGCCCTCGAAATTCCGGCTCTCCCGCAGGGTCTCCGGCCAGGTCCGCCACGAGGGTGGGAAGCGCTCCAAGGCGGCCCGGAACCGGGCGTAGTCCTCCACGAGGGGATGCACGGCCCGCCACGCTTGAAATTCCGCCTCCTCTGCGGGATCCAGGTGGGCGCTTCGTTCCATCAGGCGATCCCGCTTTCGGGCGAAAACCGAGGGGTAATCCACGAGCTGCCCATCTGGAGATCCGCCATCCTCGGGCAGGCGTACGAAGAGCTCACTCCACACAAGCCGGCTGAGGGGACGGTATGGACTGGGATCCTCGGGAAACACGGGCAAAAGCGGCAGGGTCCCCACCCGATGTCCCCCGCGCGCGGCCACCCATTCCCCGAACCGACGGAGATCCTCGAAGTCCCCGATGCCCTGGCTCCCGCGAGACCACAGCCCGTAAAGCGGCGCGAACACTCCCCAGATCCCGCCCTGCAGGGCGATCCTGCGGGGGGCCGAGATCACCGTGGTCCGATACCCGTTTCCGCCCACCTCCACCCGGGCCTCGTGGACCCCGAAGGGGAACCGGCCCGGCATCCGCACCTCCCACCCTCCGGATCTCCGGGGCGAGGCGGTCAGGTGGCTCTCTCCGACCTCCTCCCCGTCCTCCCGCCGCACCCAGCAGGCCAATCGATCCGGCTCCGTGCGGAGCCGTAGGAGGATCCGGATCCTTCCCTCCCACGCCACGGTCACGGGTTCCACGATGGGCAACGGAGCGCGGGGATCAACTCCCAGGGCATCCACCACCGCGCGGACAGCATCGGGAGAGGAGCGACGCAGGCGGCCCGAGATGTCCCAGTAGGCGAGCTGGATCCCGAACGGACGTGCCCCTCGATCCCCTCTCACCGCTCGTCGCTCTCCACAGACGGGATTTCCCCCCGCAACACCACCAGCTGGCGCGCCGGGACGAGGACGGCCTCCTGGACTCGTGGGAGAATAGCCCGGTCCTCCGGATCCGTACTCCACACCCGCTCCCATCCCTCCGGGACTTCCGGGAGCGTAAACCGCACGGGATCCTCCCCACCGTTGAGCAGCACGAGAAAGGTTCCTTCTCCCCCCGGAAGGAGCATGCCGAACGCCCGTAGCGCCTCCCACTCCCCGCTCGCCACCTCCCGGCCCACGGGGTGCCACCACCGCACGGGCGGAAAGGTCTGCCTGCGGAACCCGGGATGCCTTTTCCGGAATGCCACCGCTTCCTGGACGAACCGCAAAAACGCCTGTCGGCGAGGATCGAGGTCCCAGGAATACCAGGAGATCTCGTTGTCCTGGCAATAGGCGTTGTTGTTCCCCTGCTGGGTTCGGGAGAGCTCGTCCCCGCCGAGCAGCATGGGCACTCCTTGGGAGAGCAGTACGGTGGCCAGGAGGCTGCGCTTGAGGGTCTCCCGGCAACGGACGACCGCGGGAGACCCGCTCGGCCCTTCCACCCCGCAGTTCGTGCTGTAGTTCTCCTCCGGGCCATCGCGGTTTTCTTCTCCATTCGCCTCGTTGTGCTTGCGCTGGTAGCTCACCAGGTCCTCCAGGGTGAACCCATCATGGCAGGTGACGTAGTTCACGGAAGCGAGAGGACCCCGCGAAGGGTAGAGATCCGGACTTCCCACCAGCCGCGCTGCCATCTCCCTGCTCATGCCCGCATCCCCCCGCCAGAACCGGCGCACCGCGTCCCGGTACCGGTCGTTCCACTCCCGCCAGGGTGGCAGAAATCGGCCCAGTTGATACCCGTCCGGGCCCAGGTCCCAGGGTTCCGCGATGAACTTCACCTGGGAGAGCACGGGGTCTTGGGCCACCGCCTCGAAGAAGGCGGAACGGAGGTCCACCCGATCCCCCACCCGGCCCAGAGCCGGGGCAAGGTCCAGGCGGAACCCGTCCACGTGCATCTCCAGGACCCAGTACCGGAGGGTGTCCAAAGCCAGCTGCACCACGAAGGGGCGCGCGAAGTCGAGGGTATTTCCCGTGCCCGTCACGTCCTCGTAGAAGCGGGGGGCCTCCGGCCGCAGCCTGTAGTACGCGCGATTGTCAATCCCCCGCAGGGAGAGCGTGGGCCCCCGGTGATCCCCTTCCCCCGTGTGGTTCAGCACCATGTCCAGGATCACCTCGAACCCCGCTCGGTGCAGCGCCCGCACCATGCGCTTGAACTCGCGGACCGCACTCACGCCATCCCCTGCGGCGAACCGGGGGTCCGGCGCCAGAAACGCCAGGGGGTTATACCCCCAGTAGTTTGCGAGGCCCCGCTCCACCAACCGCCGATCCTGGACCGCTGCCTGCACGGGCAACAGTTCCACCGTGGTGATGCCGAGCCGTCGCAGATGGTCCAGGATGGGCTCACAGACGAGTCCCAGGAACCTCCCCCGCAGTTCCTCCGGCACCTCCGGGTGGAGTCTGCTGATCCCCTTCACGTGTGTCTCGTAGATCACCGTCTCCTCCCACGGCACCCGGGGGGGACAGTCGTCCTCCCAGTCAAAGGAAGGATCCACCACCGCGCCAAGGGGCGCATACGGGGCGCTGCTCCGGGGATCGAAGGAGAGGTCTTCCTCCGGATCTCCCATCCGGTAGCCGTAGAGGCTGGCATGCCAGTGAAGGTTCCGACCGATGGCTCTGGTGTACGGGTCCAGCAGGACCTTGTTCGGATTGAATCGGTGGCCCCGGGAGGGTTCGTAGGGGCCGTACACCCGGTAGCCGTAGAGCTGTCCCGGTCGGAGTCCCGGCAGGTATCCGTGCCAGACGGAGGCCGTGCGGCCGGGCAGGGGAACCACATAGGCGGGCTCCGGGTCTTCGGGTCGGTCAAAGAGCAGAAGCTCTACCGCCTCCGCGTGCACGCTGAAGACCGCGAAGTTCACCCCCTGTCCGTCCCAGCAGGCGCCGAGGGGGTGGGGACTCCCGGGGAGGACCTTCATCCCCGCTCCCACCGCAAGAACACCGCCCCGAGGGGTGGGAGCGTCAGATCCAGTGAGTACGGCCGGCCGTGGGCGGGGATCGCCTCCGCCCACACGCCCCCCAGGTTGCCCCATCCCGATCCTCCGTAGGTCTCCGCGTCGCTGTTGAGGATCTCCCGCCAGTACCCGGGCCGGGGCACGCCCACCCGGTAGTGGGGCCTGGGAACCGGGGTGAAGTTGCAGGCCACCAGCACCAGGTCGCCCTGGCGGCCCTTGCGCAGGAACACCAGGACGCTGGCATCCCGGTCATGGGGTTCCACCCACTCGAACCCCTCCGGCTCGCAGTCCAGCTGGTGGAGGGCGGGCTCCGTGCGGTAGGCGTGGTTCAGGTCCCGCACCCATCGCTGCACACCCCGGTGGCGCGGGTCGGTCAGAAGGTGCCAGTCCAGCTCCATCTCGTGGCTCCACTCCCGCCGCTGGGCAAGCTCCGCGCCCATGAAGAGCAACTTCTTGCCGGGTTGTCCGTACATGTAGCCCAGCAGCAACCGCAGATTCGCGAACTTCTGCCAGTCGTCCCCGGGCATCTTCTCCAGCAGAGAGCGCTTCCCGTGCACCACCTCATCGTGGGACAGGGGCAGGACGAAGTTCTCCGTAAACGCGTAGAGCATGCGAAAGGTGAGCTCCTCGTGGTGGTACTTGCGATAAACGGGATCCCGGCTCATGTACCGCAAGGTGTCGTGCATCCACCCCATGTCCCACTTGAATCCGAATCCGAGCCCTCCCAGGAAGGTGGGACGGGAGACCAGGGGCCAAGCGGTGCTCTCCTCCGCAATGGTCTGCACGTCCGGATGGTTCTGATACACTGCCTCGTTCAGCCGTCGCAGGAAGGCGATGGCCTCCAGGTTCTCCCTCCCGCCGTACTCGTTGGGGATCCACTGTCCCTCGGGCCGGGAGTAGTCGAGGTACAGCATGGAGGCCACCGCGTCCACCCGGAGCCCGTCCGCGTGGTAGCGGTCCAGCCAGAACAGGGCGCTGCTGAGGAGGAAGCTCTGAACCTCGTGGCGGCCGTAGTTGAAGATGGCGCTTCCCCAGTCGGGGTGCAGGCCCCGGCGAGGATCCTCGTGCTCGTAGAGATGGGTGCCATCGAAGAAGGCCAAGCCGTGTGGATCCGTGGCGAAGTGGGAGGGGACCCAGTCCAGGATCACCCCGATCCCGTGCCGGTGCAGGGTGTCCACCAGGTACATGAAGTCCTGGGGCGTGCCGTAGCGGCTCGTGGGTGCGAAATAGCCCGTGAGTTGATACCCCCAGGAGCCGTCGTAGGGGTGCTCCATCACGGGCAGGAACTCCACATGGGTGAACTCCATCTCCTGGACGTACGGGGCCAATCGCGATGCGAGCTCCCGGTAGGAGAGGAAGCGGCCGTTCTCCCCTCGCCGCCATGACCCCAAGTGCACCTCGTAGATGGCGATGGGGGCCTCCCGGGCGTTTCGCTTTGCCCGGTCCGCCATCCACTCCCCATCCGTCCACCCATATGTGAGATCCCATACCACGGAGGCTGTCCCGGGCGGAGTCTCTGTCCGGAACGCAAAGGGATCCGCCTTGTCCAGCACCGGCCCGTGCCGGGAGGTGATCCGGTACTTGTAGAGGGCTCCCGGCCCGACTCCGGGTACGAAGCCTTCCCAGATCCCGGAACGCCCGCGAGGAGAGAGTGGGTGCCGGTATGGATCCCACCCATTGAAATCCCCTATGACGGAGACCCGCTGCGCGTTGGGTGCCCACACCGCGAAGTACGTTCCCCCTTCCACGGGGTGTGCCCCGAGCTTTTCGTACGCCCGTAGATGCGTCCCTTCGTTGAACAGGTAGACATCCTCCTCCGTAAGCAGGTGAAGAAGCATCTCATCCCTCGGACGCGTTCATGGAACTCTCGTCCTCCACCCCCTGAGACTGCCCCCGTCCCCGCTGGAGCCGGATCTCCTCGGCCAGGATGTCCCGCTCCGCGCTCCACTTCAGCCGGTTCAGGGTGTGCTCCACTTCCTGGACGAGGATCTGGTGAACCGCTTCCGGAGAGAGGAACGAAATCCCCGGATCCAGAACCACTCCGTAGCGAAGGAGAGTGCCCTCCTCCACGAGCTCCAGCTGAAAGCTTCCCGCATAGTCCAGGAACGTCCCGTACGCCTGCTGCCAGGCCACCTGGACGTGCGGGGTCAGGGTGGCCCGGATGACGGACTCCACGGGAATTCCTGCCAGATAGCCTTTCAGGTGCACCACCACCGCGTGGGGTTTGCGCTCCACCACCTCCGCCCGCATCCACACCCCGCTCCATCTCGGCAGGCGATCCAGCCGCGCCACCATCCCGTACACCTGCCGGGGAGGGACCCGGAAGTACCGGCTGCCCGTGTACGCGACGCCCCGGGGGGGAGACACGCCCGCCGGCGCGGCAGGGGCGGGAGGGGCCCGCCGCCGACGGCGCCGGGGGGAGCCGGATTCCGTCACGGGATCATGGCGCGCACGAGGCGGGCCGCTTCCACCATGGCCTGCAGCTTCGCCACGGCCTCCTCCACCGTGCACGTCCGGAGTCCGCAATCGGGCGAGATGTGCACCCGATGCGCGGGGAAAACTTCCAGGGCGCGCTGGATGCCGGACACCACCTCCTCCACGGGTTCCACCCGGTGGCGGGTCACGTCGATCACCCCCAGCCCCACGTCCCGGGTGAAGGGGTGCGTTCGGAACACTTCCAGCAGGGCGTAACGGGTGTTGGCGAGGGCCAGGTCGATCTGGTCCACCGGGAGACGCAGCATGTCGGGGTAGATCCTCGTCACGTCTCCGTAGCAGATGTGCACAATGGTGTAGACTCCCAGGTCCTCCGTGACGTGCGCCAAAGCTTCCCGGGCGAGCTCGAAGTCCTCCTCGGGTCGGCTGTGGATGGCGGGCTCATCGATCTGGATGTACCGGGCCCCCGCCCGCACCAGATCCTGGGCCTCCTCCCTGAGGACCCGTGCGAGATCCGCGATCAGATCCCGCCGCGCCGGATAGTACTCGTTGAAGGACCACTCCGCGAGGGTGTACGGGCCCGTGAGGACTGCCTTCACCGGTTTCGAGGTCAGGGACTGGGCGAACCGGAACCACTCCACCAGGAGGGGATGCCGCCGACCCACGGGCGCGACCACCACGGGCTTCCGATAGTACCGGTTCCCGAAAGCCCGCACCAACCCCGCGATCCGAAACCCGTCCAGCTCCTCCGCGAAAAAGGTCACCATGTCCGCCCGGTACTGTTCTCCGTCCACGAGGATGTCCAGCCCCAGCTCCTCCTGTCGGCGGATCCACTCCCGGGTGGCCTGCTGCTCCAGTCCCCGGAGGGCTTCCCGATCCAGCTGGCCGCGGCGGTACTTCCGCCGGGCCGCCAGGAGTCCGGGCGGTTTCGGGAAGGAGCCCACGGTGGTGGTCGGGAGGTATGGAGGGATCATACGCCCACTCCCAGGACCGTCCGTTTGGCCTCCACCAACCGTTGCAGTTTCGCCCGGGCCACCTTCCGCGGTAGGAACTCCAGCCCCGCGCTGGGGTTGAGGTAGATCCGGTCCAGGGGAACGTACCGGGAAACGCGATCCAGGGCCCTCAGCAGATCTTCCAAACTCTCCAGGCGCGTGTTCCGTGCATCCAGGATCCCGAATCCGAGCCACTTCTCGAAGGGGGCTTTCTCGAGGGCCTCCCAGTTCCGGGGCCCCGCCACGAAATCGAGCCCGATCACATCAAAGGGCAGGTCCAGGATCTCCGGGTAGATGTCCAACACGTCCCCGAAGTAGGTGTACAGGGCGAGGGGTGCCCGCACGCCCTCCGTCAGCGTGATCATGGCCTCCCGGAAGAGGGGGAAATCGCCCTTGTGTCGGAGGATGCCGGGTTCGTCCACCTGGATGAGGGGTGGATCCTCCGCATCGAGAGCCCGCAGCTCCTGATTCAGGGCCAGAGCCAGGTTCAGGACGAAGTCCTCAAAGGTGGCGTAGTACCGGTTCTGGCTCAGGCGGGCGAGGGTATACGGCCCCGTGATGACGGGCTTTACGGGCCTGGGGCTGTGGGCCTTGGCGAACCGGTAGTCCTCCACGGTGATGGGATCCGTCCAAAGCACCTCGCCCTCGGCCACGGGCATCCGGTAGTACATGTTCGTATCGAACCATCGCTGGAGGCCGTCCAGGGTGAACCCCGTGAGGCCCCGGGCGAAGTAGGTCTGGGCGTCTTCCCACCGGATCTGCCCGTCGGTGATGAGCTCGATGCCCGCCTCCACCTGCTCCTGGATCACCTCCAGGGTGACCTCCCGTTCCACCTGGAGGAACTCCTCCGGTGAGATCTCCCCCCGCTCCAGCTTCTCCTTCGCGCTCCGCCACCGGCCGGATGCCGGCAGATCGGGAATCTTGGGGTAGCTCCCCACCACGGTGGTGATCATGAGGATCCTCCGATGGTCTCCTTCGCGATGATGAGGCGCTGGATCTCGCTCGTCCCCTCCCCGATCTCGCACAGCTTCACGTCCCGATAATACCGCTCCACCGGGTAGTCCCGGAGGTAGCCGTAGCCTCCGTGGATCTGCACCGCCCGCTCCGCGGCCCTGCGGGCGGCCTCCGAGGCGAGCAGCTTTGCCATGCTCGCCTCCTTCCGGAACGGCAGCCCTTGGTCCGCCCGCCAGGCAGCCCGCAGCACAAGCCACCACCCGGCCTCCAGTTCCGTGTGCATGTCCGCCAGCATCCACTGGATGGCCTGAAAGCGCGCGACGGGCTGCCCGAAAGCGGTGCGCTGTCGGCTGTACGCGAGGCTCGCCTCCAGGGCCGCCCGTCCGATGCCGATGGCCATGGCTCCGATCCCGATCCGGCCCCGCTCCAGCACCTGCAGGGCCTGCACATATCCGTCCCCTTCCTCCCCGATCCGGTTCTCCTCGGGAACCTCCACTTCCTCGAAGACCACCTCCGCGGTGTCCGACGCCCGGAGCCCCAACTTCTTCTCCCTCTTCCCCACCCGCACGCCGGGGGTGTTCCGGTCCACGAGGAAGGCGCTGATCCCGTACCGGCCGGCCCGGGGATCCGTTTTCCCCAGCACCACATACACCCCCGCCACGGACCCCTGGGTCACGAACATCTTCGTGCCGTTGAGGACGTAGCGATCTCCCCGGCGCTCCGCCCGGAGGGAGATCGCGGCCGCATCGCTGCCCGCATGGGGCTCCGTGAGGCACCAGGCTCCCAGGGTTTCCCCGGAGGCGAGCCGAGGGAGGTAGCGGACCTTCTGGGCCTCGCTCCCGAACCGGGCGATGTGGGCCGCGGCCAGGCCGTTGTGGGAAGCCACGGTGAGGGCCACGCTGCCGTCCGCCCACGCCAACCGCTCGATCACCAAGACCTGGCTTACGAGGTCCAGCCCGACCCCCCCGTACCGCTCGGGAACCGTCATCCCCCAGAGCCCCAGAGAGGCCAGGCGGGGAACCAGCTCTTGAGGGAACCGGGCCTCCTCGTCCCACTCGCCCGCGTACGGCCGGATCTCCCGGGCCGCGAAGGCCTCCACCGTCTGCCGCAGGATGCGCTGCGATTCCGTGAGGTCGAACTCCACTATCCCTTCACGACCCCCATGGGCCGCATCTTCGCCACCTTGCGGGAGATCCCCGCGTGGTGGCAGACCTCCACCACGTCCGCCACGTCCTTGTAGGCCTCGCTCGCCTCCTCCGCGAGCAGGCTGCGGTTCTGGGCCCGCACCAGGATCCCCCGCTCCTCCAGGACCCGGGCAATGTCCACGCCCCGCAGCTCCCGCAGGGCTGCCTTGCGGCTGCGCACCCGGCCCGCGCCGTGGCAGGTGCTCCCGAAGGTCTCCTCCATAGCCCGATCCGTCCCCACGGCCACGAAGGAGTACCGGCCCATGTCCCCGGGGATGAGCACGGGCTGCCCGATCTCCCGGTACCGGGCAGGGATCTCCGGGTGACCCGGGGGAAAGGCCCGGGTGGCCCCCTTCCGGTGGACCACCAGCCGTTCCTCCTTCCCGTCCACGGGGTAGGTCTCCACCTTCGCGATGTTGTGGGCCACGTCGTAGACCACCTCGAGCCCGATCTCCGGGAGCGGCCGATCGAGCACCTTGCTGAACGACTCCCGCACCCAGTGGGTGATCATCTGGCGGTTCGCGAAGGCGAAGTTCGCGGCACAGCACATGGCCCGGAAGTAGTCCTGGCCTTCTGGGGACTGGAAGGGCATGCACGCGAGCTGTCGGTCCGGGAGCGAGATCCCGTACTGGCGGATGGCCCGGTCCGCCACCCGCAGGTAGTCCTCGCACACCGCGTATCCGAGGCCCCGGGAGCCCGTGTGGATGAAGACCACCACCTGTCCAGGCCGCTCGATCCCCATCGCCTTCGCGGCCCGCGCGTCGTAGATCTCCTCCACCACCTGGACCTCCAGGAAGTGGTTCCCGCTGCCCAGGGTTCCGATCTGATCCTTCCCCCGCTCCTTGGCCCGCGGGCTCACCTTCTCGGGATCCGCGTCCGGCAGCCTCCCGCCCGCCTCAATGGTCTCCAGGTCCTCCTCCCGGCCGAACCCTCGGCGCACCGCCCACCGGGCGCCGTGCGCCAGCACCTCGTCGATCTCCCGCATGGAGACCCGGACCTTCCCGGTGCTGCCCACCCCGGACGGCACGTTGCGAAAGAGCTCGTCCACCAGCTCCCGCAGCTTCGGCCGGACCTCCTCCTCCGTGAGGTTCGTGCGCAGCAGTCGTACGCCGCAGTTGATGTCGTACCCCACGCCGCCGGGCGAGATGACGCCGTCCTCCACCCGCATGGCGGCGACCCCCCCTACGGGGAAGCCGTATCCCCAGTGGATGTCCGGCATGGCCAGGGAGTACCGCACGATCCCCGGGAGGGTGGCCACGTTGGCCACCTGTTCCAGAGCCTGCTCCTGCCCGATCTGGTGCAGCATCTCTTCGTCCGCGTACACAAGTCCCGGAACCCGCATCCCCGGCTTGTAATCCCGGGGGATCATCCACCGGTAGTCGTCCACCTTCCGTAAAACCCGGGTCCAAGCGGTCGCCTGGGAGGACATGGGGATCACCTGCCCGTATGGCCTTCAACCATAATGGTAAACGAAAAAGCCCCCGTGCCCCCGGGGGCTTCCTGCTCCTTTGGGGGGCTGGGTTCAGAAGGGAACCGCTTCGACCGCCTTCACCTCCGGGATCTCCTCCCGGAGCATGCGCTCCACCCCCGCCTGGAGGGTCATGAGGGAGTACATGCACCCCACGCAGGCGCCGGCCAAGCGGATCTGCACGATCCCGTCCTGCACGTCCACGAGCTCGATATCCCCGCCATCCGCCTGGATGTACGGCCGGATGGATTCCAGAACCCGCTCCACCCGCTCGTAAAGATCCCGTTCCTGGTTGTCCACCGCTTCCCTCATCCCGCTCCCCCCTCAGATGGGCTCCGCCTCGCCGCAGGGCTCCACCTGCCCCTCCTCCTCCGCCACCTTGAAGGAGTGGCCGCATCCGCAGGTGGCCACCGCCCGCGGGTTATAGACCGCGAATCCCTCCCCCATCGGGGTCCGCCGGTACTCGATGCATGCCCCCCGCATGAGCCGCAGGGTCAGGGGGTCCACCACGAGCCGGATGCCGTGCTGCTCGAAGACGGTGTCCTCCTCCCGGCGCTCGGTGTCGAAGGCCATCCCGTACGAGAACCCCTCGCACCCGCCCTGGGTCACGAACAGGCGCAGGTAGGCTTCCGGCGCCCCGCTCTGCTCCATCAGCTCCCGGAGCTTGCTCGCCGCACTCGGCGCGATGGTGATCACGGTCCCCCTCCTCCCGACGTCAAGCCGATTGTAGACGCCCGCTGACCTCGTGTCAAACACCTAACGGGTCCGTCCCGCCTCCACCCGTTCCGGGAGGCCCGTGGCCACGGGCTGCTGCGCGTTCTGCCAGGCCAGGATCCCGCCCGCCAGGTTGTACACGTTGTCGTATCCCCTGGCCCGGAGCCACTCCGTGACCTTCCCGCTGCGCTGGCCGCTGGCGCAGTAAACCACCACGGGCCGGTCCCGGGCGATCTCCCCGTACCGGGTCTCCACCTCTCCCATGGGGATCCAGTGCATCCCCGGGATGTGGGCCTGGGCCACCTCCCAGGCCTCCCGCACGTCCACGAATTGGGCCCGGCCCAGCCACTCCGAGGCCTGCGCCACGGTCACCTCCGGCTTGCGCTCCGCCTGGTGGAGGTCTCGGCCCGGCAGCGGCACCCCGCAGAACTCCTCGTAGTCGATGAGGGTCCGGATGGTCGGCTCGTCCCCGCACACGGGGCACCGGGGGTTCCGCTGCCACCGCACGTACCGGATGTCCCCCTCGAGGACGTCCACCAGCATGAGCCGGTTGACCAGGGTGGCTCCCACCCCCAGGAGGATCTTGATGGCCTCCAGGGCCTGGTAGCTCCCCAGGAATCCCGCCACGGCCCCGATGATCCCCCCCTCCGCGCAGGAGGGGACGGCCCCGGGTGGTGGCGGCGAGGGGAACAGGCACCGATAGCATCCCCGTCCGGGAAGGTAGGTGGTGGCCTGTCCCTCCCACCGCAGGATGCTGGCGTCCACCAGAGGCTTGCCCAGCATCACGCAGGCATCGTTCACGAGATACCGGGTGGGGAAGTTGTCCGAACCGTTCACCACCACATCGTAGGGCCGCAGGATCTCCAGAGCGTTCTCGCTGGTGAGCACCGTCTGGTAGGTCACCACCCGCACATCCGGGTTGATGTCCTCCAGGGTCCGTCGGGCGGACTGGGTCTTGGGCCGACCTACGTCGTGGGTGAAGTGTAGGATCTGGCGCTGCAGGTTGGTGAGGTCCACCCGGTCACCGTCCACGATCCCGATGGTCCCCACCCCCGCCGCGGCCAGGTACAGGGCCGCGGGGGATCCGAGCCCGCCCGCGCCCACGATGAGGACGCTGCTGTCGAGCAGCCGCCGCTGTCCAGTAACCCCCACCTCCGGCAGGACGATCTGCCGGGAGTACCGTTGCATCTGCTCCTCCGTAAGGAGTGGTTGCGCCTGGATCACGGTTTTGCCCTCCTCGGATCCCGAAGTGTTGACTTCACGGGAATGCGGGGGCTAGTCCCTCCGCGGGCTACCCCCGCCGCGGACAGATGCACTCACGAGGCCGGTGGACGAAGGAAGGGGTACGCATCACGTCTCCTCTAGCAGGGTACCCGAGGATCCGAGGCGTGTCAAACCTCCTCCGGACCGGTACAATGACTCTGGACGAACACCCGACGGCGGAGCGGAGGCGCCATGGACCTCTACGACATTACCATCATTGGGGCAGGCCCCACGGGTCTGTTCGCGGCCTATTACGCGGGCTTCCGCGCCCTGCGCACCAAGATCATCGACAGCCAATCGGACCTCGGGGGTCAGGTGACCGCCCTGTACCCCGACAAGTACATCTACGACGTGGCGGGCTTCCCCAGGATCCTGGGAAAGGACCTCATCCGCAATCAGATCGAGCAGATGATGCAGTACAACCCGACCATCGTGCTCAACGAGCGGGTGGAACGGCTGGACCAGCTCCCGGACGGCACCTACCGGCTCACCACCCACACGGGGCAGGAGCACTTCACCCGGGTGGTCCTGATCGCGGCCGGCATCGGTGCCTTCACCCCCAAGAAGTACAACCGCCCGGAGATCGACCGGTGGGAGGGACGGGGGTTGGAATTCGCGGTGCGGAACCGGGAGGACTACCGCGACAAACGCGTCCTGGTGGTGGGCGGAGGCGACAGCGCCCTCGACTGGGCCCTCAACCTCCTGCCGCTCGCCAAGGAGCTCACCCTCATCCACCGACGGGACCAGTTCCGGGCCCACGAGGACTCCGTGCGCAGGCTCTTCGCGAGCACCGCCCGGGTGAAGCTCTTCTACGAGCTCAAGGCCCTCCAGGGCCGGGATCGGGTGGAAGCCGCGGTGGTCTTCAACAACCGCACGGGAGAGGAGGAGACCCTGGAAGTGGACGCGGTGCTGGCCTTCCTGGGACTCGTGAGCGACCTCGGGCCCATCCGGGAGTGGGGGCTGGAGCTCCACGAGGACAGCATCGTGGTGAACACGAAGATGGAGACCAACCGCCCCGGCATCTACGCGGCAGGGGACGTCACGTACTACCCGGGGAAGCTGAAGCTCATCGCCACGGGCTACGGGGAGGCGGCCACCGCGGTGAACAACGCGTACACCTACCTCCATCCGGGCGCCAAGGCCTTCCCCGGACACTCCAGTGCCATCATGGAGAAGAAGGAGAAGGAGGCCGCGAAGGCGGCGGGGCGCTGAACGGTCATTCCGGCCGTTCCACGGACTGCGCCACGGAGAGCCCGTGGGCCTCTCGTTCCACCTCCCGTCGGGCGATCCACGTCAGCCACCCCGCCAGGGTCCATCGGGCGGGCTTGCGGGGGAGTTCCCGGAAGGCCACCGTCAGGACGTCCGCCAGGACGTGCTCCA
Organism: Armatimonadota bacterium; assembly: GCA_031460175.1. NCBI lineage: Bacteria > Bacillati > Candidatus Sysuimicrobiota > Candidatus Sysuimicrobiia > Candidatus Sysuimicrobiales > Candidatus Sysuimicrobiaceae > Candidatus Sysuimicrobium > Candidatus Sysuimicrobium tengchongense. Next base: position 136,683 of record JAVKGW010000003.1, on the reverse strand, counting down.
ACTCCTCCGCAGTCCCCTCCCGCCCCACGGCCCGGAGTTCCCGTTCCAGGACGCGGCGCAGGTGAGGGAGCTCCTCCTCCACGAGGGCGTGGAAGGCTTCCCGGTCCCCTGCCAGGGCCTGATCCAGGAGCGCCCGTTCCTCCATCAGGGCCTGCTCGTACGCCCGGACCGCCTCCGCCGAGAGGGAGGCCCGTTTGCGTTCGTGGGCGTAGTCGCGGCGTAGCCGGGCCTTGAAGTGGCCGATCTGTTCCTCAAGATCCTCGAAGGCGGCTTTAAGAAATCCCTCCAGAGTCTCGGCCCGGTTCCGCCGCGCCGGGAGGACGTGCGTCCCGATCCGCAGACGCACGCTGCCCGTATACTCCTCCTTCCGGGCGGCCCGCTCCACGGTCAGTTCCAGGTGCAGCAGATCAGGCGGAAAGTGCCGCAGCCGGCGCCTGATGCGCTCCAGGTGCCGCTCCAGTGCCTTCTCCGCATCCCGGCTGAACGCGCACCGCTTCGTGACGAGATGGAGGTTCATCCCACATCATCCTCCCAGAGCGCCTGCTCCCAGGCGGGCTCCACGGTGCAGGTGGCGCACTCCGGCTCCTGGACCGCCACCCACCGCACCGTCTCCTCGACCTCCCGCCAGTCCACGGGGTCCGGGTGCCGCAACCACCATCCCTCCCAGTAGATCCCCCGGGCATCCACGCAGGCCAGCACCGCCTCCGCCTCCCGCCCCCCGTAGGCCCTGCGGTTCGCCCCCGCGGGGTCCCGCAGCTGGCTGAGGGGGAGATCCAGGAAGGGATCGGGCTCCGAGTGGAGGACCACGGGCTCCCCCTCCCAGACCCGATAGGCCGGGACGCGCTGGAGGAGCTCCCGGATCAAGCGCCCGCAGGCCGGACAGGTCGGGCCGTGTACCATCACGAGCAGCACGGGGCGGTGGAACGCCCACAGAGGTCGCACCTCCGTGTCTCCGGAGGGACCCACCACCAGGAGCGGCGGCGCGGCCCGGCGGGGACGGAGCGGAAGAGGCCTCACGGTGTGGAGGCCATGGCCCGGTCCACCTGCTCGTCCGCGTGGTAGCTGCTGCGCACGAGCGGGCCGGACTCCACGTGTCGGAACCCCATTTCGAGCCCGATGCGCTTGAGCTCCGCGAACTCCTCCGGGGGGACGTACCGGTGCACGGGCCAGTAGCCCTCCCCGGGGCTGAGGTACTGGCCCACGGTGAGGATGTCACAGCCGACCGCTCGCAGGTCCCGCATGGTCTCCAGGACCTCTTCAAAGGTCTCCCCCAACCCCACCATGAGCCCGCTCTTGGTGAGACACGGATATCCCCAGGCCTTCACCCGCCGCAACAGCTCCAGGGACCGGTCGTAGTTGCCGCCCGTGCGAACGAGCCGGAAAATCCGGCGCACGGTCTCGATGTTGTGGTTGAGGATATCGGGCCCGGCGTCCAGGACGGTGCGCAAGGCATCCGGATCGCCCTTGAAGTCGGGGATGAGGACCTCCACGGTGCAGGTGGGGAGGTATGCCCGGATCTTCCGGATGGTGGCCGCGAAGATGCCCGCTCCCCCATCCCGCAGGTCGTCCCGGTCCACGGAGGTGATCACCGCGTGCCGCAGTCCCATGGCCTGCACCGCCCGCGCCACCCGCTCGGGCTCCTGCAGATCCACCTCGCTGGGCAGTCCGTGGGCGATGGCGCAGTACGCGCAGTTCCGGGTGCACACGTTGCCGAGGATAAGGAAGGTGGCGGTGCGCCGCTCCCAGCAGTCCCCGATGTTGGGACAGCGGGCCTCCTCACAGACCGTGTGCAACCGCAGATTCCGCATGATGCCCACGAGTTCCTGGTAGTTGGGTCCGCCGGGAAGCCTGGCTTTCAGCCAGGGCGGCCGTGGGAGCGGAGCGGGCTTTGTCGCCTGAAGCGCCATCTCTGTCCTCCTTCGCCTCTAGCGGGTGACGGGATCCACCGCCTCGAGGCACTCCTTCACCCGGTTCAGGAACCGTACCGCCACCTCTCCATCGAAGACCCGATGATCGAAGGCCAGCCCCAGGTGCATGACGGACCGGATGGCGATCCCCTCGCCCCGGACCACGGGCCGCTTCGTGATGGCATCCGTAGCCAGGATGGCCGCCTGCGGGTGGTGGATGATGGGCATGGACCAGACGGAGCCGAACACCCCCGGGTTGGTGAGGGTGAAGGTCCCGCCCTGCACCTCCTCCAGGCTGAGCTGCCCCTCCCGGGCCCTGCGCACGAGCCGGTCCAGCTCCCGGACGATGCCCACAAGGCTCTTCTCGTCCGCGTCCCGGATCACGGGGACCAGGAGGCCCCGCTCCGTGGACACCGCCACCCCGATGTGGATCCTTCCCCGCAGCAGGATCCCCTCCTCCGTCCACTGGGCGTTCACCACGGGGTAGGCCCGCAGGGCCTCGACCGCGGCCCGCAGGAAGAAGGCGGTGTACGTCAGCCGGACCCCGTACCGACGCTCGAAGTCCTCACGATTCCGCTCGTAGTATCGCACGAGGTCCGTGACGTCCGCCTCCACCAGGGCGTAGGCATGGGGGATCTCCCGCACGGAGCGGCTGAGCCGCTCCGCGATGGTCCGGCGGAGGGGATCCAGGGGCACGAGACGATCCTCCCGTTCCCCCTGCACGGGGGCCGTCTCTGCGGGAGAAGGGGTTCCGCGCTGCTCCAGGTAGCGGAGGAGGTCGTGCTTCGTGATCCGGCCGCCGGCACCGGTTCCCGGGATCCGCTCCAGCTCCTCCCGGGAGATCCCGTGCTCCCGGGCGAGCCGGGCCACGAGGGGAGACAGCCGCAGGCTGCGCTCCTCCACGGCCCTTCCCTCCGCGGGAGGCGGCTGCTCCGTCTCCATCAGGGCGATGGGGGTTCCCGTGGGGACCGTCTGTCCCTCCGGGACCAGGATCTCCACCAGCCGGCCCCCGAGGGGGGCGGGCATCTCCACGTTCACCTTCTCCGTGATGAGCTCCACCAGGGGCTCGAACCGCTCCACCCGATCCCCCGGCCGCTTGAGCCACTTCCCCACCGTGGCCTCGTACACCGTCTCCCCGAGTTGCGGCAGCTTCACCTCCACGGGCATCTCCGACCTCAGTACCGTGCGAGGCGGCGGATGGCCTGGGCGATCCGATCCGCGTCGGGCATCCAGGCCTCCTCCAGGGATCGCGCGAAGGGCACCGCGGGCACGTCCGGCCCGCCCAGCCGCATCACGGGGCCATCCAGTTCCTCGAAGGCCTCCTCCGCGATGAGGGCCGCGATCTCCGCCCCGTACCCGCAGAACCGGTTGTCCTCGTACACCACCAGGGCCTTGTTGGTCTTCGCCACGGACCGGAGGATGGTGAGCTTGTCGAGGGGACGGAGGGTGCGGATCTCCACCACCTCCACCTCGATCCCCTCCGGCTGCACCATCTCCGCGGCCCGTAAAGTCTCGTGCAGCATCCAGCCGTAGGTGAACACGGAGAGGTGCTTTCCGGGCCGTCGCACCACCGCGGGTCCGATGGGCACCTCGTAGTCCTCCTCCGGCACCTCGCCCCGAACGATGCGGTACAGGCGCTTGTGCTCCAGAAAGAGCACCGGGTCCGGGTCCCGCACCGCGGCCTTCAGCATCCCCTTCGCGTCGTACGGGGTATACGGAGCCACCACCTTCAGGCCGGGCACGTGGGCGTAGAAGGCCTCCACACACTGGGAGTGGTAGAGGGCCGTTCCGTGTGCACCGCCGTAGGGGACCCGGATGACCAGGGGGCAGCCGAAGGCCCCGTTGCTTCGGTAGCGCATGCGGGCCGCCTCGCTCACGATCTGGTCGAAGGCCGGGTGGAGGAAGTCCGCGAACTGGATCTCCGCGATGGGCACGAGACCGTTTATGGCCATGCCGATGGCGCACCCCACGATGGCAGACTCCGCCAGCGGCGTGTCAATCACCCGCTCTTCTCCAAACCGCTCCAGCAGCCCCGCGGTGACCCCGAAGACCCCGCCCTTTGCGCCCACATCCTCTCCCAGCACCACCACCCGCTCATCCCGGGCCATCTCCTCGTGGTGTGCCCGGTTCAGGGCGTCCAGGTACCGCAGCTCCGGCATCCGGTCACTCCCGGGGAATCCAGTACACGGGATCCGCGGGCCGGTCCGGTTCGGGGTCGTGGTACACGTGCCGCAGGAGTGTGGCCGGATCGGGGTCCGGAGCCCGCTCCGCGGCCTCCGTGGCTTCATCCACCTCCCGCCTGGCCCTCGCCCACAGGGCCTGATCCCGAGTGTCGTCCAGCAGCCCCACGGATCGGAGATAGCCGCCGAACCGCACCAGGGGATCGCGCCGGCGGGCGGCCTCCAGATCCTCCGGGGAACGGTACCGTTCCTGCTGGTCCTCGCTGCTGTGGGGGCTGAGCCGCTCCACCCGGAACTCCACCAGGGTCGGCCCCTCGCCCCGCCGGGCGCGCTCGCAGGCCTCCCGCATCACCCGGTAGGCCTCCAGCACGTCGCACCCGTCCACGCTTACCCCCGGCATGCCGTAGCCCGCGGCCCGGACCGCCACGCTGTCCACCGCCATCTGTTTGTGCAGGGGCACGGAGATGGCGTAGCGGTTGTTCTCCACACAGAAGATGCAGGGGACCCGGTGTACCCCCGCGAAGTTCAGGGCTTCGTGCCAGTCGCCCTCGCTCGTTCCCCCCTCCCCGATGGACACCACCACCACCTCTCCCGTGCGCCGGACCTTCGCCGCGTACGCGATGCCCACCGCGTGCGGATACTGGGTGCCCACGGTGCTGCTCCCCGACAGGATCCTGAGACGTGGGGAGCTGTAATGGCCCGGCATCTGCCGCCCCCCGGAGCTCGGATCCGTGGCCTTGGCCAGGACCGAGAGGAGGATCTCCGTGGGCGTCATCCCCTTCACCAGGCACGCGGCCAGGGAGCGGTAGTAGGGCACGAACCAGTCCCGTTCCCTGTCCAGGGGCCACACCATGGCCACCTGTGCGCCCTCGTGGCCCGGGGCAGAGACCACGAACCGGGCCTTGCCGGCCCGCTGCAGCTGCCACATGCGCTCATCCAGCACCCGGGCCAGGACCATGTACCCGTACATCCTCAGCACGTCCCCGTCCGAAAGGCCCAGGTTCGTGTGCTGGGGCTTTGCGGTGATCTCCGGCGTCATGGGGGAATCCCGCCTCCTACGTGTGGATCACCCGGCCCAGGACGTCCAGGGCCGCCTCCCGGATCGCTTCCCCGAGGGTGGGATGGGCGTGGATGGCCCGCACGATCTCCTCCGCGGTGGCCTCCACGGTGCGGGCGAGGATCCCCTCCGGCAGCAGCTCCGTCACCCGGGGCCCGATCATGTGCACCCCCAAGATCTCCCCGTATCTCGCGTCCGCCACGATCTTCACAAACCCCTCCCGGATTCCGAGGATCGCGGCCTTGCTGTTCGCGGCGAAGGGGAACCGGCCCACGCGGACCTGGTAGCCCTGTTCCCGGGCCTGGGCCTCCGTCAATCCGAAGCTGGCCACCTCCGGCAGGGAATAGGTGCACCGGGGGACGGAGAGGTAGTCCACGGGTCGGGGATCAAGCCCCGCCATGTCCTCCACGGCCACCACCGCCTCCTCGCTCGCCACGTGGGCGAGCATGGGCACCTGGTGGACCACGTCTCCGATGGCCCAGATCCCCTCCACGGTCGTGCGCATCCGGGCGTCCGTCCGGATGAAGCCTCCTTCGTCCACCTGCAGCCCCACCGTCTCCACCCCCAGCCCCTCCAGGTAGGGCGCGCGTCCCACGGCCACCAGGAGCACGTCCACCTCCACCTCCACAAGCCCTCCGTCCTGAGCGGCCACCAGCCGCAGTCCGCCCTCTGTGGACTCCACCCTCTGGAGCTTTGCTTCCGTGTAGATCTTGATGCCCCGGCGCTCGAAGGCCCTGCGGAGGGCCTCGCTCACCTCCTCATCCTCGCCCGGGAGCACCCGGGGCAGGAGCTCCAGCATGGTGACCTCGCTCCCGAAGGACCGGAAGATGCTGGCGAACTCCACCCCGATCACCCCCGCGCCCAGGATTCCGAGCCGGCGGGGGACCTCCTGGAGGGCCACCACGTGGTCGCTGGTGAGGATGCGGCTGCCGTCCACCACCACCCCCGGGAGGCTCCGGGGTACCGACCCTGTGGCGAGCAGCACGCGCCGGGTCCGGAGCTCGGTCTCGGATCCGTCCTGGAGGGAGACGTGCACGAGGCCCCGATCCGCCAGGCGCGCCGTTCCCTGGAACACCGCGATGCCGTTCTTGCGCATCAGGTACTCCACGCCCCGGTGAAGGGTGTTGACCACTCGTTCCTTATACCGTTGGACCGCGGCCATGTCCAGGGAGGGCTCCCCCACCCGGATCCCGAACTCCCGGGCGCGCCGCGTCTCCTCCAGGAGCTCCGCCACCTGCAGCAGGGCCTTGGTCGGGATGCAGCCGAGGTGCAGGCAGGTTCCGCCGAGCTTGCGGCGCTCTACGATGGCGGTGCGCATCCCGAGCTGGGCGGCGCGGATGGCCCCCACGTATCCTCCGGGACCCGCTCCGATGACCACGAGATCATAGATGTCCTCCACGCGCTCCTCCCGCCGCCGCTTGGTCCGATCCTCCTCACACGATCGGGCCCCGCGCCCTGACAGCACCTCCGGGCGCAGGGCCTCCGGCCGTCGGTCTCACCCTCCGGGCCCGCAGGCTCAGCGGGTCTGCTGGCGGACGACCTCCGCGATGTGGCCGTAAAAGGCGTTCACTCCCGTCACCAGCGCCGCCAGCGCCATCACCACCAGCACCACGGCGCCCAGGTAGGCGAGGGTCCGCCGTCCCCCACCCTGGCTGTACGCGTACGGGAGCATCCCCACGCTGGCCAACCCCGCGGAGACCCACAGGACGAACGTCACCGGCGGGGTCCGCGTCAGCTGGAAGTCCAGGACCGCCCGCGCCCCCTGGAGCAGGAACAGCCCCATGAAGGCCGCGGGCCACGCCAGCATGCGGAGGTCGAGCCCCGTGTACAGGTAGAAACCCGCCATGATGAGCATCAGGGAGAACAGCCCGGTGCTGGTCCCGAACAGCTCCGAGTAGTGGCCGACCGGGAACCCGGCCCAGTCCGACCAGATGAGCTGGACGAACCCTCCCAGGGAAAACACCCCGAGGGCGAAGAACAGCGCCCCGAAGGACTTCCGCAGCTCCGCGGTTTCCTTGCCCGTAGCCACGGAGTACAGGTACACAGCACCCGCGATTCCCGCCGCGGTGACCAGGGCGAGGATCAGGACGAGAGGATTGTGCGAACTCAGGGCCTGTCTCACCGGCAACACCCCCTTTGCGGACGTGGTGGAGGGAACGGCCACGCGATCGGTTCTCCGATCCAGCCCTGAAGGCCGATGGGCCTGCGGCCAGTGAACCCTTCGTCCAGGCCGTGCCGGTACCGGATCTGCGGCTCACCGATCCTCCAGCAGTAGTATACGGGCTTTCCGGCCCGGAAGGTGAGAGCGCCCAGGCCACGGGGAGCTGGGATGCGGCCTCCTCGTCAGGGAAGAGGCCGCCTCACCCGTCCAGCTCCGAAGCACGGCTGTGGGCGAACAGCCGGATGATCTGCTGTTCCACGGTGGGCGAAAGTCCCTGCTCGAACCGGAGGGCCTCCCGGGCCGCCACTTCCGCCTCCATCCCCAGCACATCGCACAGGAACCGCTGGGAGAGGCGGTACCGCCGCTCCTTGCCGAAGGCCCGGTGGCTCCCCTCTGGGGTGAGGCGGATTCCCTCCCGCCGGGAGTACGTCACGAGTCCCATCCGCTCCAGCCGGCGTACCATCTCGTGTGCCGTGGGAGGCGAAACCCCCATCTGGCGGGCCAGGGCAGTCAGGGAGACCTTCCCTCCTCCGGCCCGCAGGTGCAAGATGGCCCGCAGGTACTCCTCGATCCGTCTGCTCGTCACCCGCATTCCGGACACCGTCCCCGCAGCTCCAGGTGCACGCCGGAAACGGAAAAGCCCTCCGGAAGCCATCTCCGGATCCGGGGAATCCAGCTCTCCTCCCCCAGGTCGTAAACCCGGTGGCAACGCTCGCAGATGAAGTGGGCGTGATCCGTGAGGACCCCGTCGTACCGCCGGTGCCCTCCCGTCACGATCTCGCGGACCAGCCCCTCCGCCTTCAGCACCCGGAGGTTCCGGTACACGGAGGCGAGGCTCGTACTCGGTAGATCTACCCGCACCCGCTGGAGGATTTCCTCCGCGGTGGGGTGCGACCGGGTCGCCCGGAGGGCCTCCAGGATGGCTTTCCGTTGCCGCGTCAGTCTCATAAGAACGAGAGTCGCTCTCATTATCTGGCAAAATGGAGCGGTTGTCTAGGGGGCTAGCGGACCGTAACCCGGATCACGTGGTAGCCGGTCGCGCCCTCGGGGAGGGAGGGTCTGGGGGCAGGGTCCTGGGGGAATCCCCGGCCGTCCCACGCGCGCACCGCCAGGGTGTACCGGCCCGGGCGGGCATCCCACCGGAGGGCCCACAGCACCCAGGTGTGTCGGCCGAGGGGAGGCTTGAGGGCAGCCCCTTGCCAGGTCCGCCCGCCGTCGAAACTCACCTCCACCGCCTTGATCCCGCGGTCGCCCGCGTACGCCACCCCTCCCACCCAGACCGGACCCGCGGGCAGGACCGCGCCGTTCCGGGGGGTGGTGAACTTCGAGAGGGTCTTGACCACGGCTTCGTCGCTCCACCCCTGGGACTCCCAGTAGCCCAGGTGGTCCTTGTCCGTGAGCTCGATCTCGGTGATCCACTTCGGGTTCTTCATCCCGTACAGGCCCGGAATCACGGCCCGGAGGGGGAAGCCGTGGGGCTTGGGAAGGACTTCCCCGTTCATCTCGTAGGCCAGGAAGGCGTCCGGGTCCAGGAGGTCCGCGAGGGGGACCGAGGTGTGGTAGCCGTCCGCGCACCGGAACACCACCCTCCGCGCCTGGGGCCTGGGCCGGGCGCGTTCCAGCAGGTCCCGGAACCGGACCCCCTTCCACACGGCGTTGCCGATGAGGTCTCCGCCCACGGGGTTGCTGATGCAGGCGAAGGTGTGGGGCCGGCTGACGGATGGAAGCCTTTTCAGGTCCTCCAGGGAGAGCACCAGCCGGTTCTCCACAAGGCCCGTCACCTCCAGTCGCCACCGCCGGGCGTCCACGTCCGGGTCGAAGAAGTTCTTGCTGACGGTGTAGAAGGCCCGGTTGGGCGTGATCTCCGGGGGGAGGCCCCGGATGCGGGCGAACAGGGCCTGTGCCCCTGCGGCCAGGCGCACCGCCCACTCCGCCAGGGCGGATCCCGCGAGCAACCCCGCCAAGAACCGCATCCCCCGCCGGAGCAATGCCCTCCGGCTCAAGGGGTTCTGGTCGCCGGTGGACGGTGCGTTAGCGTCTTTCCTTAGCAGGAGGACGAGCGGACCGGCATACGCAAGGCTCCACAGGCCTCCAAGCGCCGCCACGAGCTCCGGGGGCCCTGCCTTCTGGCCGAGGAGTCCCCCGCCCGCAAGCGGCAGGAGCACGAACATCCACGCCGTCCAGACGAGCAGGGTGGCCGCCGCAACCGCCATAGGCGTCGAGCGGACCTCACGGATCCACCGCCTCAGCCCCAGTGCTCCGACAGCCCCCAGCCCCGCCACCGTGAGGTTGGCCAGGGCGAGGGCCAGGATCTTCCCGAAGTGCTCCAGGCCCAGCACCGATCGGCCGAAGGCCTCCAGGGCGTTCACCAGGTAGGCGAACCAAACGGGGGGAAGCCACCGGAACAGGCGCTCGCCGATGAGTTCCACGGGGATCCGCACGCCCGCGGCCTCCCGCATCCAGAGGGGCAACCCGAGAATCAGGCCACCGAGGCGGAATCCGCCGAAGGCCAGCACGCCCAGCACCCCACCCCACAGCACCGCCCGCACACCTTTATTATGGCCTGACCCCTGGGCGTCTGATCGATCGTGCGAAAACCGGTTGCCCGCGCGTTCAGTCCCACGGAACGGGCAAGTGGTCTTCCCGGACGTCTTAAACGAATTCGGGGAGGTCCTGCGCCGGGCCGCAGAGGCCCTGAAGGGACCCGACCTGCGGGATGTGCCTTCCGGAGCCCGCCGGGGCCGATGATTCCCGTCCGCTCAAGGGAGATGGGACCCCCTGCGGCCTCCGGAGGGGGCGGGCTGGGCGTCGGTGTCGGAGGGCCGCTGGGGCTCGCGGGCCCGTCCGGGCTTGGGCCGCAGGCTGGGCTTGGCGCGGGAGACGAACTGAGCCACCGCCTCCAGGGTGACCCGGCCGATGAGCTGCGCGTCGAAGTTCGACACGGACACGTGGCTCCACCAGGGGCCCACCCACACGGAGGCCGAGGTCTGGCTGCGCTGCGCCTGCCCCTCGGGTCGCGCGAGCACCGCCGCGGTCTCCGCGTCCACCACCATCCCGCGGATGTGGACGGTGGTGGTGATGGTGTACGCACAGCCCACGAGGGGGAAGCACCCGCCGCGGTGATCTTGGTCGAACTGTTCCACCTCGCCCATGATCACGTCGTCCGCGCCCGCCCGTGCCGCCGCCCGGCTCACGTCCTGCACGTCCAGGATGCCCCGCGTGTCCAGGCGCTGGGCCTCGAGCGCGTTGCGGGTCTCCGACCGCGACAGCACCCGCACCGACCCGTCCTCCCGCAACCGCGCCACGATCCGGTCGGTCACCACCTCGGACGCGGGCGACCATCCCACGGACACCGCGAAGTCCACCACCATCACCACCGGCCGCCCGTCCTGCGCGGGCGCCGCCTGCGGCGCGGCCGCTAGACCGACGAGGAGGGCAACGAGGACCGGGACGGATCGCCGCACGGTTCTCACCTCCCCACCGACGTTCCCGTCACCGGCCGTGCCGGGCCGTCAAGGTGTAAGGTGTTCCACCAGGACGCCCGGAGCTCCTGCCGGTACGCGGTCGGCAACCTGGTCGTCCCACGCCGCCTTGCCGGCCGTTCCCTGGTCGGCGCGGCTCAGGGCGCCGCGCGCGGAGGTCCCTGTCGGTACATCAGGCCCACCCGGACGCCGTTGAAGTCGTGGAGGGGGCCGCGGCGGTAGCCCCGGGATTCCAGCCCGCGCACCAGATCCTCCGTGGAACCCGGAGGGACCGGGGAGACCAGGACGAGCCAGATCCGCCGGTGCTCGGGCCGCAGCAACCGCACGGCCTCCTGGAAGTGCTCGCGCATCGCCTCCCGGTTCCACCGCCGCACGTCCGGATCGATGGCGATCTCGGGTCCGGGCGGATCAAAATACCGGTGCAGCGCCGCTTGGGCCCCACCCATGTAGTACACCACCACGTCCGTGGGCCGATAATGCGCCCGCAGGTGCCGGGCCGCGAGGTCGTACCGGAACCCCTGGTAGGCGGGATTGCCCTGGAGGTTGTCGATGGCGGGCCACAGAAAGAGCAGCACTCCTGCCGCGGCCAGGGCACTCACCAGGAACGGGGAAGCCCGCCGCGCCGCCTCCCGCAGTCCCACGATCCCCGAGCCCAGCGCCACGGCCACAAAGGGCTGGAGGTGCGCGAGGTGGTAGAAATAGGCCGCCTCCCGTCGCAGCACGAGCGAGGCCAGGACGAAGACCGCCACGGGAAGGGCCCAGCACAGGATCAGGAGCCCGCAGCCTCCCCGGTCCCGCCGCCACAGCTCCCCTACCCCGGCCGCGGCCAGCACCGCGAAGGGGAACACCAGAAGCGGCTGGTACTTCCACTCCAGCCCTGGCCAGCGCAGGTACCCCGGCATGCCCAGGAGGTACCCCCCAAACGCGTGCACCGCGAACACCTCCAGCCCGTACGTGGGCCGCATGGGGTCCCGGTACGGGATGGGATTCGCAAACAGGGACCGGCCCAGGGCTGGAAGCCAGGGCAGGTAAAGCAGGAGGCCCGTACTCCCGCCGACCAGCAGCCCCCGCCACCGGCGTCGCAGCGCCATCCACACGCCGTGGGCCACCACCAGGGGCCCCGCGTAGTAGCTGAGGTAGAGCAGGAACGCGGCAGTTACGCCGTAGAGCGCCCAGTCGAGGTCCCGGTTCCGCCGATCCGCCCGGTGGAGCATCCAGGTAGAGAGGACCGCGGCCGCGGTGAGGGGGGCGTACATGCGGACCTCGTTGGAGTTGTAGATCTGGAAGGGGTTGAGGGCCACGAGGGCCGCGGCCGCGACCCCCACCGCAGGACCCCCGAGCCGCCGCCCGAACCCCCACGCGAGCACCACCCCCACCATCCCCCACACCACCGACAGGGTCCGGGCGCTCGCCACATCGCCTCCGAAAAGGCGAATCCACCCCTGCAGCATCAGGTAGTAGCCGGGCGGGTGAGGATCTACCCGCGGGAGGTTCGTCCAGATGTAGCCCACGGGCCTCCGCGCCACTTCCAGGCTGAAGGCCTCGTCGTGCCACAGGGAGCGCACGGAGAGCATCTCCAGCCGCAGGCTCAAGGCCAAAAACAGCACCGCGGCGAGGGCCCACGGCTCCCACCGCCGTCCCCGGTCCTGAGTCGTCTCCCCGGGAGGGCACGACTCCGCCTTCCGTACCAGCGCCTCCGTGGTCACCGTCCTCCCTCCCCGCGCACGAACAGGGTCACCCGCACGCCGCCGAACTCCCGGTGGTCCCGCACCCGATGCGTCCGCGCAAGCCACCGGTACGTGGCATCGAACAGCCCCGGGGGCATCGGGGGTTCCTCCAGGACCCAGATCCGTTTCCGCCTTGCCGCAAGCGCCGTCATCCCCATTCTCACCTCCCCGGGATCCGGCGCGTCCCGGCGGGTGCCGAGGAAGGCCCATTCCGCCCGCACTCCCGGTGCATAGTACGCGAGGCCGAGCCGTTCCCAGGAAGGGAACACCACCACCGCATCGTCTGCCCGGACGTGCGCCCGCAGGTACGCGCCCATGGATTTGCGGTCCCCTGTTCCCGCGGTGGGAGAGGCCGCGAACGCCGCGAGGGAGGCCAGGCTGAGGACGAACAGGATCCCGAACGCCACCGCTCCGGCCGCCCGCCGCCGCGCCGGTGCACGCCCGAGCTCCGCCACCGCCGCCCCCGCGGCCACGGCCCAGAAGGGCAGGGCGAAGACGAAGTAGCGGGGGTAGGCCACGAGGGACCGGGTCCAGAGGGAAACTCCCAGCAGCACCGCGGCCGGAAGCCCGACGCACCACCCGAGGAGAGCCCCCAACCGGCGGTCGCCCCGGACCACGGCACTCCCCCCAAGCCAGATCGCCCCCACGACCGGGAGCGCGAGGAGGAGCTGGGTGGTGAGGTCCGCGGTGGGGTGGAGGTACGGCGAGGCACTCCCGAACGCCCTCCCCCCGAACCCCACCAGGTGCAGGATCTGGAGCGGGAGGGTGGCGGGAAGCGGCCCCCGCCAGGGCGGGTTGATGCGGCCGTCGAGCACGTGGTGCCACAGGACCGGAAGCCAGGGCAGGAAGGCAAGTCCCGCGAGGGCGGAGGCCAGGAAAAACCGGAGGCGGGCCTGCGGGCTCCCACACCTCAGGACGAACCCGCCCAGGGCCGCGCAGAACACCGCGCCCAGGTAGTGGGTGTAGAGCAGCGCCCCCAGGAGCACTCCGAGAATCCAGGGACGACGACCCGGGTCCGACGTCATGCGCCACACCGCCAGGGCCGCGAGCGCAAACAGGGCCACAAGCAGCGCGTACCGGGTGGCCTCCACGGAGGCGTACAGGAACAGCGGCGAACCGAAAAGCCACAGGGCCGCGGCTTGACCCGCCCCGGGCGAGATCTCCGCGCCCAGCCGCGCCACGGCCCCCACCGTCCCGAGCCCCGCCAGGGCCGAGAGGGCTCGGAGGACCACCTCCCCGGAACCGAACAGGGAGATCCAGGCCCTGAGCAGGAGGTAGTACAGGGGCGGGTGGGCGTCGTGGAGGTACGTGAACCGCAGGAGGTCCCGGATCGGGAGCGAAGCCGCGTGGGCCGCGAAGAGCTCGTCGAAGGAGAGGCTCCGGCCTCCCACCAGGAGGAGGGCGCCCGCCAGGAGGGCACCTCCGGCCAGGCACAGGACATCCCGGGTCACGGGGCGCTCGGCCTCCGGAATCCGGACCGTCCAGCGGGAGGAAGAAGCCTGCACCGGCATAGACCCAGAGCAACTCCCCTGCCACCACGGGGCAGCCGCAACGGCGTCGGTGCTACGATAGACGGGTGGAAGGCGGGCGGCCGGGCCGGTCGCCCGGCCGCCCGCCAGGGGGGAGGGTGGTGCTACGGGCTAGAAGCCGCTGGAGTTGATGACCCGGCTCCCGTTGCTCTGGATGGTGTAGGTGATGGTGGCGCCATCCACCGGCCCTTGTCCTACCGCACTCGCGACGCAAGGGCCAGGGTTGCTGCAGTCTCCACCCTGAAAGTCCCAGTTGTTGGTATCCTCTGGGAGCGAGACGGCAGCTGTTCCGGCGAACTGGTTCTTCTCCACGTAGTACAGCCACTGGGCCGTGGCCCACTCCTGGAGCTTCTCCGCGGCCTCCGCGTAGTAAGCCTTGCGCCGGGTGCTGAGATAACTCGGCAGCGCCAAAGCCAGCAGGATGGCGAGGATCACGATCACCATGATGAGCTCGATGAGCGTGAACCCCCGCTCCTCCCTGAGTTTTCTGCGAATCCGTCCGAGCATACGTCCCTCCTTCCGGTCGAGGTTTTGGCCTTTCCCGCTCTCCGCCTCGAATCAGAGCAACTTCCGTGCCACCACCTCCTCCCTTTCTCATCTCCCTACCCGGTCTTCTACCCACCTCGGGCCCGTCTTAGACGCCTCCCTCCGGAGTTTTTTAGAACCCCTCCCAGGTCACCTGGCTCGTCCCGTCCCCGCTCAGGACCAGGAGCACCTTGGCGCCCTCCACGGGGGTGTTGTCGTTGCCCTTGGCGGTCATGGTGCACTTCGTGCCCGCGCAGGTCTCGTAGGCGAAGGTCCAATGGTCGGTGGGTGCGGCGGGCTCGTTGGGGAAGCCCGTGAAGGTCCCGTGGGCGAGGTAGTGGGCCCAGGCGGTCTCCCGCATCTCCTGGAGCTTCTCCCCCGCCTCTGCAAAGTAGGCCTTGCGCCGGGCGCTGTAGTAGTTGGGCAGGGCCAGGGCCACGAGGATCCCCAGGATCACCACCACCATCACGAGCTCCACCAGGGTGAACCCCGTCTCGGACCGCAGCGCCCGCCACACCATCCCGCCTGGGCAACGGAGCAATCTCCGTGCCATCCTAGAACCCGTACGACGCCACCTCCGCGGTCCCGTCCGCCCGGAGGGTCACCACCACCGTGGCCCCCGCGACCGGGGTCCCCTCCCTCCCCAGGGCCCGCAGGAGGCACACCCCGTCCCGGCACGGCCCGTAGCCGAAACGCCAGTGGGGGGTGGGCGGAGGGGTGGCCGTGGGGTAGCCGTCGAAACTGCCCCGGCGGAGGTAGTGGGCCCAGGCGGCCCGCCGCATGAGCTCCAGGGTCTGCTCCGCCTCCCGGTAGGCGGCCTGGCGCCGGGCCGCGTAGTGCTCCGGGATCCCCAGGAGCACCAGGGTGGCGAGGAGCAGGCCCAGGCTCAGCGCCGCGAAGGGATCCGGGGTGAAGAAGCCTCCCCGGCGCTCCCGGTTCCCCTCTCCCTTCTGCCCGTTCCCCATCCCGATCGAAGATCTGCCCAACTTCCCGGCTTTTTAGACACCTCTTCGGGCCGAAGGAGGGACGGACCTACCTCCCGGCAAGCCGCCTCCCCCGGCTCAGGGCGTGTCGGGCGAGAGGGACCTGTTCTACTTCCTCCTCGGTGTAGCAGAAGAGGTCAAGGGGAAGCCCGATGCCCTCGAAGTACGGGAGGTATTCGGAGGGACGCTCCATCCAGGGACGGTCGGAGGAGCGGAGGAGGAGCAGGAGGTCCGCGTCGCTTCCCGGAACCGCCCGGCCCTCGGCGAGGGATCCGAACAGGACTACGGCCTTCACCTCCGGCCGCTCCTCGACGACGCGCCGGGCGGCCTCCTCGAGCCGGCGCCACGCCTCCTCACGGTTCAGCCAGTAGACCCTGACAGAACCGTAGGATCGCCTCTCCACAACCGATGGCACGGCGGGCGTCCTCCTCCGTGTAGTACCTCCCCGGTGCTCCCTGGGCCCAAGCGTTCGGATACCGGGTGGGAATGTAGAACCGGTCCAGCCACCGCGCGCACTCCAGGATCTCCCCGGGTACATCCACCTGCCCGGCAAGGCCGTGCACGAGCTCCGTGAGCGCATGCCCCCACGCCTCTCCCCCGCGCTTCTGGTACACGGCCTTGATGGCCTTCTCCGCCGCCTGTTGGGCGATAAAGCAGGCCCACTCGAAGTAGCCGCCCTGCGCCTGCCACCGGGCGCTCTCGAGATCCCGGTGCGCCTGCTCCATCCAGTCCCGGCTGCGTTCTGCCATCCTCAAGCCAGCATAGCAAAAAGGGGGGCGGGACTCTGCCCGCCCCCCTCTTCGGACCGCGGAGACCGGGCCGGACTACGGCGTCGGCGTCTTCTCCTCCTCTTCCTCCTTCTTCTCCACCACCACGGCCTCGGTGGTGAGCAGCAAGCCCGCGATGGAGGCGGCGTTCTGCAGGGCACTGCGGACCACCTTCGCGGGGTCCACCACCCCGGCCTGGAACATGTCCTCGAACCGGCCGGTGACCACGTTGTAGCCCACGTTGACGTCCGGCTGCTGGCGCACCTTCTCCACGATGATGGACCCCTCCTGCCCCGCGTTCACCGCGAGCTGCCGGACGGGCTCCTCCAGGGCCTTGCGCACGATCTGGGCCCCCACGGCCTCATCGCCCTCCAGCTTCAGCTCATCGATGGCCTTCTGAGCGCGGAGCAGGGCCACGCCGCCGCCGGGGACGATTCCCTCCTCCACCGCGGAACGCGTGGCCGAGAGGGCGTCCTCCACCCGGGTCTTCCGGTACTTCATCTCCGTCTCGCTGGCGGCGCCGATGCGGATCACCGCCACACCGCCCACGAGCTTCCCGAGCCGCTCCTGCAGCTTCTCCCGGTCGTAGTCGGAGTCGGTCTCCTCGATCTGCTTGCGGATCTGCTGGATCCGCTTCTCGATCTCCTTGGGATCCCCCATCCCGCCGACGATGATGGTCTCCTCCTTGCGGACCCGCACCTGCTTGGCCCGGCCCAGCTGCGAGAGGTCCGCGTTCTCCAGCTTGAGGCCGAGCTCCTCGCTGATGACGGTGCCGCCCGTGAGGATGGCGATGTCCTGCAGGATGGCCTTCCGCCGCTCCCCGAAGGCGGGCGCCTTCACCGCGCAGACGCTGAGGGTGCCCCGCAGCTTGTTGACCACCAGGGTGGCCAGGGCCTCCCCCTCCACGTCCTCCGCGATCACGAGCAGGGGCTTCCCGGTCTGCACCACCCGCTCCAGCACGGGCAACAGATCCCGCACGGAGGAGACCTTGCGGTCCGTGATCAGCAGGAACGGCTCCTCCAGGACCGCCTCCATCTTCTCGGGGTCCGTGATGAAGTACGGGGAGATGTAGCCCTTGTCGAACTGCATCCCCTCCACGATCTCCACCGTGGTCTCGATGCCCTTGCTCTCCTCCACGGTGATCACGCCGTCCTTGCCGACCTTGTCCATGGCATCCGCGATGATCTTGCCGATGCCGGGGTCGTTGGCGGAGATGGTGGCCACCTGCTCGATGGCCTCCTTGGTCTCCACGGGCTTGCTGATCTTGCGGATGTACTCCACCGCGGCCTCCACGGCCCGGTCGATGCCCCGCTTGAGGGCCATGGGGTTGGCGCCCGCGGCCACGTTCTTCAGCCCCTCCCGGATGATGGCCTGGGCCAGGACCACCGCGGTGGTGGTGCCGTCGCCGGCCACGTCGTTGGTCTTGCTGGCCACCTCCCGCACGAGCTGCGCCCCCGCGTTCTCAAAGGGGTCCTCCAGCTCGATCTCCTTCGCCACCGTCACCCCGTCGTGGGTGATGGTGGGGGATCCCCACTTCTTCTCCAGAACCACGTTGCGGCCCTTCGGGCCGAGGGTGATCCGGACGGCATCCGCCAGCTTGTTCACCCCCCGCTCCAGGGCCCGACGGGCTTCCTCGTTGTACAGGAGCACCTTCGCCGGCATCCCACCTCACCTCCTTACGCCTTGGCCGCCGCGGGCTCGCGCTCCACGATGGCCAGGATGTCGCTCTGACGGAGGATCAGGTACTCCTGGTCGTCAATCTTCACCTCTGTGCCCGCGTACTTCGCGAAGAGCACCCGATCCCCCACCTTCACGTCCATGGGAAGGCGCTTGCCGTCTTCCGTGAGGGCTCCGGGACCGACCGCCACCACCTCCCCGTGCTGGGGCTTCTCCTTCGCCACGTCGGGCAGCACGATGCCGCCCTTGGTGCGCTCCTCCTCCTCCAGAGGCTTCACCACCACACGGTCTCCCAGGGGCTTGAGCCTCACGGCATATCCCTCCTTTCCCGGAGTTTTTTGGGGGTCCACCGAGCTGTTAGCACTCAGAGCCGACGAGTGCTAACGCCGGTACTAATACTATCCGCCCGGCCCCGGGGTTTCAAGAGGCCAGCCGGAGATGGGTCTGACCTCTACAGAGGCAGGTCGGGGGAGGCGTCGAGGGTCCAGGAGGAACGCTGACCTCGCTGGAGGCGTCGGAGGCCCGCGTAGGCGATCATGGCGGCGTTGTCCGTGCACAGGTCCGGAGGGGGTATGAGGAGCGGGATGCCGAGGTGCACTGCCTCTTCCTCAAGGCGCCTTCGAAGGAGGCGGTTGGCGGCCACCCCGCCCGTGAGGATCAGGGAGGCGGGGCGGTGCGCCCGGGCGGCCCGGAGGGTCCGGGAGACGAGGTGCTCCACCGCAGCCCGCTGGAAGGAGGCGGCCACGTCCTCGGGGCGCGGGGGAGGGGTCTTGCGGAGGGCCAGCACGACCGCGGTCTTGAGGCCACTGAAGCTGAAGTCGCAGCCCGGCTCCGTCTGCAGAGGGACCGGGAGCGGCAAAGCCTCCGCGTCCCCTTCCCGGCTCAGCCGGTCGATCTCCGGCCCTCCGGGATACCCCAATCCCAAGGCCCGGGCCACCTTGTCGAAGGCCTCTCCCGCGGCATCGTCCCGGGTGCGACCAAGCACCTCATACCGCCCCTCCTCCGGGATCCACACGAGATCCGTGTGGGCCCCGGAGACGATGAGGGCGAGGGCCGGAAGGGGAGCGGGACCGTGGGCGAGGAAGGCGGCGTAGAGATGCCCTTCCAGGTGGTTGATGCCCACCAGCGGGAGCCGGGCCGCGAAGGCCAGGGCCTTGGCATAGGCCACTCCGACCGCCAAGGCGCCGATAAGCCCAGGACCGCAGGTGACCGCGATGCCCGCGAGATCCCGGATCCCGACCCCGGCCCGCGCGAGGGCCTCCTCCGCCACGGGGATCAGCCGCTCGATGTGCCGGCGGGAGGCGAGCTCGGGTACGACGCCCCCGTACCGGGCATGGAGGTCCGCCTGGGAGGCCACCACGTTCGAAAGGATGACGCGGTCTTTGACCACCGCGGCCGCGGTCTCGTCGCACGAGGTCTCGATTCCGAGGACCGGCCCTTCCGTCACGGCTCGCCCTCCCGCGGCTGGAGCTGGGCCTTTAGGGCCTCGAACCGGGAGCGGAAGGGCTCCTCCAGGATGTTGCCGGTCCACATGATGAGGGCGTCCTCCCCGTTGTCCGTGTAGTAGCCCTTTCGTACGTGGACCTCCCGGAAACCGTACTTGCGGTACAGGTTCTGGGCGATGTGGTTGGACTTCCGGACCTCCAGGGTGACCCACCTGGCTCCCCGGTTGCGGGCCTCCTCGATGAGGGCGACGAGCAGTCGCTCCCCAACTCTCCGACCGCGCCACTTCGGGTCCACGGCGATGGTGGTGATGTGGGCCTCCTCCAGGATGACCCACATCCCCGCGTACCCCACCACCTCCTCCCCCACCCGGGCCACGATGTAGTGGGCGGTGCGGTTTTCCCGGATCTCCCGCCGGTACGCCTCCGGGGGCCACGGGGTGGGGAAGGAGGCCCGCTCGATCTGCAGGACCCGGGGGATGTCCTGTTCCCGCATGCGTTCGATCCGCACCGGAAGGAGGGTCTTCATTCTCCGCCTCCCCGCCGCGCCGCAAGCCACGCGGGAGGCCGGAACGTGGTGACCCGGCCGTACCGCGGCTGGATGGCCCCCAGGGGCTCCCCTCCGGAATGTAAAAGCCGCTCCCGGCCCAAAGCCGCCACCGCGGCCGCCCGAGGGCTCCACAGGACCCGGGGGCTCAGGTGCGCGTGGGGAAACGCCTGCCGCAGGAGGGACCCGTAGCGTAGGAGGCCATCCCCCACGAAGGTCGGATCCTCGATGCCCAGTTCCCTCAACCGGTCAATGACGGCATTCGGAGGAGCCGTGAGCTCCTCCGTGAGGGGACGATACGTCTCCCCCTCCCGGACGAAGGGCGCCACGGACACCTCCCCGCGCCTGGCGTCCATTACGGGCACCACGAGCAAAGCCCCGCACGTTGCCGCGAGAGCCTGCAGGGTGGAGACCCCGCAGGCGGGGACGCCCCGGGCCTGTGCCCACCCCACCGCGGTGGCGATCCCCACCCGCAGGCCCGTGAAGGAACCGGGCCCCGTGGAGACCGCCACCCCCTCCACGTCCTCCGGCCGCAATCCCGCGTCCCGGAGCATTCCCCCGATCGCGGGCACCAGCCACCCGAGCGCCCGCCGCGCCCGCAGGGCGCGTTCCGCCCGCAGTCCGTCCTCGTCCACCAGGGCGACGCTGATGGTCTCGGTGGCGGTCTCGATGCCGAGCACCAGCACGGTCAGCCCTGCACGGGGGAGGCGGCCTGGACCAAGGCCTCCGCGAGCCGGCGGCTGCGCACGCCCCGGGGTTCGAGCCGGATCGTCCGGGTGGACTCGTCCGCGATCTCCAGATGGATCCACAGGGTATCCGGAGGGAGGAGGCGTTCTGCCCGCTCTGCCCACTCCACGAGCACCACCCCGCCCTCGTCGAACAGCTCCTCGAGTCCCAGGGGCTCCAGGTCCTCCGGGCGCAGCCGGAACAGGTCCACGTGGTAGATGGGGAGCCGACCCCGGTACTCGTGCACGATGAGAAACGAAGGACTCGCCACCCGGCCCCGGGCCTCCAGGGCCGCCGCGATCCCCTGAACGAGGGTGGTCTTGCCGGAGCCCAGCTCGCCCACCAGGGCCACCACGTCTCCCGGTTGCAGGGCCGTGGCCAGCCGGCGCCCCAGCTCTCGGGTTTCCTCCGCGCTGTGGGTCGTAAACCGCATGGCTAGCCCCCTCTCGCGTCGCGGCCCAGGAACGGCCGCACGAGGTCGATGGGCAGCGGGAAGATGGTGGTGCTGTTCTGCTCGCTGGCGATCTCCGCCAGGGTCTGCAGGTAGCGCAGCTGCAGGGCGATGGGCTGCTCCGCCATCTTCCGGGCCGCCTCCACCAGACGTTCCGCGGCCTGGAACTCGCCCTCCGCGTTGATGATCTTGGCCCGCCGCTCCCGCTCCGTCTCCGCCTGCCGGGCCATGGCCCGCTTCATGCCCTCCGGCAGGACCACGTCCCGCACCTCCACCGCGGTCACCTTGATCCCCCAGGGCTCCGTGGCGTCGTCGATGATCCGCTGCAGCTGCGCGTTCACCTGGTCTCGCCGGGAGAGGAGATCATCGAGCTCATGCTGGCCCACCACGCTGCGGAGGGTGGTCTGGGCGTACAGGGCCGTGGCCCGCACGAAGTCCTCCACCTTCACGATGGCATCCTCCGGATTCACCACCCGGAAGTACACCACCGCGTCCACGGTCACGGGAACGTTGTCCCGGGTCATCATCTCCTGCCGGGGCACGTCCATGGTGACCACCCGCAGGTCCACCTTCACCATGCGGTCGATGAAGGGGATGAGCAGGATGAGACCCGGTCCCCGGGCCCCCACCAGCCGTCCGAGGCGGAAGACCACTCCCCGCTCGTATTCCCGCACGATCCGCACCATGCTGGGCAGGATGAGGAGCAGGAAGATGGCGAGGGCGATGAGTGCCGTCATGGACTTCCCTCCTTCCGGACCTTGAGCCGGAGCCCTTCCACCTCCACCACCCGGACCCGGGTGCCCTCCGGGATCCGGCCATCCACGGACTCCGCGGTCCACAGCTCCCCCTGGACGAACACCACCCCCTGTGGAGCGAGGTCCGAGCGGGCCTCCCCCACGGCACCCACCAGGGCCTCCCGTCCCGTGGCGGGCCGGCGGCGCTGTGCGCGGAGTCCGGCCCCCACCGCGAACAGGAAGAAGGCGGCGCTCAGCAGGGCGATGGCCACCGCGAGCTCGATGCTCAGGCGCAGGTACGGCTCCTGGTTGCTGGTGAGGAGGATGGCGCCCAGGATGAAGGAGATCACCCCGCCCACGGAGAGGATGCCGTGGCCGGGGATGAACAGGTCCGCCAGGAACAGGAGCACCGCGAGGCCGATGAGGGCAAGCCCCGCATAGTTCACCTGGAGGATGGCAAGGGAGGTCAACCCCAGCAAGAGGGCGATGGCGCCCACGATTCCGGGCAGGATGGCCCCGGGGTTGTTGAGCTCGAAGATGATGCCGTAGATCCCGATGGTGAGCAGGATGAGGCCGATGTTGGGATCCGCCAGGAGATCCAGCATCCGCTCCCGGAGGTCCATCCCCAGGTGCACGGTCTCCGCGCCCCGAGTGCGGAGCGTCACCCGCTCCCCCCGGACCTCCGCCACCCGGCCGTCCACCCGGTTCAGCAGGTCCCGCACGTCCCGCGCCAGGAGGTCCACCACCCGCAGCCGCACCGCTTCCTCTGCGGGAATGCTGGCCGCCTCCCGCACGGCCCGTTCCCCCCACTCCGCGTTGCGGCCCCGGCGGTGGGCAAGGGTGCGGATGCGGGCCACCGCATCCTCCGTGACCTTGCGCTGCAGGGCCCGCTGGTTCTCCGTCTCCTGCTGGTCCCCTCCGCCCGCGAACACGGGGGTGGCGGCCCCCACGTTGGTGGTGGGCGCCATGGCGGCCACGTGGGCGGCATAGAGGATGAACACCCCGGCACTGCCAGCCCGGGCTCCCGGAGGCGAGACGTACACGATGACGGGAACCGAGGACGCCAGGATGGCCTTCGTGATCTGGTCCATGGAGGTCATGAGGCCTCCGGGCGTGTCCAGCTCCACCACCAACGCCTCCGCGCCCGCCCGCTCCGCCTCCCGGATTCCCCGCTGGATGTAGATGGCGGTGGCCGGGGAGATGATGCCCTCCACCCGCAGCACATAAACCCGGGGCCGGGACGTTGCCGCCCAGAGCGGCAGCCACGCCACCAGGACAACCAGGTAAAAAGGCCAGCGCCGCACCGTTGCCCCCTGCCCTAACGGTACCCTACTCCGCTTCCCCCGAAAAGCGGCGTTGTTGGGCCCGGTACAAGGCCTCCACCTCCGCGAGGGTGCTCGCTTCCTCCGGCGATTTGTCGGGACGAAGGCGCTTGATCCGGGGAAACCGGAGGGCGTATCCGGAGTCGTGCCGGTCGCTGCGGGTCACCGCGTCGAAAGCCACCTCCAGCACCACGCGGGGCTCCACGACCTTCAGGCGGCCGTGGTCGCGCAGGGTGTGGGCCTCGAACCACGCGGTGAGCTCGCGGATCTCCTCGTCCGTGAGGCCGGAGTACGCTTTCCCCACGACCCGGAGGCGGTCTCCGTCCCGCACCGCGAAGGTGTAGTCGCTCAGCACCCCCGCACGCCTGCCGTGGCCCCGCTCCACCGCCACCACCACCACGTCCAGGGTCCCCATCTCCTCCTTCAGCTTCAGCCACGCGCGACCCCGGCGGCCTGGCTGGTAGGGCGCGTCCGGACGCTTGAGGACAAGGCCCTCGTTTCCCCGCTCCCGGGCTTGCCGGAACCGATCCCGCACGGACTCGGGATCCCTGACCTCCTCCGCCCGGGCAAGCCGCACCCGAGGCGTAAACCGGAGCCCGCTCAGGACCCCCCGCCGCGTGCTCAGAGGCTCGTCCAGGAGGTCGCGGTCCCCCAACCGCAGCAGGTCGAACAGGAACAGCACCACGGGGACCTCGCGGGTCAGAGGGGCCGGGCGCTTCCTCCTCAGCCGGCGCTGCAGGACCTGGAAGGAAAGAGCCCGATCCCCCCGCCAGGCCACGAGCTCCCCGTCCGCCACGTACGCCTCCGCCAGATCCCGCAGGTCCGGCACCAGCTCCGGGAAACTCTCGGTGATGTCGTCCAGGATCCGGGAGTACAGGGCCACCCTGTCCCGGAAGCGGTGCACCTGGACCCGGATGCCGTCGTACTTGTCCTCCGCGAGCCATTCCGGGGCTTCCCGGAAGGGCTCCTCCGGGGCGGAGATGGGCTCTGCCAGCATGAACCGGAAGGGCCGGAAGAAGAGCAGGCGCGCGTCCGAGAGCGCCCCGGCCCGGGCAAGGACCGCGACCTCCCCGGGGTCCGATTGCAGGAGCATGGCCCGGCGCACTTCCTCCGCGGGCACGCGGAACGCTTCCCCGATGGCTTCCTCCAGCAGCCCTTCCCTGAGCCCCACCCGCACCTCGCCCGTGAGGATCCGCACCAGGTACTTGGCCTCCCGCGGGGAGGCGGACTCCAGGAGGCTCCGCAGCACGCGGACCCGCGCGGCCCGGGCACCCTTGCCGACCGCCTCCGCCGCCCGATGCAGGGCCTGCTCTACCGCCTCCAGGGTGAGGGGCTGCGGGGGGAAGAGCGGGAGGGCCGTGCGGGCGGCGAGGAGGTCCTGGGCCACATCTCCCAGGTCGCCCCAGCGGAGGTAAGCCTCCTGGAGAGCACGGTCGTCCGCGCCCGCAAGCTCCCGCAGAGCCTGGACGATGGCGGACCCACCCAGGTTCGCGGTGCGGGGGTCCAGTGGGGGAAAGGTGCGACCGCTCAGAAAGGTGCACGCTCGGCGCAGGTCGGCCTCCTCCAGCTCCGCGAGGTACCGGGCGAGCAGGCGGACCTTCTCCCGGCGCGAGCGCGTACCGCGCACCGCTTCCAGGGTCTCCGCGAGGTCTTTCCAAAGGGCCATCTCACGCCCCTGCCGGGTGGACGATCTCCCCCGCCACCAGGGTGAGAACCGCCCGGTAATCCTCGTCCAGCACCACGAGATCCGCCCGCAACCCCGGCGCGATGGCGCCCCGATCCGCAAGGCCAAGCAGCCGCGCGGGGGTCGTAGCCGCGCTGCGCACCGCGTCCGAGAGCGGGATCCCCCACCGCACGAGGTTCGCGACCCCCTCATCCATCCGCAGCCCGCTGCCGGCCAGGGTGCCGTCCGGGAGTCGCGGGACCCCGTCGGAGCCCACGGAGATCTCCCGACCTCCGAGGGTGTACGTGCCGGGTGGCATGCCCGCGGCGGCGCAGGCATCCGTGGTGAGGATGATCCGGTCCGGTCCCACCAGCCGATACACCATCCGGACCACCGCGGGGTGGAGATGCACGCCGTCCGGGATGAGGCCTACCCGGCACCGGGGATCCTCCACCACCGCGCCCACGACCCCCGGCTCCCGGTGATGCAGACCCCGCATGGCGTTGAAGAGGTGCGTGACCATGCGGGCGTGATCCAGGGCCCGCCGGGTCTCTTCGTAGGTGGCGTCCGTGTGGCCGATGGCCACTACGACCCGCTCCTGAACCAGCCGCCGGATCAGGGCCTCCGCGCCCGGGAGCTCCGGGGCCAGGGTGCAAACCTGCAGGTCCGGGAGGGCGTCCGCGATCAGGCTCCACACCTCCGGGTCGTCCGGGGCCCGCAGGTAACGGGGATCGTGGGCTCCGCACCGGCCGGGGTTGAGCACGGGTCCTTCCAGGTGGATGCCCAGGAGCGCAGCCCCTTTAGGCCGTGCGCGGCGCAGCGTCCGCACGGCACCGCGGAGCCGGTCCATGGGGGCGCTCACCAGGGTCGCGAGGAACCCCGTGGTCCCCGTGGCCGCAAGGTCCCGGGACAGCTTCTCCACCTGCGTCTCGTCCGCGGTCAGGCAATCCACGCCGAAGCTCCCGTTCAGCTGGAGGTCGAGGAATCCGGGGACAAGGGTCCCCGCGGGGAAAACCCAATCCGCATCCCGGGGAATCCCTTCCCCCATCGCCGTGATGAGGCCGGATTCCACCACCACGTGGCCGGGTGCGAACTCCCGCGTGGCGCCGATGACGCGACCCGCCGCCAGGATCATGCCAAAGCTCCGGGAACGGTGACCGGGAGTCGGCCGGTGGGAGCCAGGCGCCCCACGAGCGCCCACGCCGCAGCTCTGAGGCTTCCGGGGTCCGGTCCGTAGGCCGCGAGATACGTCGCGACGCCGGGGAAGGCGGCGAGCTCGTACGGGGCCCCGGCTCCTACCACCACCAGCCGGTCCCGGTAGTGGGTCCACAGCTCCCGGACGGTGCCGGCATACGCCGTCCCGCGCCACCCCGGAGTGAGGACCACTAGGGTTTCCCACATTCCCAGCGCCTCCCGCAAGGACGTGACCACCTCCACCCCGGGTCGGAGGGCCCGGAGCTCCCCGACGAAGACGTCCCGGGCCGCTTCCTCCACGCCCAGGGAGAGGACGGCGGTGGGCCCGGGGGGAAGCGGAACCCGGCCTGCCCGGAGGAGGGTTAAGCCCCGCCGGGCGAGCTCGAGCGCCTCCTGGTGCAGCTCGGGAAGGGATGCGGGCTCTGACGGAGGGGGCACCGCGTACCGATCCTTGAGACGGCCTATGCGCCGGGCGCTGGCCCGGAGCTCCGCGGAGGCGAGTTGGCCCTGCCGGGCCGCCTCCCGAGCCGCCTCGATCCCGGCCCACTGCTCCTCGGGGCTCCCCAGGTTCAGGACCACGTCCACACCAGCCAGAAGGCTCAGCACCACCGCCTCCGCCCGGCTCCATCGCCTCCGCACGGCCCCCATGCCCAGGGCATCTGTGAACACGACGCCCTCAAACCCCATCTCCCGCCGCAGCAAGGTCCTCAGGATGCGGGGGGAGAAGGTGGCTGGGAGGTCCGGATCGAGGGCGGGGTAGAGGACGTGGGCGGTCATGAGGGCCTCCGCTCCCGCCTCGAAGGAGGCCCGGAAGGGCACGAGCTCGACCTGCTCGAGGTCTGCCTTCCCCTTGCGGACCACGGGAAGGTCGAGGTGAGAGTCCACCTCGGTCTCGCCGTGCCCGGGGAAGTGCTTCACGATCCCGAGGACCCCGCGCGACCGGAGGCCCTGCAGGTACGCGCATCCCAGCCGCGCCACCGCGTGGGGATCCTCCCCGAAGGATCGGGGGCCGATAATGGGATTCCGCGGGTTCGTGTTCACGTCCAGGACGGGGGCATGGTTGGCGTTGATTCCCAGCCACCGGAGCACGGCTCCCGTGATGCGCCCTGCCCGGTACGCATCGGCCTCCTCCCCGGAGGCGCCCAGCGCCATGGGGGAGGGGCAGAGGGGAACGTCCCGGAGGGTGTTCACCCACCCGCCCTCCTGGTCTACGGTGATCCACAGAGGGGGGAGGGAGGCCTCGCGGGCGAGCCCCTGCAGGTCCGCGATGAGCCTTCTCACCTGTTCGGGAGAAGCCACGTTCTTGGGAAAGAGGATCACCCCACCCACCCTCCCTTCCCGAACCAGGCGCTCCACCGCCGGGTCCAATTCCGTCCCCGCGAAGTCCACCACGAACCGCTGGCCCAGGAGGTCGTGGAGATCGCCCATCGCTCAGCCCGGGGTGAACCGCACCACTTCCCCGGGTCCGTACTGCGCGAACCGACCCAGCTCCTCCTCCGGGATCACCGCGAGCACGGGATATCCGCCCGTGGTGGGCCCATCCCGCATCAGGACGATGGGTTGCCCGTCCGGAGGGACCTGGACGGCACCGGGGAGCATGCCCTGGGAGAGGATCTCACCGGGGCCTGCATGGGGGATGCGGGGGCCCTCCAGACGGTAGCCGGAGCGGTCGCTGTGCGCGCTCACCGTGTAAGCGGAAGCCACAAACCGCTCGAAGGCACCGGCCGCGAAGGCTCCGAGGTGCGGACCCGGAAGGACCCGGACAGGGCCCCTCGTGGGCTCGGACGAGGGGGGCGTCCCGACCCCCAGCCCGTGCCCCACGGGGAGCACGTCTCCGGTCCGAAGGGGCCGACCCTCCAGTCCTCCCAGCCGGGCCCGGACGTGGGTGCTGCGGCTTCCCAATACGGGAGGAACCCGGATCCCGCCGCCGACCGCGAGGTAGGCCCACATGCCCCGCCTCCGGCCCCGAAACCGGACCACCTCGCCCCTCCGCCACCGCACGGGCCGGTTGAGGGGCACCGGACTCCCCCCCACCTCCGGGGCGAAGTCCGCGCCCCCAACCGCCACCACCAGGTCCACGAGCGCCTCCAGGACCGGTCCGGGCCAGGTGAACTCCAGGCCCGCGGCCTCCGGTGGGTTGCCCACGGACTCGTTGGCAGCCCTTAGGGCCTCCGGATCCATGGCTCCCGAGGGCGGGACCCCGTAGCGCCGGTACCCGTAGCGCCCCAGGTCCTGCACCGTGGTGCATAGGCCGCCCCGGAGGACCGCGATGGCGGGCCGATGCCCGAGCGGGGGCATGGGAGGGAGGGAGGGCTCGCGGAACTCCTCCTGAGGGATGGGGGAAAACCGCACCCGATCCCCCACCTCCAGGAGCGCGGGCGGCGATCGCGTGGGGTCGAAGATCAGGAGGGGGGTGCGCCCAAGGAGGTTCCATCCCCCCGCCGTGGGCGCGGGGTAGATCCCCGTAAGCCTCCCCGCGACCCCTACGGACCCTGAGGGTACCACCGTTCGGGGTCGCGGGAGGCGGGGTGCTGCGATGCGATCGGGTACGGTGGCCATATACGGGAATCCCGGGGCGAATCCCAGCATGTACACCAGGTACTCCGTGCCGCAGTGGAGCTCCACCACTTCCTCCGGGGACAGGCCTGCCCACGCGGCCACCCGATCGAGGTCCGGGCCGTGGACTCCCCCGTAGGCGACGGGGATCTCCCGGACCCTGTCGCCCGGGAGGGGCTCAGGCTCTCCCATCTGCCCCGCGAGGGCCTTCTCCACGGCCTGCACGTCCGCCGATTTCTCGAAGAAGGCGAGGACCGAGCCGTAAGCTGGAACCGTCTCCCTCACTCCCGGGACCCCCTGCAGGACTCGGTCCACGCTCAACACCCGGGCCAGCATCCGGGGCGAGATCTCCTCTCCCAGATCCACCAGCACCGCGCCCCGGCCGAAGGGAACCAGACGCATGGCTACCGATAGACCCGGGGGAGGTACGGGGAGAGGCGGGAGACGATCTCGTGGGGGATGGTGCCGCAGGCGGAAGCCACCTCCTCCACGGGCACGTGAGGCCCCAGCAACTCCACCTCGTCCCCCTCCTCCACGGGGAGGTCGCCCACGTCCAGCATCAGGGCATCCATGCAAACCCGTCCCGCGTACCGCACGAGGGTCTCCCGGAGAAAGGCCCTCCCGCGGCCGGAGAGCGAGCGGGGAAGCCCGTCCGCATACCCCACGGGCACCGTGACGAGGGTGGTTTCGCGGGGGGTGCGGTAGGTGCCCCCGTACCCGACCCGGGTGCCCTCGGGGACCCGCCGCACCTGGACCACCTGGGCGACCAGGCGCAGCGCGGGCCGCAGCGCCGGAGTACTCACGCCGGGAGAAAGGCCATAGAGGGCGATCCCCACCCGCACCAGGTCGTAATGGGCGTCGGGGAGGGTGAAGGTGGCGGCGCTGTTGGCCGCGTGTCGGAAGGGTACGCGGTGGCCCTTCGACTCCAGGGCCCCAAGGACCTCCTGAAACCGCCGCAGCTGGGTCCGGGCGAAAGCGGGATCCTCGTCCGCGGTGGCGAAGTGCGTGTAGATTCCCTCCAGGTGCAGGCCGGGCGTGGAGGCGATGGCGTCCGCCGCGGGCACGGCCTCTTCGGGCGGGAATCCGAACCGCCGCATCCCGGTGTCCACCTCAAGGTGGACCGCGATCCCGAAGGAGGACCGGGCCGCGGCCTGCCGCGCGGCCTCAAGGCTCCCGGGGGAGAAGACCGAGAAGGAAACCTGTTGAGGGGCGAGCTCCAGCATTTCCTCCGGCGTCGCGGGCCCCAACACCAGCACGGGAGCGGAGATCCCGGCCTGCCGCAGGGCCTTCGCCTCCGGGGGGAAAGCCACCCCCAACCACGCCGCTCCCGCCTCCACCGCGGCCCTCGCCACGGGAACCATCCCGTGCCCGTAAGCGTCCGCCTTCACCACCGCCATCAGCTGCGTAGACCGGCCCAGGACCCCGCACACCGTCACCACGTTGTGACGGACGGCGGCCAGATCCACCTCAACGCGGGCGGGCCGCATGGAGGTAGGTCACGGGTTCGGGCATCGTCCCTTCGTGGATGCGCCGGATGACCACGGGAATGGCGTCCGCCACCTCCCGGGCCAGGAGTCCCCGGTCGCCCAGGGAGGCCGCCACGAGGTCGCCCGCGGCCCCGTGGAGAAAGGCACCCACCCAGGCGGCGTCGAACGGGCCCAGGCCCTGGCCGATGAGGGCCGCGATGGCGCCCGTGAGCACGTCGCCCATCCCGCCCGTGGCCATCCCGGGGTTCCCCGTGGGGATCACCACCAGCCGACCGTTGGGCTCCGCCACCACGGTGCGGGCTCCCTTGAGCACGGTCACGGCCCCGGTGATCCGGGAGGCGGACTGGGCCGCGTGGATCCGTCCCCGCTGGATCTCCGCGGAGGAGACGCCCAGCAGCCGGGCGAGCTCTCCGGGATGCGGGGTGATGACCACGGGAGAACGGGCCTCCCGGAGGACCTCCGGGTGTCCCGCCAGCACGTTGAGGCCGTCCGCGTCCAGGACCACGGGACGGGGACTACCCCGGATCACCTCCCGAACCAGGTGCGGGACGTCTCCCCGGGTCGTCATCCCCGGGCCGATTCCCACCACATCCGCCTCATGCACGAGCTCCAGGATGGGTTCCAGGGAGGCGTTGCAGAGAACCCCCCCTTCGTCCGGAAGCCCGAGGGGCATCGCCTCCACCACGGAGCTGGCCACCGCGGGAAAGATGGATTCCGGCACCACGAGCCGCACCAGGCCCGCGCCCGCTCGCAGGGCTCCCAGGGCCATGAGCCGTGGGGCGCCGCTGAACCAGGTGCTTCCCCCCACCAGCAGCACCCGGCCGTAGGTCCCCTTGTGGGTATCGGGGGCCCGGGGGGGGAGGAGGGTGCGGACCTGCGCCACGGTGCTGAGCTCCGCCCGGATCTCGAGAGCCTCCACCAGGGCGCGGGGAATCCCGAGGTCCGCCACCACCACCCGGCCGCAGAACTCCGCACCTGGATGCACCACCATCCCCACCTTCGGAAACCCCATGGTGACGGTGACCGCGGCCCGCACGCAAGGCCCCTCCACCCGACCGGTGTCCGCTTCCAGCCCCGAGGGGACGTCCACGGCCAGAACGGGAACCCGGGACTCGTTGATGGCCTCGATGGCCCGGGCCGCCAGGCCCACCGCGGGCCCCCGGAAACCCGTGCCGAAGATGGCGTCCACCACCAGCTGATAACCGCCCAGAGCAGCCCGGAGGGCGGTGTCTACCGGGCCCACCACGTTGTCCACCTCGATCCCCGCTGCCCGGGCGACCCGGAGGTTCGCGGCCGCATCCCCGGAGAGGTCCTGGTCCCGGGCCAGCAGGATCCCGCGCACGGGGACGCCCGCGTTTTGCAGGTGCCGGGCCGCGCACAGCCCGTCCCCGCCGTTGTTGCCCTTGCCGCAGATCACCAGCACCCGGCCGCCGCCCCGTTCCCTGAGGAACTCGCAGGCCACCTGGGCCACCGCACGGCCCGCGTGCTCCATGAGCACCGCGGTGGGAATCCCGACCTCTGAGGCGCGACGCTCGATCATGCGCATCTGCTCCGAGGTCACCAGCTTCATCCCTCCCCCTCCCCCGGTTCCTCTCCCTCCGCGACCGCGAAGGCCGCGGCGTACTGGTGTCCGTGCGTCAAGGAGACGTGTACCTCCCGGATCCCCTTTCGCCGGGCGACCCGGGCCGCCCGGCCCCAAAGCCGTACCCGGGGTCGGCCCGTGGGATCGTTGGTGACCTCGATCTCCCGCCAGCCCACCCCCTTGCGGCCGGTTCCCAGGGCCTTCATCACCGCCTCCTTGGCCGCGAACCGGGCGGCGAGCCGGAGGACCCGGTTGGGACCCTCGCCCGCCCGGAGTCGCTCGGACTCGGTGAAGACGCGCGCCACGAACCGCTCCCCCCACCGCGCCAGGGCCCGCTGAACCCGGGGAACCTCCACCAGGTCCACGCCGATGCCGAGGATCCTCACGCGCCCTCGGATCCCTCCGCCTCCTCCACCAACATCACGGGGATGCCCTCCCGGACCGGGTAGCGCCGACCGCAGCGGGTACAGACCAGACGATCCCCCTCCGGGCGGACCGGGGTCTTACAAACCGGGCACACGAGCCACTCGAGGAGCTCCGGGTCCACCATCCCGGATGGGAGTTCGCGATGGAACCGGAAGGCTCCTCGGGAATTTTTACTCCACGGTGACGCTCTTGGCGAGATTGCGGGGTTGATCGATGTCGTGGCCGCGTTCCCGGGCCACGTGGTAGGCCAGCAGCTGCAGGGGCAGGATGGCCAGGACGGGGCTCAGGAGGTCGTGGGTGCGGGGAACGCGGAGGACCACATCCGCGTGCTTGCCGACCTCCCCGTCGTCCGCGTAGGCCACGGCGATCACGTACCCGCCCCGGGCCTTCACCTCCTGGAGGCTGCTGACCGTCTTCTCGTACACCTCCCGCTGGGTCAGCACCACCACCACGGGGGTGCCGTGGGTGATGAGGGCGAGGGTCCCGTGCTTCAGCTCGCCCGCAGGCATGGCCTCCGAGTGGAGGTAGCTGATCTCCTTGAGCTTGAGGGAACCCTCGAGGGCCACCGCGTAGTCCAGGCCGCGGCCGATGAAGTAGAGGTGCTCCGCCTCGCAGATCCGGCGCGCCAGCTGGATGATGTCCTCCTGGTCGTTCAGGACCTCCTGGACCTTGGCGGGCAGGTGCTGCAGCTCCTGGAGCAGGGCCTGGTGCAGGCCCGGATCGTACCCCATCCGGCGTTCCCGGAGGAAGAGGGCCAGGAGTACTTGGGCGACCAGCATGGCGAGGTAGGCCTTCGTGCTGGCCACCGCGATCTCCGGGCCCGCCCGGATGTAGAGGACGTCGTGGGCCTCCCGGCTTAGGGTGCTGCCCACCACGTTGGTGATGGCCAGGATCCGGGAGCCCCGGGCCCGGCACAGGCGCGCGGCCGCCAGGGTGTCCGCGGTCTCCCCGGACTGGCTGATGGTCACGGTGAGCGTGCCCGGTCCCAGGAGGGGATCCCGGTAGCGGAGCTCGTGGGCGTAGTCCGCCTCGACGGGGATCCGGACCAGGCGCTCCAGCAACATCCGGCCGTACAGGCCCGCGTGGAAGGCGGTGCCGCACGCGGTGATCCAGACCTTCTCAAGCCCCTCCACGAACCCCTCTGGGAAATGCACGTCTTCCAGGTAGATGCGGCCCTCGGGGGTGATCCGGCCCATCAGGGTCTCCGCCAGGACCTGGGGCTGCTCGAAGATCTCCTTCAGCATGAAGTGCGGATACCCCGCGCGCTCCGCCTGCTCCGCGCTCCAGGTCACGTGCACCCGATCCCGTCTCACGGGGGTGCCGTCCAGTCGGAGCAGCCGTGCCCCGTCCTTCGTGATCACCACCATCTCCCCGTCCTCCACCACCAGCACGTCCCGGGTGTAAGGGAGAAGGGCGGGGATGTCGGAGGCGAGGAGCATCTCGCCCAAGCCGAAGCCCACCACGAGCGGGCTGATCATCCGCACGGCCACCAGGCGATCCGGCTCCTGCGCGCACATGGCCACGAGGGCATAAGCGCCCCGGGCCCGCTGGACCGCCCGGCGAACGGCCTCCGCGAGATCCCCCCGGTACTCCTCCTCGATGAGGTGGGCGAGGATCTCCGTGTCCGTGTCCGAGCGGAAGACATGCCCCCGACGTGCCAGCTCTTCCCGGAGGGAAAGAAAGTTCTCGATGATGCCGTTGTGGATCACCGCGAACCGCCCGGACTCGTCCGCATGAGGGTGGGCGTTGGTGTCCGTGGGCTCCCCGTGCGTGGCCCAGCGGGTGTGCCCGATCCCCACGTGGCCCTCCACAGGTTCCCGCTCCAGGAGCTCCACCAGACGCCCCAGCTTGCCCGCGGTCTTCCGGACCGCGATGGCGCCATCATGGGCCACCGCGATCCCCGCAGAGTCGTACCCCCGGTACTCCAGGCGCCGCAGGCCGTCCAGCAATACCTCCACCGCGTTGCGCTCCCCGATGTACCCCATGATGCCGCACATGGATCCCCTCCAATTAAGGAAGAAGGGGGCGGACACCGATCCGGTCCCCGCCCCGCACCTTCCGCGACTCAGCTCGTGGCCGCGGGCGCTTCCTGCCGCACCACGTGGAACTCCTTCTCGAGCCGCTCCAGCCGCGCCACGATGCCGCCGTACTCCAGCTCGGAGTAGGGAAGCATGGCGGGCTCGAAGAACCCCTGCTTGCGCATCTCCAGGGCCTTGTCCACGATGCGCTCCCGCACGGGCGCCCACACGGGGTCGCTGAAGAGATCCACGGGTCCCGTGAGCTTCCCCTCGTGGAGGGCGAACCCCAGGGCGCACACCATGGGGATGCAGAAGAAGGTGCTCGCGGGGGTGTTCGCGGGCACGGGCAGGAGCGGCAGGTTGTGGCTCCCGCGGGTATCGCCGGCCACGAAGGCCCCCAGGGCAAAGGGTGGACCGAACTCCTCCGTGGCCGGAAAGATCTTCTGCACCCGCACGATGGCCACGGGATCGTCCTTGCCCACGTACCGGCCCGCGATGTTCCGCAGGCGCGTGGTGGAGACCACCACCGCCTGCTCCGTGGGGTACTTCCGGGACCAGATGGACTCGATCACGTAGCGGTGGGTGTCCCGCAGCAGGGCCGCGATGTCGTACAGGCGTTCCGGCGCATCCAACTCGATGATGCGATCCCCCTCCGTGTACTCCACGTCCATGATGCGGAACCGGAACCCGTCGTGGAGCTCCGTGCTGAGCAGCAGCCCGGGGGAGTACATGGGATCTGCGAAGGCCAGGTAGAGGGGCAAGTTGAAGGCACCCGGCTCGGTCTTGTCCGCGGCCAGGATCATGAGGGCCTCGTTGGGCCGCTCCTCGAAGGTCATCTCCGCCACCTGAGGCCCCATGCCCCGCACGTTGCCGCTGAAGGCGTCCACCAGGAGGTCCTGCCCGGCTCCGTACAGGCCTTGGGCTTTCGCCACCGCGGTGGCTGCCCGGAAGGCCTCCCACGCCAGGGCATGGACCCGCTCATGGCCAACCCCGTGGGTGTGGGTCATCACGATGGAGATGTCGTCCCCGCAGTGGAAGACGAAGGCGTCGAGGAGGAGCTTACCGCGCTCGGGGAAAACCCGATCCCGGACCGCCTGCAGGAGCTCCGCGCTGGGCAGGGTGTGCCCGCCGATGCTCCCGATGTCCGCCTTGATGATGCTCACGGTCACACGCATCCGGATCCCTCCCTTCGGAGATGTACCCGCTCCAGGAGCACGGAAGACTCCCCCGCACCTCCTGGGCTTCCCTCGGTTTTCAGGTCGGATGTCGGGCGCGAAGGGGGCAGCATCGCGCCCGGAAAGGCGTGAATCAGCTCTGCCGGCCAGGAGCCCTTTGTCCCGGGGTTACCCCCGCGGCTTTGTCAGCTCCCTTTTCCTCCACCGGATGGGTTTCCGGAGGCCCGCCGGCCGGGCCTGGGGTCACCCGCCGATCCGGAGCTTCCGCCCCGGTCGAGATCCCCCACCTCGTCAACCCACGGGAGGGCTTTCCCATGGGTCCTGGCGCTTCTCCCAACGGTTCCCCTCTCCCCTCCCTTCTCCGGACCCGCTTTGCCGGCCTTTCTTCGTCGGCCGGTCCGGCAGTCCTCTCCTGCTCCTCCAGTATACTCGGGAAAATCCTTCGAACGAAGGAAGTCCCAGGGCCTCTACCGGGTGGCGAGGAGGGCGATGAGGGTGCGGGCCACCGCGCGGGCGAGGGCGTGATGGCGCAGGCCCGCCCGCAGGGCAGCGGTGAGAAAGGGCCGGAACAGACGGGACTGGTACTGGGTATCGCCGTACTCCCCGATCACCCGCTGGAGATCCGGAGCTTGGACGATTCCGGCGAGGAAGCGGGAGACGTCCTCGTCCGGGATGCGGTCGAGGGCCCGACGCATCCACGCGGTGAAGGTGACCTCTCTCCCGAAACGGGCGCGCCAGGCCTGCTCGTAGGATCGCAGGGCCCCGCGCGCGCCCGAGAGGTATCGGGCCGCGGCCTGGGCGGCGAGCCGTCCCGCCACCAGGGAGTAGTAGATCCCTCCTCCGGAGGTGGCCTTTACGTGTCCCGCGGCGTCCCCCACCACCAGGAAGCCCGGCGCGTACGTGGGTCGGGCGTGCAGGAGGAGCGGGATCCAGCCGCCCAACCGGCGCACCACCCGAACCCCACGGGCCCGAGGCGAAAGGGCGGGATGGTTGCGGAGGAGATCCTCGAGGTAGGCGGCGGGCGGGCGCGGGGCAAGGTGCGGGTCCACGCACACCCCGATCCGGGCTTCCCGCTCTCCCAGCGGCATGAGCCAGGCAAAAAACCCGGGCGCCCATCGCCGGCCCAGGTACACCTCCACGGTGTCCGCCTCGTCGAGGGCGATGCCCGTGACCTGGTACTGGAGGCCCCGGAGCATCCGCCTGGGGGAGTCCACTCCCAGGAGGGTCGCGAGCCGAGCCCGCGCCCCCTCCGCGTCCACCACCACCGGAGCCCGGAACCGCAGGGAGGCCTGGTCCCGCACGGCTTCCACCACCATCTCATCTCGATCCCGGGTCACCGCGCACGCCCGGGTCCGAACGAGGAGCTCCGCGCCCGAGGCCAGGGCCTGCTGGACGAGCCACCGATCGAAGGCATCTCGGTCGACCACGTAGGAATCCGGGGTCTGGCGGCGAAGTGTGACGGGCCTGCCCTCCGGGGAGTACACGGTGGCCGCCCGGAGGGCGGTGCGGGCCAGGTCCTGGGGGATTCCGAACTCCGCAAACGCGTGCACGGAGAGCTTTCCCGCGCAGTGGGTGGGATCCCCGACCACGGGGTGCTCTTCCAGGAGGAGGACCCGCAGGCCCATCCGGGCCGCGGTCCAGGCGGCCATGCCGCCCGCAGGACCCGCCCCGACCACGATCACATCCCAGGAGGATTCCTTCATCTCCGTCCTGCCCGCACGAGGAGGTCCAGCAGCAGCCCCAGGAGGATGCCCGCGGCGTTCGCGGCCACATCCCCCAATTCCACGGTCCGCCATCCCACAAGTCCCTGCAGCCCCTCGATGCCTACCCCGTATGCCCACGCGGCCGCGGCCGCTCCGCAAGCTGAGAGGGGCCACCGTCGCAGGAGCACCACGAGGACCAGGAGCGCCACGAGGTGGGAAGGGGCACCGCTTAGGGGAAGTCCCGGGTTCACCTCTTCGGGAAGAAGGCCCAGGGTTCCCACCAGCGCCATCCACGCCACGGCACCCACGCGCCAGAGCCGGCCCAACCCTACGATCCCCCGGCCCGGGACCGGATGAGGTCCGCGAGCTCCCGGGCCAGGGCCTCCGCGACCCCGGCATCCTCGTGTTCCACCATGATCCGGACCACGGGCTCCGTGCCGCTGGGGCGCACCAGGAGCCGGCCGGCGCGGCCCATGGATTGCGCGGCGCGGGTCACGGCTCCCTGTACGGCCTCGTCCGCCAGGGCCGCCCGCGGATCCCGAACCGGGACGTTGTGCAGAACCTGGGGGAGGCGCTCCACGTCCGAGACGAGCTCGTGGAGGGGCTCGTCCGCGTCCACCATGGCGTTCACCAACTGCACCGCGGTGAGCAGCCCGTCCCCGGTGGTGGCGAGGTGGGAAAAGACGATGTGTCCGCTCTGCTCCCCCCCGAGCAGTGCTCCGGTCTTGCGCATGTGCTCAAGAACGTAACGATCGCCCACGGGGGCCCGCACCACCCGGATGCCTTCCCGCTCCAGTGCGCGTTCCACGCCCAGGTTGGTCATCACGGTGACCACCACCACCCGGGGCTCCAGTTTCCCCCTGCGCAGCAGGTGCCGGGCGCAGGCCACGAGGATGAGATCCCCGTCCACCACCTCCCCCCGACCGTCCACGGCGATCACCCGGTCTGCGTCCCCGTCGTGGGCGAATCCCAGGTCCGCCCCGTAAGCCCGGACCGCGGCCTGGAGGGGCTCCGGATGGGTGGAGCCGCAGCGCACGTTGATCCGGGTTCCGTCCGGCTCCTCGTGGAGAGCCACCACCTCCGCGCCCAGCAGCTCCCAAAGCCGGGGCGCCAGGCGGTAGGCGGCTCCGAAGGCGCAGTCCACCACCACCCGCAGACCGCGGACGGGCCGTGCGTGCGCCACGAGATAGCGGAGGTAGCGCTCCTCCCCGTCCACGAGATCCCGAACCCCTCCCACGCGGGTGCCCGTGGGCCGGGGCCCCGTTTCCGCGAGGGCCTGCTCGATCCGTTCCTCCACCTCGTCGGGGAGCTTGTAGCCGGTACGGTCGAAGAACTTGATGCCGTTGTCCTCGATGGGGTTGTGGGAAGCGGAGATCACCACGCCCGCATCACAGCCCAGGGCCCTGGTGAGGTAGGCCACCGCGGCGGTGGGGAGGATGCCGCCGCGAACCACGGAAACCCCCGCAGAGCAAAGCCCCGCGATCAGGGCCCCCTCCAGCATGGGGCCGCTCAGCCGGGTATCCCGACCCAGGAAGAACGCCCCGCCGCGGGGCGCGAGGACCCGGGCCGCGGCCCGGGCCACCTGAAAGGCCAGCTCGGGCGGAAGTGTGGCGTTGGCCACCCCTCGGATCCCATCCGTCCCAAACAGCCGGGCCATCCCTTTGCCCATTCTACGGCCGTCGCCGGATCCGCAGGGTGACCTCCGACGGTGTAGATGTCACCACCCAGATGCCCTGCGGTACCCGCACCTGCACGGGCCTTCGTGCGGTCCCGGGACCCAGTCCGGCCGCATCCACCACGGCCCGCACCTCCCCCTCCGGGAGGTTGACCACAGCTTCCTCGGACCCCACCACCCGGACCCGTACCCGATCGGGCTCCCAGGTCGCCTCCAACCCCGTGCCCAGCCCCTCCACCACCACGGGCACGTCCCGGATCTCCCGGGTCACGGGCGAGGGGAGGACCACGACCCGCACGGAGACCGCGGGGGGACCTTCTGGCTGCACGCGGTTTGGGAAAAGCACGCGCACCGTGTAGCGGGCTTCCCCCTGGAGATCCCGGACCTCGATGGGTTCCGTGGAGAGGAGCGTCAGGCGCGCCACCGCCTCTTCCGGACCCCGCACCCGCAGAAGGGGAGGCTGTACCTCCACCAAGGCGATCCGCGTTCCCGCGGGCAGGCTGGCCCGCACCTCGGGGACCACGGGCACAAGGCGCGTGAGCAGGGCCTCCTGAACCACGAGACGCACCTGGACCTGGGGAGGACGTACCTCCACCCCCTGCACCTCCTCCCCACCTTCCCCGAGGATCCGCACCCGCACGGTGACGGTCTGGGTGTTCTGCACCCCGCTGAGGTCCACGGAGGCCAGGGCCCGCCGGGCTCGCTGCACCGCGCTTCTGGGGCCGCTCACGGTGACCCGGGAAGGCCGGACCTCCGGTCGCTCCACGGCCATGCCCTGGGGGGTGCTGCCCTGGAGGGCCACTTCCACGGCGAGCTGGCGCTGCGTGAGGACGTCCACCGCCACCGTGGCCTGTTCCGGCACCACTTCCACCACCCGCACCCGGGGAGGAGCATCCACCCGGACGGGGAGACGGTGTTCCCCCGGCTCCGCATCTGCCAGATTCACCCACGCCGCCACGGAGCGGGGGCCGAGGTCGGCCAGGATTGCCCGAGGCGCCCGCACCCGGACGTCCACCCGGCGGGGTGCCCGCACCACGGCGAGGTCGGGAGGGAGGTTGCGGAGGGCGAGCTCCGTGCCGATCACCCGTTCCATCTCCGGATTCTGAGAGGCGGTCACCAGGTACCACAGGACCACCGCAATCCCTACGGAGAGGATCCGGTACAGGGTACGCTCCCGCCGACGCATGCCACGTCCTCACAGGCCTACCGCGCGGGCCCACCTGCCCTCTTCGGATCTCACGCGGGCCGGCTCCTCCACCAGGGCACCGGGCCCCGGGCGGGAGTGACCGCGAACAGGTTCAGCAAGGTGGCCCTGAGCTCTTCCTCGGAGAGCCCCCGCCGCAGGGAGCCCTCCTGGGCGAGGGAGATGGTCCCTGTTTCTTCGGAGACCACGATGGCCACCGCGTCCGTCCCCTCCGTGATCCCCACCGCGGCCCGGTGGCGGGTCCCCAGGGACCGGCTGAGCAGGGGGCTCTCGCTGAGGGGCAGCAGACACCCCGCCGCCACCACCCGGTTCCCCCGGACGATCACCGCGCCGTCGTGGAGGGGGGTGTTGGGATAGAAAAGGTTCAGCAGGAGGGGGACGGAGCACACGGCGTCCAGGCGGACGCCCGTCTCGATGAAGTCGTTGAGACCGGTCCGCCGCTCGATGACCATCAGGGCCCCGATGCGTCGCTGCCCCAGGATCCGGGCAGCCCGGGCGAGGTCGTTCGCCAGCCGCAGCGCCACGTCCCGTTCCATGGGAGCCGCGGCGCCCCACAGGAGACGGCCCCGGCCGATCTGCTCCAGCAGGCGCCGCATCTCCGGCTGGAACAGCACCAGCAGGGCCACGGGGATGATGCCGCCGAGATAACCGAGGATGGCCTGGAGGGTGTAGAGCTGCAACCAGGAGGCCAGGAGGTAGCCCGCCGCGAGGACGGCGATCCCCTGCACCAGCTGCACCGCCCTGGTGCCCCGGATGAGCATCATGACCTGGTAGACCACCACGGAGACGATGGCGATGTCCACCAGGTCGGTGATGCGAAGGGAAAGGGGCCAGCTCATCCCCCGAGCACCAGGGCCAGCAGGGCCTTCTGGACGTGGAGCCGGTTCTCCGCCTGATCCAGCACCACGGATCGGGGCCCGTCCAGCACCGCGTCCGTGATCTCCTCTCCCCGGTGCGCGGGGAGGCAATGCATCACCAGGGCCTCCGGACTGTGGGCGAGGAGAGCCTCGTTCACCTGGAAGCCCGCGAAGGCCCGGCGTCGCTTCTCCCGCTCGGCCTCCTGCCCCATGCTGGTCCACACGTCCGTGTAGACCACCTGGGCACCCCGCACCGCCTCCTCCGGCCGGTGGGTGAGCAGGATCCGGGCTCCCGTCCGCTCCCCGTAGTTCCGGGCGGCCTCCAGGATGGTCCGGTCCGGCTCGTAGCCTTCCGGCGTGGCCACCCGCAGGGAGAGCCCAACCTTGACCCCCCCCAGGAGCAGCGAGTGGCACACGTTGTTGCCGTCCCCCACCCAGGCCACCACGGTTCCCTGAAAGGTCCCGAACTTTTCCCGGATGGTCAGCAGATCCGCGAGGGTCTGACAGGGATGCTCCCGGTCGCTGAGGGCGTTGATCACAGCCACCTCCGCGGCCCGCGCGAGGTCCTCCAGCGTGCGGTGGCTGAAGACCCGGGCCGCGATCCCGTCCACCCACCGGCTGAGGTTGCGGGCCACGTCCGCCACGCTCTCCCGGACTCCCAGCCCGATGTCCTGCTGGGTGAGGGAGACGACATCGCCCCCGAGCTGCCGCATGGCCACCTCCAAGGTGACCCGGGTGCGGAGGGAGGGCTTCTCGAAGATGAGGGCGAGGGTCCGGCCCCGGAGCAGGCGATGAGGTCGCCGTACGCGTTGCTCCCGCTTGAGCTGGCTCGCCAGGTCGAGGATCTCCAGGATCTCCTCCCGGCTCAGATCCTCCATGGAGAGCAGGTCGCGCCCGCGGAGTCCCGAGCCCATGGCTACCTCGCGGCCTCCGTGCGGGACAGCCGGCCCACCCGCGCGAGCCACTC
The DNA here is from genome assembly GCA_031460175.1 of Armatimonadota bacterium. Classification (NCBI taxonomy): domain Bacteria; kingdom Bacillati; phylum Candidatus Sysuimicrobiota; class Candidatus Sysuimicrobiia; order Candidatus Sysuimicrobiales; family Candidatus Sysuimicrobiaceae; genus Candidatus Sysuimicrobium; species Candidatus Sysuimicrobium tengchongense. Next base: position 94,959 of record JAVKGW010000003.1, on the reverse strand, counting down.
TTCCAGGATCCCCCGCAGTTGCGGGGTTGCCTCCTCGATCTCGTAGGTGACCCGTACCGCGGGCTTGTTGAGGCCGCGCAGCACCCGCGGCAGGTCCACGGGGGTCCCGAACACCACCACGTCCGCCTCCGCGCGGTTGATGGTCTCCTCGAGCTCCAGAAGCTGCTGGGGGGTGTAGCCGAGGGCGGGCAACACGTGCTGGAGATGGGGGTAGGAGGCGTAGGCCTCCCGGAGGGAGCCCACCGCGGCAGGACGGGGATCCACGATCTCCGCCCCGTACGCGCGGGCCGCGATGTATCCCGCTCCGTACCCCATGCCCCCGTGGGTGGTGGTGGGTCCGTCCTCCACCACGAGCGCCCGCCGGCCCCGCAGGAGGTCTGGCCGATCCACGGCCAGCACGCTGTCCACCTCCACGATGCGGGCCCGCGGGTTGACCGCGGCCACGTTGCGGCGCACGGCCTCCACATGCTCTCTGCGGGCCGTGGAGACCTTGTTGATCACCACCACGTCTGCCATCCTCAGGTTGGCTTCTCCCGGGTGGTAGTGCAGCTCGTGGCCGGGCCTCAGGGGATCGCACACCACCACATGCAGATCTGGCACGAAGAAGGGAAGGTCGTTGTTGCCGCCCTCCCACTGGATCACGTCCGCCTCCTGCTCCGCCGCGGCCAGCACCTGCTCGTAGTCCACCCCGGAGAACACCACCTGCCCCTGCCGCAGGTGAGGCTCGTACTCCTCCCGCTCCTCCAGGGTGAGGGAAGATCGCTCCAGATCCTCGAGGCTCGCGAATCGCTGCACCACCTGCGCCCGCAGATCCCCGTAGGGCATGGGGTGGCGGACCACCACCACCCGCTGGCCCAGTTCCCGCAGGAGGGCCGCGAGGTAGCGGCTCGTGGGACTCTTGCCCGCTCCCGTCCGCACCCCGCAGACGCTCAGGACCGGGCGGTCGCTGCGCAGCATGGTCTCCCGCGGGCCGAGGATTCGAAACCCCGCCCCCGCGGAGAGCGCACGGCTGGCCAGGTGCATGACGTGTTCGTGGCTGACATCGCTGTAGGCGAAGACCACCTCGTCTACCTGGTGGGCGCGGACGAGTTCCTCCAGGCGTTCCTCCGGCTCGATGGGAATCCCCTCGGGGTGGTGCGGGCCGCTCAGTTCTGGCGGGTAACGGCGGCCCGAGATGGCGGGGAGCTGCGCCGCGGTGAAGGCCACCACCTGGTACTGGGGCCGGTGTCGGTAGTACACGTTGAAGTTGTGGAAATCCCGCCCCGCTGCCCCCAGGATCAGCACCCGTGTTCTCGCCACCGGTCTTCCCTCCGCGGGCGGTTGCCCTTCCTTAACTTTAACACCGGATCCCCGGGAAGCGGCCCCTGAGCACGAGAAACGGAAAGGGGCGGCCTCCCGGCCGCCCCGGGTCTCCGGTTGTCCCGGAAACGCTAGCGCTTGGAGTACTGGAAACCGCGCCGGGCCCGCTTGCGCCCGTACTTCTTCCGCTCCTTCACCCGAGGATCCCGGGTCAGGAGGCCGTGCTGGCGCAGCACGCGCCGCAGGTCGGGGTCCACCTCCGCCAGGGCCCGGGCGATGCCGTGTCGCACCGCGTCGCTCTGGCCCGTCTGGCCTCCGCCCGCCACCGTGGCGTAGACGTCGAAACGTTCCAGGGTGTTCGTGAGGACGAGCGGCTCCACCACCCGCGCCCGCCGGGCCATGCCCACAAAGTACTCGTCGTAGGGCTTGCCGTTCACGAGGATCCGGCCGGACCCGGGTCGGAGGAACACCCGGGCGCTGGATTCCTTGCGCCGGCCGGTCGCCTGGACCTGGGGCACCGTGGCCGTGCTCATCCCTTCACCTCCAGCTTCTGGGGCTGCTGGGCCGCGTGCGGGTGGTCCGGGCCGCGGTAAACCTTCAGCTTGCGGAGCATCCGCCGGCCGAGCGGCGTCTTGGGGAGCATGCGCTGGACCGCCAGCCGGAAGAGTTCCTCGGGCTTGGTGCGCAGCAGCTCCCCGGCGGTGGCGGACTTGAGCCCGCCCGGGTAGCCCGAGTGCCAGTAGTACACCTTGCGCTCGGCCTTCCGTCCGGTGAGCCGCACCTTGTCCGCGTTCACCACCACCACGAAGTCCCCGCCGTCCACGTGGGGGGTGAAGGTGGGCTTATGCTTGCCCCGCAGGAGGCTCGCCACCTGGCTCGCCAGCCGGCCCAGGACCTTCCCCTGGGCATCCACGAGCCACCACCTCCGTTCCACCTCCGCCGGCTTCTGCTGGTAGGTCTTCACGCGTCCTCACCTCCGAATACGCCACCCGAGAGGGTACACGAGGGGCTCCCGGGTGTCAAACGGGACGGGGTCCGAGGACGCCCGTCGGGCCGCGGCCCTCGCGCCAGCCTGGGCTACCCAGACTCCCTCAACAGGTCGGCGGGGACGAAGAGGAGGTCGGGGACCCGGCCGCGCCGGTAGTCCCACCTCGTGGGAGGACGCATGCGGGTGCGCTCGGCCGGCCGCCCGGTCTGCGCAGAGACCACCGCGATTCCCAGGAGTCTCAGCCCGGGGGTGGTCCCGGACAGCCGGAAGCCGCCGAAGACGAACGCGAGGTAAAAGGCCGCCGACAGGGCCAGGAAAACGAAAAACTCTGGGTCTGACAGGCCGTCCCGCCTGTGGAGGCCGAGTCGGTCTTTCAGGCCAAGCCACACGGTCCACCCGGCCGCCGCGGCGGCCAGCACGTCCAGCAGGGAGGCGAGGCCGGCCCGCCACCGCGCCCGCCAGTGGGCCTCGTACAGCCTCCGGCGCACGGGGTCAGCCTCGAGACGGGCGAGCCATTCGGAGTACGCCTGCCGGTGGACAGGAGCCGCGACCCAGACCCTGTGGACCACCCACGCGACCACCGCCACGTCCGCAACGACCAGGATCGCGATCAGGACCGCCACCCAGGGCTCCACGGGACAATCCTACAGGGATTCGGCCGCGCCTGGGAAGGCAGGCTCCGAACTTCAGGGTCGCAATCCCCTTGGTTCGGGTCTCGGTGTTTCGTCTTGTGGGCAGCCTACCGATCTCCGCGCGCGGGCGCATGGGATCGGGTTCCCTTTCTGGTTAGGGACCGCTTCCCACCCCGCTTTAAGCCCTGTCGGCCAGCTCGAAGTACGGCGCCAGCTCCGCGAGCAGAAGGGCTCGGCTGGCCGGAGGCCCCGCGAACCCCAACCATTCCTGCAGCTTGCCGTACACGGCGCTCAGCTGGTTGGCCACGGTCCGCCGGCTGCGGTGCAGCCGGCGGGCGATGGCGGCGTTGTCCAGGCCCTGGCAGGCCAGGCGGGCCACGTCCCGCTCGGCCGGGGTGAGCCAGCGCTCCACGAACTCCCGCCGGCGGCGCATCCGCTCGCCCCGGACGATCTCCCCGTAGCGACGGATGGCCTCGGCTGGGTCGTCGAGCTCCGCCAGGGCCGCCAGCATGACCGCGGAGTCCGTCCACCGGAGCACGGGGACGGGGACGAGGTGGACGGGTTCTCCCGGATCCAGGTGCATCCTGCGGGGGGATCCGGGCGTCCACCCTTCGCTGAGCAGGTGCCAGGCGCGATCCTCGGGGCCGAACAGCAGCTGCGCCACCACCATGGCGGCCACGCTCATGACCTTGCGGCCGCCCGCCAGGGACAGGTGGACCACCGCGTGGCGGCGTTTGGCCTCGCGGACCGCGCGGTACAGGCTCGAGAGCAGGGCCCACACGTCCGCCTCCGTGCGGAAGTCGTCGAGCCTGGCCGCCTCGCCGCGGACCGGCACGGACCGCAAGACCGCGGGGTAGCGACCGGAGGCGAACTCCCGCCGGATCTCCCGCAGGCCCCGCAGCACGGCCGGGGAGGCGGTGTGGACGACCGTGACCTCCCCGATCTGGTGGCCGCGCTGGAGGAGGACGTCGAGGGAGATGGTCACCACCTGGGGCTCATGGCCCAGGGTGGCCACGAGGGCTTCCCCGCGATCCGTAGATCGTCGGGTCCGCTTCAGGTGGCGGGTCTGGGTTGCGGGTACCGCGCCCCCCATGTGGTCAGGAAGCCTGGGATAGCCGGATTCAGGGGGTCAGATTCTCCTCGGGGGCGGGGGTTCCTGCCATCGCGGCACACCGTGGGTGGAAGAGACCGGCACCCCCAACACGCCCGTCCTCCCCTCTACCCCCACCCGCTTCCATAGCGCCGCCAGTCAATCGGAGGGAGTCCCCACCGCGCGCGCCACGAGGTGAGGAGGGCCTCGATCCGCTGCTGCAGCAGTAGTCCGTCCCGAGCCAGGGCTTTGAGGTAGAGATCTCCGTAGCCGGTCCGCCCCGCCGCGAGGACCACGCCGTCGCCCTCCCGGAACTCCGGCTCTGCTCCTCCCCACCGCCAGAATCCGCTGCCCACGTACCTCGCGCCCTCCAGAAGGCCCGTCCCGTTGAGGGCTTCGACCGTGGGATCCAGGTGGAGGGCCTCGCGGTAGACGGGAGTTCCCTCCGCGTAAACCCCCAGATCCGCCGTGATCCGCCGGAAGGCCAACCGCTCTCCCCGGAGGATCCGACCCATGGCCCAGATCTCCAGAAACCCAAAGCGGGAACCTGAGGACAGGAACACCTCGGTTCGCTGGTGGTGTTCTGCCCCGGGGTACGGGATGGCGAGGCCCGGGTAATACTCCAGCTCCGCACCCTCCTCCAGGCAGAGGCACACCTGCTGGGCGGCCCTCAGGCCCTGCGGCATCCGGTGCACTTTGGTGGCGGATTGCTGCACCACCACCGCCTTCGCCCCTCGGCCCACGTGGATCTCGATCCCGAACCGATCTCCCCCCAGCAGGCCAGGCCCCACCGTAAGGATCTGGAGGAGGATCCGCCCCCGGGAGAGGGGAAACGGCCGAATGACCCGTAGAGGGCCGGCGCTCTCCAGATCTCCCACGCGGGTCCCCGTCTTCCCCGACTCCAGAAAGACCCGGAGCCTCCCCTCCACCGCAGCGGGCGCCCGGGGGTTCAGCATTCCGGGGTCCGGTGGCGGGCTTCCTCCTCGAACAGCACCTCCTCCTGGATCCAGCGGACGATCTGATCCAAGCCCTGTCCCGTCTTCAGGTTGGTGAACACGAAGGGCCGGTCTCCGCGCTGGGCCCGCGCGTCGCGCTCCATGACCCGGAGATCCGCGCCCACAAGCGGCGCCAGGTCAACCTTGTTGATCACGAGGAGGTCGCTGCGGAGGATGCCGGGGCCGCCCTTCCGGGGAATTTTGTCCCCTGCGGCCACGTCGATCACGTAGATGAACACGTCCACGAGCTCCGGGCTGAAGCTCGCGGCCAGGTTGTCTCCTCCGGACTCCAGGAACAGCAGATCGAGGTCAGGAAACCGGCGCAGCATCTCCTCCACCGCCTCCTGGTTGATGGAGGGGTCCTCGCGGATGGCGGTGTGCGGGCACCCACCGGTCTGGACCCCCAGGATCCGGTCCGCGGGCAGCGCTCCGGAGCGCACCAGGAACTCCGCGTCCTCGTAGGTGTAGATGTCGTTGGTGATGACGGCAATCCGGTACCGGCCGCGCATCGCCTTGCACAGCGCGTCCAGGAGCGATGTCTTGCCGGACCCCACAGGTCCCGCGACGCCGATCCGGGCCGGCTTCACGGTTCTCACCTCCTCTCCACGATGGCCCTAGCTCTGGAACAGGCGCGTGGGCAGCAGCGCCTGCTCGTGGGCCCGGATGTCCCAGGCCGGGGTACAGCTCCACAGGTGCCGGGGCGGATCCTCTGTTACCTCGTCCACCAGCGCGGCGAGCATTCCCTGAAGATCCCGGAGGATCTCCTGCGCCTGCTCCGGGCTCACGGGCATGCACCGGGTGGCCGCGTACAGGAGGGCGGTGAGGCCGCTGTGGCCGTACGCGAGGAGGAGGGCCGTCTCCGGAACTCCGAAAAGCCGCCCGCAGCAGCCCACCACCACGGCATGGTGGGGGTGCTGGAGACAGGGGATCTCCAGGGAAGGGTACAGACGCCGCACCATCCGCAGCCACCGGCGGCCCATTTTCAGGCTGGACTCCCGGGATCCGGGGATGGGCCGCCAGGCGGTGAGCTCCGCGCCGAGCCGCTCCAGCAGGACCGCGTCCGGCGCCGCCCGCCAGGCCAGGGCGCAGGCGGCCAGGTCCAGCCGGAGCCCCCCGAGCTTCAAGAACACCTCCGCGAGCCGCCGGAGTTCCGCCGGTCCCGCTCCCCGCTGGGCATACGCCTCTAGACCCCCCGAGTGGGCGTAGGCGCCCACCGGGAACTGGGAGTCGAACCACTGCAGCAGGAGCAGGAGGTCGCGGGGCGTCACGGGTGGCGGTGACCTTCCCCTGGCTTTCCGTGAAACGGGCGGCGATCCCGCTGTGCCTGCCAGCCCATCTGCCGGGCGCGGTGGAAGAGGACATCGTCCCAAGGGACGACCACCGCTCCACCCTGTACTTCGATCTCCCGGTGCAGGTTCCCGAAGAAGTGGCCGATCCGCACGGCCTCTTCGAGATCTCCGGGGTAAACCACCAGCACGTCCTCCTCCGCCGCCCTCACCCGGTAGGCGACTCCCTCCTGCACCGCCAGGACCTGCCCGGGCCGGAGGACGGTGCCCGTGGGGAGGGCGAGGAGCAGCACCCGGCCGTCCGGCGCCACCACCCGGCGCCGCACCCGGGAGCGTTCCTCCGCGGTCATGGGGATGTCCACCACCCGCAGCCCGTGGACCTCAGACACTTGGGGAAGTTCCGTGATCACCATGGCTAGAACAGGAAGTACCGCTGCGCGAGGGGCAGCACCCGGGCCGCCTGGCTCGTCACCCGAACCCCGTCCACCCGTACCTCGTAGCTCTCGGGATCCACCTCCACCCGGGGCAGGGCGTCGTTGAGCTTCAGGTCTCGCTTCGTCACCGTCCGGGTACCGCGCACCGGGAGCACCGCACGGCGCAGCCGGGGGGAGAGGGTGCCGCGTTCCAGGGAGACCTGGGAGACGAAGGTGACCGCCACCGCCTCCCGGCACCGACCCAGAGCCCCGAACATGGGCCGGTACCGCACCGGCTCCGGGGTCGGGATGGAGGCGTTCGGGTCCCCCATGAGGGAAGCCACGATCATGCCCCCTTTGATCACCAGCTCGGGTTTGACCCCGAAGAAGGCGGGGCGCCAGAGCACCAGGTCCGCGATCTTTCCCACCTCCACGGATCCCACATACGGTGCGATCCCATGGGCGATGGCGGGATTGATGGTGTACTTGGCGAGATAGCGCCGGATGCGGAAGTTGTCGTTCCGGGAGGAGTCCTCGGGCAGAGGACCCCGCTCCTGCTTCATCTTGTGCGCGGTCTGCCAGGTCCGGAGGATGACCTCTCCCACGCGCCCCATGGCCTGAGAATCGCTGCTCATCATGCTGATGGCCCCGAGGTCGTGCAGCACGTCCTCCGCGGCCATGGTCTCCGGACGGATCCGCGACTCCGCGAACGCCACGTCCTCGGGCACGTGAGGGTTCAGGTGGTGGCAGACCATGAGCATGTCCAGGTGCTCCTCCAGGGTGTTGACCGTATAGGGCATGGTGGGGTTGGTGCTGGAGGGCAGGACGTTCGGATGGCCCACCACCTTGAGGATGTCCGGGGCATGGCCCCCACCCGCCCCTTCCGAGTGGTAGGTGTGGATGGTGCGGCCCCGGAAGCTCGCGAGGGTGTCCTCCACGAACCCGCTCTCGTTGAGGGTGTCCGTGTGGATGGTGACCTGCACGTCGTAGTCCTCGGCCACGGAGAGGGCCGTGTCGATCACCGCCGGGGTCGCCCCCCAGTCCTCATGGATCTTCAGCCCGATGGCCCCCGCGAGGATCTGCTCCTCCAGAGCCGCCCGGGAGGAGGCGTTTCCCTTCCCGAGGAACCCGAAGTTCAGGGGAAGGGCCTCCACCGCCTCCATCATCCGGGCCAGGTACCAGGGGCCCGGGGTGCAGGTCGTGGCCTTCGTCCCCTCCGCGGGGCCCGTTCCGCCCCCGATCATGGTGGTGATCCCGCTGTAGAGGGCCTCCCAGGCCTGCTGCGGGCAGATGAAGTGGATGTGGGCGTCAATGCCGCCGGCCGTGAGGATCTTCCCTTCTCCCGCCACGATCTCCGTGCCCGGTCCGATCTCGAGCCCTGGGGTCACGCCGTCCTGGATCTCGGGGTTCCCGGCTTTGCCGATGGCCACGATCCTGCCGTCCCGGATGCCCACGTCCGCCTTCACCACGCCCCAGTAGTCCAGCACCACCACGTTGGTGATGACCAGATCCGGGCTTCCCTCTTCCCGGGACCTCTGGGACTGGCCCATCCCGTCCCGGACCACCTTGCCGCCCCCGAAGACCACCTCTTCGCCGGGGACCGTGAGGTCCTCTTCGATCTCCAGGATCAAGTCGGTGTCCGCGAGGCGGATGCGATCCCCTCTGGTGGGACCGTAGAGATCCGCGTACGCCCGCCGTGGGATCCTCATAGGAATCCCCTCTCCCGGGCCCGCGCGAACGCCTCGTCCCGACGGAGATCCAAAGGCCCCTGAACGAGGCCGTTCATCCCGTACACGGCCCTGCGGCCCCCGAGTTCCACCAGGGCCACCTCCCGTGCCTGACCCGGCTCGAACCGCACCGCGGTCCCCGCAGGGATGTTCAGCCGGAATCCGTAGGCCTTCACGCGGTCGAACCGCAGGGCCCGGTTGACCTCGAAGAAGTGCGCGTGGGAGCCCACCTGCACCGGGCGGTCGCCGGTGTTCTCCACCCGGAGCCGGATCACCCGGCGGCCCGGATTCAGCTCCACCTCACCGTCCTCCAGCAGGTACTCTCCCGGGATCACGTCCAGACCCCTCCCACGCGGAGCACCAGGAGGGCAACCCCCGCGAGGCGCACCAGACGATCGGGCCTCCGCAACCTCTCTCCCCACCGGAGAAGGCCTTCTCCCAGGAGGATCCCGAGGAGGTGGAGGAGGGCCGTGCTGCCGGAAAATCCCAATCCGTAGGCCCATCCCGCCGCGTTGAGCGGGACCTCTGTTCCGTGCGCATGGCCGTGGAAGAAGGCGAATAGGGCCACCATCGCCGTCCCCAGCGAGCTCGGCAGCCGCACCGCGGCAACCAGGAGAACGCCCAGAAGGAATGCGGAAGCGAGGATGCCCGTCTCCACCCAGGTCGCGGACCGGCCGTGCATCCCCACCCAACTCCCCGCCACCATGCTGGCGAGGAATCCGAGGGGAACGGCCCAGGTTCCCCGCCCTCCGAGGAATCGGGCCCAGATGCCCACCGCCACCATGACCGCCCAGTGGTCCACACCGTGGAGCGGGTGGAGCACTCCGGCCACGATCCCCTCTGTGGGGCCGGCCCTCACGTGCGCCCAGGCCGGACTCGCGAGCAGCAGGGCGAGCGCTCCCGATACCGTCCAGCACCTTCTCCGCATGCCATCGCCTCCTCAGGGAATGGGGTCGTGAACGGTCACGAGCTTGGTCCCGTCCGGAAACGTGCCCTCCACCTGGATCTCCCGCACCATCTCCGGCACTCCCTCCATCACGTCGTCCCGGGTGAGGATCTTCCGTCCGAGCTGCATGAGTTCGGGCACGCTTTTGCCCTCACGGATTCCTTCCAGGATCTCCGCGGTGATCAGGGCCACCGCCTCCGGGTAGTTCAGCTTGAGCCCCCGGGCCCGGCGACGCCGGGCGACCTCCGCGGCCACGAAGATCAGCAATTTCTCGATCTCCCGCTCCGACAGCCGCATCCTTCCTCCTACACGCTGAGCAGGTGAGCCACGTCCTTCCAGGAGACCTGCTGGGTCCTCCCCTCCTCTACCACGCGCCCTTTCTGCAGCACGTAGTACCGATCTGCCAGCGTCCAGGCGAACTCCAGGTATTGCTCGACCAGGAGGAGCCCGATCCCTTCCTGTTCCCGGATCTCTTGGAGGATCCGTCCCATTTCCTCCACCAGGGAGGGCTGGATCCCCTCGGTGGGTTCGTCCAGCAGCAGGATCCGGGGCCGCATCACCAGGGCCCGGGCGATGGCCAAGAGCTGCTGCTCTCCTCCGGAGAGGAACCCTCCCTTCCGGCGCCACAGGCGCCGGAGGACGGGGAATCGATCCGTGGCCTCCTCCAGGCGGATCGTCTCTTCCCGGCCTTGACCGCAGGCGGCCGCCGCGAGACGGAGGTTCTCCTCCACCGTGAGGTGCGGCAGGATCCCCCTTCCTTGCGGGACATAGGCCAGCCCGCGGCGGGCCCGTTCGTACGGAGGCCTCCGGGTGAGGTCCTCCTCCCCGAACCGGATGACCCCCCGGCGGACCGGATGCAGGCCCACGATGGTCCGCAGGAGCGTGGTCTTGCCCGCCCCGTTGCGGCCCAGCAGGCACACCGCCTCTTTGGGCCCGACTTCCAGATGCACGTCCCAGAGGACGGGACTCTCCCCGTACGCCGCGGAGATGCCCACCACCTTCAGCATCTGGCCTCCACCCTCCCCAGGTAGACGGCCCGGATCTCCGGATCCGACCGGATCTCCTCCAGGCTCCCCTCCCGGAGAACCCGGCCCATGTGAAGGACGGTGATCCTTGCGCCCAGCATCTCCACGAACTCCATGTCGTGCTCGACGACCAGCACCGTGTGCTGCTTCGCGAGAGCCCTCACCAGCTCCACGGTTCGGGCGGTCTCGTGGTGCGTCATGCCCGCCGTGGGCTCGTCCAGAAGGATCAGGCGGGGTCGGCCCGCGGCCACCATCCCGATTTCCAGCCACTGTTTCTCCCCGTGCGAGAGGGACCCCGCGGGTGCATGCCGTTTCGGCCCCAGTCCGATGATCTGCAGGATCTCCTCCACCACCTCCTCCGTGGCCCGCGCAGGCCGCCTGGCCAGCCGTTTCCACCCCTCCACGGCCCGCACCGAGAGGCGCAGGTTCTCCACCACCGTGAGCTCTTCCAGAACACTCGGCGTCTGGAACTTCCGCTGGATTCCCATCCTCGCCCGTTCGTGCTCGCTGCTCCGCGAGATGTCCCTCCCGTCCAGGAGGATGCGCCCCGCGGTGGGCTGGACCCGCCCCGTGATGGTGTCCAACAGCGTGGATTTCCCGGCCCCGTTGGGGCCGATGAGCACCCGTACCTCTCCCGGGCGCAACTGGAGGCTGACGTCGTCCAGGGCCCGGAATCCCTCGTAGAGGACGGTGATCTTCTCCACGGAGAGGAGCTCACGGGACATAGGCCACCTCCTGTTGCGAGGAGGAGGCGGAGAGTTTTGCCCGCCGGAGCACCCTCCACCGGCTCAGGGAGGGACCCAGGAGCACGGTGGCCAGAAAGAGAAGCCCCGCCAGGTACAGCCAGGCGTCCGGGAGGGCGCTGCTGATCCGGTCCTTGACCAAGTTCACCGCCACGGTGGCGGCCACGGCCGCCACGGGATGGGTCCGGCCGCCCATCGCAGCCCAGATCACCATCTCGATGGAGGGGACCACGCCCACCATGGCGGGAGAGATCACCCCCACGTGCAGGGTGAAGAGGGCACCCCCGAGCCCCGCCAGAAAGGCGGAGATCGCAAAGGCCACCACCTTGCACGGAGCAGGATCGTAGCCCAAGAAGCGTACCCGGTTCTCCGCATCGCGGATGGCCAAAAGCAACCGGCCGAAATCGGTGCGGACGAGCCACTCCGTTCCCACCAGCACGGCCACCACGAGGGCCACGGTGATCCAATAGAGCGCCCGGTGGAATCCTGGGGATCCCACGTCGAAGCCCAGGAAGGTGCTGAAGTTCGTGAGGCCGTTGAACCCGCCCGTGAGCCCCTGCTGGCTGATGAGGAGAGTGGCGAAGGCCAGAGCGAGAGCCTGGGTGATCAGGGAGACGTACACCCCGGTGATCCGCCTGCGGAACAGGAGGAATCCCAACGCCGCCGCGGTGGCCGGCGGGAGGCACAGGACCGCGAGAAGGCTGAAAACAGGGGATCGGAAGGGAGCCCACCACCAGGGGAGGACGCCGACGCCGTTCCAGACCATGAAATCCGGCAACTCCGAACCTGCCAGACCCACGAGCTTCAGGTGCATCGCGAGGGCGTATCCTCCGATCCCGAAGAAAACTCCCTGCCCCAGGCTCAGGATCCCTGCATAGCCCCACAGCCACACAATCCCCAGGGCCGGCAGGGCCAGCGCCAGGAACCGGCCCAGCAACGAGAGGTCGTACGCGGAGAGATACCAGGGCGCCGCGGCGAGGATCAGGATCAGCACCAGCCTCGTCACCCTACCCACGGGATCCCTCCTCCAGGGCCCGGGAACGCACCGAGACCAAACCCCGCGGACGGAGTTGCAGGAAGGCCACCACCGTGAGGAGGAGCAGCACTTTCGCAAAGCTCACGCTTGTGAACACCTGGAGGGCAGACGAGAGCACGCCCACGATCCCGGACGCGAGCGCGGTCCCCACGAGGCTTCCGAGCCCTCCCACGATGACCACCAGGAAGGCGTCCACGATGTAGCTCTGCCCTACCGTGGGGGTCACGGGCGCGATCAGGGCCAAGACGGCTCCGGCCAGCCCCGCCAGTCCGGATCCCAGCGCGAAGATCGCCCGATCCACCCGGGGCGTAAAGACCCCGAGGATGCCGCAGACCTCCCGGTCCTGGTTCACCGCCCGCACGTACAGGCCCATCCGGGTCCCGTGCAGCATTCCCCACACCCCCGCCAGCACGGCTCCGCTCAGAACAAGCACGAAGAAGCGCACGTGGGGGAGCACGAGCCCCGCCAGGGCCCCGCGGTCCACGGTGAGGGCTCCCTGGAGCCAGGAGGGGGCAGTGACCTCTACGCCCGTGGGCCCGAACAGGTTGCGGGCGGCCTGCTGGAGCAGGAGGCTCACCCCCCACGTGGCCAGGAGGGTCTCCAGGGGCCGCCCGTACAGGTGTCGGATCACCGCCCACTCCAGAAGCAGCCCCAACAGGGCCGCTCCGACGAAGCCGAAGAGGAGGGCCGGTAGGGGGAACAGAGGGCCCGGCACCCACAGGTGCGCGAGGTAGGCGAGGTACCCTCCCACCATCAGGAACTCGCCGTGGGCCATGTTGATCACCCGCATGAGCCCGAAGGTGAGGGCGAGCCCCAGGGCGGCCAGGAGCAGGATGGATCCCACGCTGAGCCCGTTAAAGAGCTGTCCGAGGACGAGCGCACCTTCCCGCACGTCGTGTCCCTCCTACGGGAGCTGGCAGGTCTTTCCGGGAAACACCAGGGGATCGTACGGCTCGGGCTTGATCGGCTCCCGGGACTGCCACAGGATGCGGAACTGACCGGTGCCGTCCAGCTGGCCCACATAGGCCGTCTGGTAGAGGCTCTGGTTCCGATCGAAGCGGACCTTGCCCATGGGGGTCTCCATCCACGGGAGCTGGACCGCGGCTTTGCGCACCGCGTTCGGGTCGAAGCTCCTGGCACGTTCCACCGCCGCCTTCCACACGAGCACGTCCACGTATCCGTGGACCATGGGATCCGTGATGGCGGCGTCCCGTCCATACTTCGCCTGGTAGGCGGCCACGAACCGCCGGTTGGCCGCAAGCGGCAGGCTCTGGAAGTAGTTCCAGGCCGCGTAGCTCCCCACGAGCAGGCTCGGCCCGATGGCCTTCGCCTCCTGCTCCGCGATGCTGAAGGACATCACCGGCAACCTGTCCGGCGTGAGCCCGGCGGCCGCCATCTGCTTGAAGAAGGCCACGTTCGAGTCCCCGTTGATGGTGTTGAACACCACCTGTGCCTGGGAGGCCCGGATCTTGTTGACCACGGAGCTGAAGTCCGTGCCCCCCAGGGGCACGTACTCCTCTCCCGCCACCACGCCGCCCCGCTGCTGGATGTGCTTTTTAAGGATCAGGTTGGCGGTGCGGGGGAAGACGTAGTCCGAGCCCACCAGGAAGACACGCCTGTACCCCTTCTGGAATGCCCAGTCCAGGGCCGGCAGCAGCTGCTGGTTGGGCTGAGCGCCCGAGTACATGATGTGGGCAGAGCACTCGTTCCCCTCGAACTGCACGGGATACCAGAGGAGGTGCCGGAATCGCTCGAAGACCGGCAGCATGGCCTTGCGGCTCGCAGACGTCCATCCGCCGAACACGGTCACGGCCCCGTCCTGCTGGATCAGCTTCTGCGCCTTTTGAGCGAAGGTCGCCGGTTCCGAGGCCCCGTCCTCCACCACAGCTTGGATTCGCCGTCCCAGTACACCCCCGGCCGCGTTGATCTCCTCGATGGCCAACAGGGTCGCGTTCTTGACCGTGACCTCGCTGATGGCCATGGTGCCCGAGAGGGAGTGAAGCACGCCCACCTTCACCACCGACTCCGCCGCGGGGCTCACCCCGAGGGTGGAGAAAACCGCCAGGGTCCCCAGAATGGCCATCCATCCCTTGCGCATGGCGTTCCCTCCTGAAAGGGTTTTTGAGCAAAACAAAAAGGGCGCCGGCCGAGGCGCCCTGGCCACTGGAGACCCAACGCCGTGGTTGAGCCTCACCTTGCTAGGCTAACTACCAGGGAAGAGGTGGAGTTGTCAAGTCCCCTTCTGTCCGGTTCATCCGGGATCGCGCTATGAACCCCCCAGCTCGATCTCGCTCTGGTCTCCCAGGTTCACCCGGCTGGGACGGCCCGAGAGGTAGGCACGTTCCCCGATGAGGGAGCCTTCCAGCACCACCTGTTCCACATTGGCGTTCCGGTTCACGATGGAGTTGCTCACCACGGACCGCACGATTCGGGCCCCCTCCGCCACGGACACGTAGGGGCCGATCACGGAGGCCTCGATCACGGCGCCCTCCGCGATGGCCACAGGCGGCTGCACCAGAGCCCCCGGGAGGTCCGGCGGCGGCGGATTCAGGACGTCCAGGAGGGCCCGGTTGGCGCTCAACACCGCCTCCACGGTCCCGCAGTCGTACCATTCCTCCACGGGGTAGGTGCGGATGACCTCTCCGGCATCCACGTAGAACTGGAGGGCGTCCACGAGCCAGTATTCCCCCGCCACCCGGTGATCCTCCTCCACGAGACGCTCCAGGCACCGGCGGAGCAGCCGCGTGTTCGTGAGGTAGTACAGGCCCACGATGGCCAGGTTGGAAGGGGGGTGCTGGGGTTTTTCCACGAACCGCCGCACCCGGCCGTCCGGATCCAGCTCCACGACCCCGAACCGTCGCGGATCCGCCACCTCCCGCACCCCGATGAGGGAGGTGGTGCTCCGCACCACGGGGCGCAGCTCCCCGCGCAGGATGGTGTCCCCGAGCAGGATGAGCACGGGCTCGCCCGTGAGGAACTCCCGGGCCACGTAGATGGCGTGCCCGTTCCCGAGGGGCTGGTCTTGGCGGACGAAGTGGGCGGTGAGGGCGTAGTGCTCGCGCACGTACGCCTCGATCTTCTCCCCGAGATGCCCGACCACCAGGACCACCTCGCGGATCCCCAGATCCAGAAGGGTATCCAGGATGTGGCCCAGGATGGGCTTGCCGGCCACGGGGATGAGGGCCTTGGGAAGCGTATAGGTGTGTGGCCGCAATCGGGTTCCGAACCCTGCCACGGGCACGATGGCACGCACCGTCATCCCTCCATCTCTTCCTCCTCTATCCTGATGCCTTCGCCCGCCGCACCACCTCCACCAGACGCGGGACGATCTCGAAGAGGTCCCCCACCACCCCCAGGCTCGCCACCTGGAAGATGGGCGCGTTCGGGTCCTTGTTGATGGCAACGATGTACTTGGATCCGGACATGCCCGCGAGGTGCTGCGGCGCTCCGGAGATGCCCACCGCGATGTACACGGTGGGGCTCACGGTCTTCCCGGTCTGCCCGATCTCGTAGTCGTGGGGCACCCAGCCGCTGTCCACGGGGGGGCGGCTGGAGCCCACCGCGGCTCCAAGCTCTGCCGCGAGCTCCTCCAGCAGGGCGAAGTTCTCCGGGCCCCGCAATCCGCGACCTCCGCTCACGACGATCTCCGCCTCCGTGAGCGGCACCCTCTCCCGCCGCACCTCCCGCCGCTCCACCTCCCGGGTCCGCACCGGGACCCCTTCCCACTGCACCGCCAGTCGCCGCACCTCCGCGCTCCTCCCCTCCTGCCGGTCTGCGGGCGGGAACACCTTCGGCAGCACCACCGCGAGGTGGGGGCCCTCCCCCACGAAGGCCACGATGCCCACCGCCTTGCGGGTGTACATGGGCCGCCGGGCCATCAGCTGCTCCCCTTCCGTCCACAGATCCTCCACGTCCGTCACGATTCCCGCGCCCAGCCGTGCGGCCACGCGGGGGGCGAGATCGCGGCCGTTCGCGGTGGAGGGCACGAGCACTGCCCATGGACGGTGCTCCCGGATGGCCTCGGTCATCGCGTGGGTGTACGCCTCCACGCGGTACGACGCCAGCATCGGATGATCCGCCAGGAGAACCCCGTCCGCCCCGTGTTCCGCAAGCGGGCTCGCCAGGTGCTCGACCCCGTGGCCCAGGACCAGGGCCACGAGCCTCGCCCCGCGGGCATCCGCGAGAGCTCGGCCCTTGCCCAGAAGCTCCAGGGTAATCCGCCGCAGCTGCCCTTCCGCGTGATCCGCGAGAACCCAGATCTCCCTCATGGCCTCCCCTCCTACAGGACCTTCGCCACGTCCCGCAGAAACGCCGCGATGCGCTCCGCGGCTTCCTCCGGATTTTCCGGCCGGATCACCTCCCCTGCCTCCCGCCGGGGCGGTGGATCGAAGCGGACGGTTCGGACCCGCGCGGCCTGCGCTCCGGCCTCCGAGGGCGCAAGGCCCAGATCCGCCAGGGTCAGGGTACGGATCTCCTGGCGCTTGGCCCGCATGATGCCCGGAAGGGTGGGATATCGCGGCTCGTTGATGGTGCGTTCTACGGTGAACACGGCCGGAAGTTGTACTTCCAGGACCTCTGCTCCGCCCTCCACCTCCCGTTCCACCCGAGCCATCCCCTCCCCGACCTCCAGTCTGGTGATGGCGGTGGCCTGGGGGACGCCCAGGAACTCCGCCAGGGCCGGGCCTACCACCGCGGCGTTGTCGTCCGTGGCGAGTCGGCCGCAGAGCACCACGTCCCAGGTGAGGCGCTGGATGGCCCGGGCCAGTGCCCGCGCCAGGCCCAGGTGATCCGCTCCCTCCAGAAGGGGGTCGCTGATCAGCACTCCCTCGTCCGCCCCCATGGCCAGCGCGGTGCGGATGGCCTCCGTGGCCCGCGGGGGACCCACGCACACCACGGTCACGGTGCCCCCGTGCTTTTCCCGCAGGCGGAGCGCTTCCTCCACCGCGTGCTCGTCGTAGTAGTTGAGGATCCAGTTGAGTCCCTGCTCCTCGATGCCGCTTCCATCCGGCTTCACCCGGATGGGCTGCTCGGTATCCGGCACCTGCTTGATGCACACCACCACGTTCATGGGCTCCCTCCCTCCAGGAGTCTGCGGGCGATGATGATCCGCTGGATCTCGCTGGTGCCCTCGTAGATCTCCGTGACCCGCGCGTCCCGGAAGTGCCGCTCCGCGGGGTAGTCCCGGAGGTATCCGTAGCCGCCGAAGACCTGCATGCCCTGGTGGGCGGCCCACATGGCGGTTTCGCTGGCGAAGAGCTTCGCCACGGACGCCTCCAGGGTGTGCGGGCGACCCCGGTCCCGCAACCACGCGGCCCGGTGGGTCAGCAGTCGCGCAGCCTCGATGCGGGTGCTCATGTCTGCAAACTTCCACCGGATGGCCTGGAAGTCCACCAGCTTTCGGCCGAACTGCTGGCGTTCCCGGGCATAGACCAGGGCGTCCTCCAGAGCGGCCCGGGCAATCCCCACGGCCTGAGCCGCGATCCCGATCCGGCCGCCGTCCAGGGTGCTCATGGCGATGCGGAACCCCTGCCCTCGCCCGCCCAGCAGGTTCTCCTTGGGAATGCGGCAGTCCTCCAGCCGGATCTCACAGGTGCTGGAGGCGTTGATCCCCAGCTTCCGCTCCATCCGCCCCACGACGACGCCGGGCCGATCCTTCTCCACCAGGAACGCGGAGATCCCCCGACTGCCCTCCACGGGCTCGCTGCGGGCGAACACGAGACAGAGCCAGGCTTCCGCGCCGTTCGTGACGAAGCTCTTGGTGCCGTTGAGGACCCACTGCGATCCGTCTTCGACGGCGGTGGTGCGCAGGCTGGCGGCATCCGAGCCCGCACCGGGCTCCGTGAGGCAGTAGCAGCCGATCTCCTGGCCCGACGCCAACCGCGGCAGGTAGCGGCGCTTCTGCGCCTCCGTCCCGAACCGCAGGAGGGGGTCACACACCAGGGAGTTGTTCACCGCCATGATGGTCCCCGTCCCCGCACAGGCCCGGGAGATCTCCTCCAGGGCGATGGCGAGGGCCAGGGTGTCCATCCCGGCCCCGCCGTACCCCTCGGGGACCAGGATGCCCATCAGGCCGAGCTCCCCGAGCTTGCGGACGATCTCCGCGGGGAACCGGTGCTCCGCATCCAGACGGGCGGCTTGAGGCAGGATCTCCGCGGTGGCGAACGCCCGGGCGGTCTGCTGCAGGAGCCGGTACTCCTCGGGGAGCGCGAAATCCATGCCGACTCGATGGTACCGTTTGCCGGAAGAGCCGAGCAACTGCCTGAGACCGGGAAGTTGGTGTATCCTGCCCGTGGGGACCCATGGAGCGGATCCCGTCCAGGGTGCGCACGGACACGGAGGAATTCCGGCGGAATCGGGCCCACCACCTGCGGCTCGTGGAGGAGCTGCGGGAGCGGCTCCGGTGGGTAAGCCAGGGCGGAGGCGAGCGGGCCCTGCGCCGGCAGCGGGAGCTCGGCAAGCGCACCGCCCGGGAGCGCATCGAGCACCTCCTGGATCCCGGCTCCCCGTTCCTGGAGCTCTCGCCCCTTGCGGCCTGGGAGATGTACGACAACGAAGCCCCTGGGGCGGGCCTGGTGACGGGCATCGGCCGGGTGAGCGGGGTGGAGTGCATGATCGTGGCCAACGACGCCACCGTCAAGGGCGGGACGTACTTCCCCATGACCGTGAAAAAGCACCTGCGGGCCCAGGAGATCGCCCTCCAGAACCGCCTGCCGTGCGTCTACCTCGTGGACAGCGGCGGAGCCTACCTGCCCCTCCAGGCGGAGGTGTTCCCGGATCGGGACCACTTCGGCCGCATCTTCTACAACCAGGCCCGCATGAGTGCTCTGGGGATCCCCCAGATCGCCGCGGTGCTGGGGATGTGCACCGCGGGTGGGGCCTACGTGCCCGCCATGAGCGACGAGGCGGTGATCGTGCGGGGGACGGGGACCATCTTCCTGGCCGGCCCACCCCTCGTGCGGGCCGCCACGGGGGAGGAGGTCACCCCGGAGGAGCTCGGAGGCGCGGACGTGCACGCCCGTCGTTCGGGCGTGGTGGACCACTCCGCGGAGAGCGAGCTGGAGGCCCTGCGCATCGTGCGCTCCATCGTCTCCACCCTCAACCGCCGCAAGCCCCCACCGGAGGTGGAGATCGCCCCTGCGGAGGATCCCTACTACGATCCCGAGGAGATCTACGGGATCCTGCCCCGGGACCTGCGGCAGCCCTACGACGTCCGGGAGATCATCGCCCGGATCGTGGACGGCAGCCGATTCGCGGAGTTCAAGGCCCTCTACGGCACCACCCTCGTGTGCGGGTTTGCCCGCATCCACGGGATCCTGGTGGGGATCGTGGCCAACAACGGAGTGCTGTTCGTGGAGAGCGCGGAGAAGGGCGCCCACTTCATCGAACTGTGCGGCCAGCGCCGCATCCCCATCGTGTTTTTGCAGAACATCCCGGGGTTCATCGTGGGCCGGCAGTACGAGGCCGCGGGCATTGCCCGGGCAGGTGCCAAGATGGTGCACGCGGTGGCCACGTGCCACGTGCCGAAGTTCACGGTGATCATCGGGGGTTCCTACGGGGCCGGGAACTACGCCATGTGCGGCCGGGCCTACGAACCGCGCTTTTTGTGGATGTGGCCGAACGCCCGGATCAACGTCATGGGTCCGGAGCAGGCGGCGGAGGTCCTGGTCACGGTGAAGCGGGAGCAGCTTCAACGGGAGGGAAAGACCCTCTCCCCCGAGGAGGAGGAGGCCATCGCCCGCCCGATCCTGGAGAAGTACGAGCGGGAGGGGAGCCCCTACTACAGCACCGCCCGGCTGTGGGACGACGGGATCCTGGACCCCATCGCGACCCGGGATGCCCTGGGCTTAGCGCTCTCCTTGGCCTTCAACGCCCCCGTGGAGGGGATGAAGCCCGGGGTGTTCCGCATGTGAGGGAGGAAGAGGATGCCACCGGTTCACGTGCGAGGGGAGGGGCTGCGGGTGGTGATCACCCTGGCGCGACCGGAGGCCCACAACGCGCTCCACCCGGATCTTATGGAGGCCCTCACCCAGGCGTTCCGGGATGTGGGAGAGCAGGATCACGTGCGGTACGTGGTGCTGGCCGCGGAAGGCCCCTCCTTCTGCGCGGGCGCAGATCTCCACTGGATGCAGGCCGCCCTGGAGGCCACCCCGGAGGAAAACCGCCGCGACGCGGAGCGCCTGTTCACCTTGCTGGAGAGCATCGCCGCGTGTCCCAGGCCCGTGGTGGCCCGGGTGCACGGGGCGGCCCTGGGAGGGGGCGTGGGGCTGGTGGCGGCCTGCGACCTCGCGGTGGCCCATCCGGACGCGTCCTTCGGCCTCCCGGAGGTACGGCTGGGACTTGCGCCCGCCATGATCCTCCCCTTCCTCCTACGGCGGGTGAACCGGTCGGAGCTCCTGTGGGCGGCCCTCCTGGGAAAGCGGTTCTCCGCGGAGCGGGCGAAAGCCATGGGCCTCGTGCAGGAAGTCAGCCCGGATGTGGACGGGGTGATCGAGAGCTGGGGAAACGCGCTCCTGGCCGCAGGCCCCGGAGCCCTGGGGGCGGTGAAGCGGCTGTTCGGAACCGTCCCTTCCCTCCCGTGGGAAGAGGCGAAGCGGTTCACGGTGGACCTCCTGGCGGAGCTGCGGGCGGGGCCGGAGGCGCAGGAGGGGATGCGGGCGTTTCTGGAAAAGCGGCCGCCCGCCTGGCTCGGCCGATGATGTTCCGCAAGGTCCTGGTGGCCAACCGGGGGGAGATCGCGGTGCGCGTCCTGCGGGCCTGCCGGGAGCTCGGGATCCGTACCGTGGCCGTGTACTCGGAGGCGGACGAGGACAGCCTCCACGTGTGGTTGGCGGACGAAGCGGCGCTGATCGGGCCTTCTGAGCCCGAGCGGTCCTACCTCCACATCGGGCGGATCCTGGACGCGGCCCGGGCCACGGGCGCGGAGGCCATCCACCCCGGATACGGGTTTCTCGCGGAGAACCCGGAGTTCGCCGCGGCCTGCCGGGACGCGGGCATCGCCTTCATCGGGCCGCCGCCGGAGGTCCTGGAGGCCGTGGGGGATAAGGCACGGGCCCGGCGGCTGGGCGCACGGCTGGGGATTCCCGTGCTGCCGGGCACCGACCACCCCGTGGGAGACGAGGAGGCCCTCCCCCAAGCGCACCGGATCGGATTCCCGCTCCTGCTCAAGGCCGCGGGCGGAGGAGGCGGGAGGGGCATGCGGGTGGTGCGGAGTCCCGAGGAGCTTCCGCAACTCCTTCCCGACGCCCGGCGGGAGGCCCGGGCCGCCTTCGGCACGGACGCCATTCTCCTGGAGCGGTACCTCGAGCGACCGCGGCACATCGAGATCCAGGTCCTCCTGGACCGGTACGGAGGGGCGGTGCACCTCGCGGAGCGGGAGTGCTCCATACAGCGCCGGCATCAGAAGGTGATGGAGGAGGCCCCATCCGTGGCGGTGGATCCGACGCTGCGCGGACGGCTTGCGGAGGCGGCCCTGCGGATGATGCGGGAAGCGGGATACGTGAACGCGGGAACCGTGGAGTTCCTGGTCGACCGGGAGGGCGATTTCTACTTCCTGGAGGTTAACGCCCGGCTGCAGGTGGAGCATCCCGTGACGGAACTGGTGACCGGCGTGGACCTCGTGCACCAGCAGCTGCGCATCGCGGCGGGAGAGGCCCTGGCGATCCGCCAGGAGGCGGTGACGCTGCGGGGATGGGCCATCCAGGCCCGGGTCTACGCGGAGGATCCGGAGCGGGACTTCGCGCCCTCCGCGGGAACCGTGCTGCACCTGCAGGAACCGCACCTCCCCGGGGTGCGGGTAGACTCCGGGATCCGCGTGGGCCAACGGATCCCGGTGCACTACGACCCGCTCCTCTCCAAGGTCATCGCCTGGGCCCCGGACCGCCCCACCGCCATCGCCCGGCTGCGCCAGGCCCTCGCCGCCTATGTGGTCCTGGGTCCCACCACAAACCTCGGATTCCTCCTCGACGTCCTGGGGCATCCGGGGTTTGCCTCGGGCGAGGTCTCCACCACCTTCCTCGCCGACCACTTCCCGGACTGGCGGGCCCGGGAACCCTCGGAGGAGGCGTTCGCCGTGGCCGCGGTTCTCGCGGGTCGCGCCTGGACCACGGGCGCCCCGCCCCAGGGGTTTGCGGATCCCTGGGATCGACTGCGGGGCTGGAGGATGGGATGACGCGGCAGCGGCTGGTGCTGCGGTGGCGGCATCGCCTCGTGGAGGCGGAAGTGGTGGAGGCGTCCTCCTCGTGGCGGGTCCGCCTCGGAGACCGCACGATTTCCGTCTCCATCCGGCCCCTCGGGCCCCATGTCTACGCCATCACCGTGGACGGACGCCGAGGGATCGCGCACTTCGCCGCGGAAGCAGATGCCTACCACCTGCACTTGGACGGGAACACCTACACCATCAGCCGCGGAGGCCTCGGAGCCGGCGGTCCGGGCGGACCCGATCCCGCAGACGTACGGGCGCCCATGCCAGGGGTGGTGACCCGGATCCTGGTGCGAACCGGACAGGTGGTGGAAGCGGGCGAGCCTCTGTACGTGCTGGAGGCCATGAAGATGGAGACCGTGGTTCGGGCCCCGGTCCGGGCTCGGGTGGTGGAGATCCGGGCAGAGCGTGACTCGCAGGTGGAGGGCGGAGCCACGGTGGTGGAGCTGGAGGGGCTTCCGTGACCCTCCCCCTCGATCTCCTCCCTCGATCCGTGCGGGTGGTGGAGGTGGGACCCCGGGATGGGTTCCAGAACGAGCCAGAGCTCCTGCCCACGGACGTAAAGGTGGCCTTCATCGAGGCCCTGGCGGACGCGGGGCTGCGGTGGATCGAGGTGGGGTCCTTCGTCCGGCCCGACCGCGTGCCGCAGATGGCGGACACGGAGGCGGTGGTGCGCCGGCTGCGGCCCCGGGAAGGGGTCATGTACCTGGCTCTGGTGCCAAATTTGCAAGGGCTCGAACGCGCGGCCGGCTGCGGGGTGCGGGCGGTGGCGGTGTTCACCGCGGCCACGGATGCGTTCGCGCAGGCAAACCTCGGCATGACGGTGGAGGCGTCCCTGCGGATCTTCCGGGAGGTGGTGCGGGAGGCGAACCGGACGGGAATGCGGGTGCGCGGATACGTGAGCGTGGCTTGGTGGTGCCCCTACACGGGTCGGGTGGATCCGCAGGCTGCGCGGCGGGTGACCCTGGAGTTGCTGGAGATGGGGTGCGAGGAGGTGAGCTTGGCGGACACCGTAGGAGCCGCCACCCCCCGGGAAGTCCAGGAACTTCTCGAGCTCCTGGAGCGGGAGATCCCTCCGGACCGGATCGGCGTTCACTTCCACGACACCCGGGGAACGGGCCTCGCGAACGTCCTCGCCGCCCTGCAGATGCAGGTGCCCACCGTGGACGCCTCCGCGGGCGGGCTCGGGGGGTGTCCCTTCGCCCCCGGAGCCCTCGGAAACGTGGCCACGGAAGACGTGCTGTACCTCCTGCACGGGATGGGAATCGAGACCGGGGCGGACCTGGAGCGGGTACGGGAGGCCACTCGGCAGCTCGAGTCCATCCTGGGTCGCCGCCTTCCTTCCCGGGTGCTGCAGGCGGGCCTTTTCCGCACCGGTCGAGTGGGTACATAGATCAATCGGCCCCGCACCCGATCCCGGATCGGACGGGCACCCGATGGCGGACCCGGCCTCCCTTTGCCTTTTGTAAAAACGGACTCTTCGGGTCCAGTAGATCCACCACCGAGGGAGGTGGGAGGCCGTGAACGGCCCTGGGTCTCCGTGGTCCCGCCTCGTGGACAGCATCTGGTTCTGGCTGGTGGCCAGCAACGTTTTCTTCTTCGTCGTGTACCTGCTCTGGGGTGCCTGGGACGTGCTGCGGATTCCCGCCCGCTAGGAGGTGAGGGATGGCGCCGGGCGCATGGTGGGAGGAGCGGGTCCATCCTCTGGAACGGGCTTGGGTCACGATCGCGTTCTTCATCGCCGTGGTCTTCTTCTCCGCCATGATGCTCATCTGGCACGGGGTGGGCCGTCAAAACGTCACGGGCCGGGCCTACCGGGTGGATCCGAAAGCGTACCAGGCGGAGGTGGAGCGGTTCGTGCAGCAGTACAAGGTGGGGGAGGAAGCGGGGCAACCTGTGGTGGCGCCTCCCCCCGGAAGCGACGTGTACATGCTGGCTCAGCGCTTCCGCTTCTACCCCATCCTGAAGCTCAAGGCGGGCGAGCGGTACGTCCTGCACGTGGCCAGCATCGACTACCTGCACGGCTTCAGCATCACGCAACCCCACGTATGGAACCTGCAGCTGTATCCCGGATACGAGTGGGTCGTCCCCTTCGTACCGCGGGAACCCGGCACCTACCACATGGCCTGCAACGAGTTCTGCGGGGTCGGCCACGAGATGATGCTCGGGAAGATCGTGGTGGAGAGGTGAGGCCATGATCGGGGAAGCCCGCACCTGCCCCGTGACCGGGTTCCGGGTCCACCGGGCCGCGGAGGACCTGGTGAAGGCGAACGCGGTGGCCGCGGTGGTGGCGCTGTTGCTGGGCGGGATCGCCGCCGTGGTGGTCCTGTTCACCCGCTGGATGGGCGCCTTCCCGCCCGAGACCTTCTACCAGTCCCTGGCCCTCCACGCGTGGAACATGCTGATCTTCTGGATCATCTTCTTCGAGATCGCCCTGCTGCACTTCGCGGGCAGCATCATGCTGAACACCCGGCCCGCGAGTCCCGCGGCCGCGTGGCTGGCGTTCGGCCTCATGGTCCTGGGCGCGTTGACGGTGAACCGCGCGATCCTCACGAACCCCCTCAACCACCTGTCCTTCCAGCCCTACCCGCCCCTGCGGGGAACGCCCGACTTCTACCTGGGGACCATCCTGTTCGCGGTGGGAGCCCTGGTGGGGGTCGGGCACTTCTTCGCCACGGTCCACAGGGCGTATCGGGAGCGCACGCACGAGGGGCCGCTTCCCCTGGTGGTCTTCGGCGCCTTCGTGGCCGCGGTGCTGGCCGTGGCCACGCTCCTGGTGGGGGCCCTGGTGTACGTCCCCGCGTTCCTGTGGTCCGTGGATGTCCTGCCGAACCTCGACCCCTTCCTGTGGAAGCTGGCGTACTGGGGGTTCGGGCACCCCTCCCAGCAGATCAACCTGGCGGCCACCATCACCGTGTGGTACCTGCTGGCCCAGCTGACCGTGGGCGGGCGGACCCCCAGCGAGAAGGTTTCCCGGGCCGCCTTCGTCCTGTACCTGGTGGCCATCAACCTGGGAAGCGCCCACCACCTGCAGACCGAGCCGAGCGGAGCCCTGTCCGTGGGCTGGAAGTGGGTCAACACGGGCTACCTCATGCACCTGGCGGTACTGGGGAGCATGATCCACGCCTTCGCGGTGCCCGGAAGCGTGGAGGTGGGCCAGCGGCTGCGGGGGTACACCCGGGGCCTGTTTGAGTGGCTGGTGCGCGGCCCGTGGCACAACCCCGCGTTCACGAGCCTGGTCCTGTCGGTAGCCCTGTTCGGTTTCCTGGGAGGAACCACGGGCGTGATCGCCGGGACCGAGCAGCTGAACTTGAAGTGGCACAACACCACAGCCATCATGGGGCACTTCCACGGGGTCGTGGTGGCCGGCACCACCCTCGCCTTCATGGGGGTCACGTGGTACGTCCTGCCCCTCGTCTTCCGGCGCCGTGTGGTGGCCGAACGCTGGGCCCGCTGGCAGCCGTGGCTGTTTGGAATCGGGGTGGGCCTGCTGGTGCTGGCCTTCCTGCAGCTGGGCGTCCGGTACGGGCTGCCGCGCAAACAGCCCGACATCTTCCGCTTCCGGGGTCTGCCGCTGGCCTTCCAGTGGCCGGCGGAGGTCTACGCCCTGCTGACCGTGGCAGGTGTCGGAGGAGTCCTAGCCCTTCTCGGCGGCGCTCTGTTCGTCGTCCTGGTGGTGGCCACGGTGCTGGCCGGCTCGCGCCTGACGGACGAGGAGCTGCGGCGGGAGTACGCGCTTCCCGTACCGGCCGGCAATCCGGGACACCCGACGAAGGAGGTGCCCGCGGTCCCCGGCACCTTCGTCCTGTGCCTGCTCTTCGCGGCCTTCTTCGTCCTCATGTACTTGGGCAACTACTGGAACCTCTCCCGCTCCTGGCCCATCGGCCGCTGAGGGCAGGATGGCACCGAACGGCCGCGGCGGCGTGGTGGCATGGGTGGAGGTCTCCCTGGCCGCCGCGGCCATGGCCGGGCTCCTGGCCGTCCTCATCACCGCGGGAAGGCTTGCGCCCCTTGTGCGCCACATCCCTCCCGAGCTCTTCTACAAGGCACTGGTGGGCCACGTGACCTTCTCCCTGGTGGTGTGGCTGATGAGCTGCAGCGCCGCGGTGGCCCTCCACCGGTCCGGTACCCGGCCGGCCCCCCTCAGCCCGTACCTGGCCATCCTCGGCCTGGGTGGGTTATTGGCAGGCCTTGCACTCCCTGGCCGGCCCGTGGTGGTGGACTACCTCCCCTACGTGGCCTCCCCGATCTACGCGGTGGGCTACGGACTCGTGGCCCTCGGCGCGCTCTCGGCCCTCACTCCATGTCTGCGGATTGAGGGTCGGGAGATCTCCGCCCATGGCGCCCGCTCCCTGGCCCTGGCGTACATCGCGAGCCTCCTGGCGGCTGCGGTGGGCCTGGGACGGATCGGGACGGCCAACCCGCAGGTGGCCCTATGGGGAGCCGGGCATGCCCTGCAGTTCGTGTACGTGACCGCCCTGGCCCTCGCCTGGCACGCCTTGGCGGAGGCCGGATACGGAGTCCCCCCCGCGGACGGACCCGCGGCCCGTTCCGCCTACACCCTCTCCGCCCTCCTCCCCTTCCTCTCCATCCTGCTCTACTTGGCCCCGGATCCATCCGGCCTGCCCCGCTGGACCCTGACGAACGCGGCCCTGGGAGGAGCCCTGAGCATCCCCACCCTGCTCCACCTCTCGGCGATCCTCCCCCGCATCCGCGAGGCTTCCCCCAGGCCCGGCGGATCCATCGAACGGACGGCCCTGTGGTGGTCCGTGGGCCTGTACCTGCTGGGCGGAATCCTCGCGCCCATCGGCGCCGTCCAGAGCCTCCGGATCACCGCCCACTACCACGCCATGCTGGTGGGCGGGGTGACCACGGCCTTCATGGGGATGGTGTACCGGATGCTGGAGGAGAACGGGTACGGGGTCTTGCCCCGCGCGGGCAGGGCGCAGCTGAACCTTTTCGGGGGCGGGGCGATGCTCACGGTGGCCGCCCTGCTCCTGGCCGCGGGATCCGGAATGCCCCGAAAGGCCTATCTGGCGGGCCCGCACCCCTGGAACCTCCCCCTCGCCCTGCTGGCGGCCGCGGGCTTGCTTGCGGCCTGCGGGGGCGGGTGGTTTCTGATCTCCGCCTGGCGAATCCTGAGTCGCCGGGCTCCTGAGCCTGCCGCGATCCCGGCCCTCCTGCGGGGACCGTAGGCTTATCCGAGAAGCCCCCTCCGGTGCCGCCCCCGCAAAAGACTTCCCTCCTGGAATCGTCGGAGGGAGAACATCCTCAAGTCCACCGTGGGCTCCTCGCCCACCATCCACCGACTCAGCTCCTCGCCCAGGGCCGGGCTCAGCTTGAACCCGTGCCCGCTGAAACCCGCGGCCAGGTAAAGCCCTTCAATCCCCTCCACGGGACCCAAGATGGGCTGCCAGTCCGGGGTGACGTCGTAGAGGCTGGCGTACCCACCGCGGAACTGCGCCTCCTGGGCCCCCGGGAATCGCGCGCTCCACAGGCGCGCCACCCGCTCCACGAAGTCTAGGTCCACGCTTGTGGTAAAACCGTCCGGGTCCACGATCTCCTCCGGCTCTTCCTCCAGCACGCCCACGAGGGCCGTACCCCCCGTCTCCGGCCGCGCGTAAAAGCCCAGGGCGAGGTCCTCCACCACGAATCCCAGGGATCCAAAGGCCTCCGGCGGCGCGAGGTGCACCACCTGCTCCCGGGCCGCCACGATGGGAAGATCCACGCCGAGGGGCCGCAGGAGCGCCGTGCTCCACGCGCCCGCGGCCACGAGAACCGTCCGCGTGTCCACGACCCCCGCGTGGTGCGCACGCGGGCGACCCTCCCGCCTCGCACCTCGATGGCCTCCGCCCGAACTCCCTCCTCGATCTGTGCGCCGTGCTCCCGGGCCGCGGCGGCGAACGCCGTGGCGGTGGCGTACCCGTCCGCGAACCCACTCTCCGGCTCGTACGCCCCACCCGCGATCCCCTCCGGGTTCAGCCGGGGGTCCAGCCGCACCACCTCTTCGGCCGTGAGGATCTCCACCTGAACCCCCAGGCGGCGCTGGAGCGCCACGTTGGCCACTAACCCTTCCCACTCCGCCTCCGGCACCAGCAGCAGGAAGCCCGTGCGGGTGAAGTCCGCGCTGCGGCCCGTGAGGGCCTCGAAGCGAGCGAACGCATCAAGGCTGCGCAGGGCAAGCCGGATGAGGGGCTCGTGGGAGTAGTGCAGCCGGATGATCCCCACGGTGCGCCCGGTGGGACCCGTGCCCACCCGGTCCCGTTCGAGGAGAAGCACTGTGTGCTTCGCGCCCCGTGCCAGGTGGAAGGCAACGCTGGCGCCGATGCACCCGCCGCCGATGATGACCACGTCCGCAGGTGCCATGCACCTCCATTGTACTCCCGCCTTGCCGCGGCCTGAGGCACCCGGTAAACTTAAAGCCGTGATCGAGCGGCAGGTTACCGTCTTCTTCGCGCCCCGCCAGTGTATCTGTCCTGTGCGGGGGCTGAGGCTACCCGCGTAGCCTTACCCCCGCTTCCCCGGGAATCCCGAAACCTTCCTGGAGGGTTACCCCATGCGTGCGGACAACCCGGTTCCCCTGGAGACGGAAGCGCCCGCGGACGCGGTGCTGGACTGCCGGGGCCTGCTGTGCCCGCTGCCCCTCCTGAAGGCCCAGGAGGCCCTCCGTGGCCTTCGGATCGGGCAGGTGCTGGAAGTGCTTGCGACGGATCCCCAGGCCGAGGCCGACCTCCGGAACTGGGCCCGGCAGGGGGGGCACGAGGTCGAACCGCTCGCCGGACGGGACGGGATTTACCGGTTCCGGATCCGCCGGATGCGCTGAGGGGGTGGATGGCCGTGGCGCGGTGGCCCGCGATTCTCCTGGCACTTTTGCTGAACGGGTTCCTCGCACTCCAGATGCTCCTTGCCCAAGAAGAGGGACGGAGCCCGGAAGCCCCGGCCCTGGTCCTCCGGGACGACGCCGTGCTGAAGCGGGTGGTACGGCCGGGAGAGCGCACGGTGGTGGAGGTGCGCACCGTGGGCCTCGTGGAGGTGGTGATCTACGAGCACAATGGGAACTCCGAGGAGCTCGCGCAGTTCCGCGCCGGGCAGATCCCCCGCACCGCCAAGGTGTTCACCCACGTGAAGGAGCTCCGCTACCCGCTCGCCAGCGACTCCGGCAGCGAGTTCCACCTGCGCATCCGCCATCTCCTCCCCGGAGAGACCTCCCTCCGGTACGAGCCGGGCACCATCGAGGAGGCCATGGCCCGCCTGCGCAGAGGTCAGAACCTCGTGCGCAACCAGGGCACGGTCCAGGTGCGGGGCGGACGCCTGCTGCTCCCGGTTTACCAGCTCGTGCCCGGCACCCTCCTCCGGGTGGAGGTGCGGTCCGGGAAGGGCGTCGTGGGCTTGCTGAGGACCCGGGACTACCTGGAGGTGCGGGACGGGCGGGCTTCCCTGCAGAGCCGGTGCGGACCGAATACCTGCCTGCTGACCTCCTCCGGCCGTGGGATGGTGGAGCTGTACCTCGCGGACTACGAGGACCGGTACCTGGTGGCGGAGGGGGAGGATCTCGTCTTCTCCTATCAGGTGATCGCCACGCCGGAAGTCCTGAATTACATCGCCACGTGCACCTAAGGGGTGAAGCGATGGATCGGCTCACGCGAAGGCAGGTCCTCAAGGTGTTGGGCGGGGCCACCCTGGCCGCGGCCACCGGGGGCTTCGGGAAGGGACTCCTGGGCTGGGCCACAGCCCAGGAACCCAGCCGGCCGCTCCTGCCCCGCCCCGGCCGCCGGGTGGTGATCGTCGGCGCGGGCATCAGCGGCGCCATGTGCGCCCGGACCCTGCGCAAGCTGGCCCCTGAGGTGGAGGTGGTGGTGCTGGAGCGCAACCCCACCTACGTCTCGGGTCCCTCCCACGTGGACTACATCGTGGGCCTGGAGGATCCCAAGAGGGTCACGGTGAACTTCGAGGGGCTTGAGCGGGACGGGATCAAGGTCCTCCGGACTCCCGTCACGGGGCTGCGCCTGCGGGACAACCGGGTGATCACGCCGCGGGGCTTCGTGGAGTACACGGTGCTCGCGGTGGCCACGGGACTGGTTCCCGCGGAGGACGAGATCCGCAACCTCCTGGAGAACCGCAGGCTGAGCCCGCACGCATGGACCTGGGCGGGGACCCTGGAGCTGCGGCATGCGGTGGAGGCGTTCCGGGGCGGGACCTTCGTCATCGCGGTTCCTCCTCCCCCCTACAAGTGCCCTCCGGGTCCGTACGAGATCGCGTGCCTGGTCCAGGAGTACTGGAGGAACAAGGGGGTGCGCGCGGAGGTGGTGGTGCTGGATGCCAGCGACCGGCCCCAACCGCCTGCCCTCGCGGATCTGTGGCGCCGGATCCTCTCCGAGAAGGGCATCGTCTACAAGCCCTCCTTCAAGGTGGTGGAGCTGGACCCCTCCACCCGCACCCTCATCTCCGACCGGGGCGAGCGGCAGCGGTTCGACCTCGCCAGCGTGATCCCGCCCCAGCGGGCGCCCCTGTTCGTGGAGGAGGCAGGGCTGGGGACTCCCTTCATCCCCATCGACCCCGCCACCTTCCGCACGCGGGCGCAGGAGAACGTCTACGCGTTCGGGGACGTGGCGGCTTCCCCCTTCACCAAGTCCGCCTTCACCGCCTTCCTGCAGGGCCGCAACGCCGCCTACGCCATCGCCCGGGCCCTGGGGCGGGATCGGGGGGAACCGGATCCCGTCTTCAACCAATGCTGGCCCTACGTCTCCCGCAGGGAGGCCCTCCTGGTGGAGGCCGCCTGGGACCGGGAGGGACGGCCCGTCGGAGCCCGCAGCCGAACCGCGCCCGCCAGTCCCAAGCACGTGGAGGACCGGAAGCGTTGGGAGTACGGGATCCTGCGGGCCGCGTACGGCTGATCCGGAACGTCCTCACGGTCCTCCTCCTCGCGGCCTTCTTCGTAGGCTGCCGGACCGGGGGCCGGTCGGCAGGCGGAGAACAGCTCCTCGTGGTCACCGCGGATGTGGGGATGCGGTTCGGCGGCCGCGTCCCCGGCCCCACCCTCCGGGTCCGGACGGGACGGCCGGTGCGGCTCGTGCTGGAGAACCGGGATCGCCTCCAGCACGATCTGTGGGTGGTGGGCCCGCGGGAGCGAGCCCCGTATCTGGAGCCCGCCTTCCCCGGCGCGAAGACCCGGGTCCTGGGACCCGGGGAGCGGGAGGAGATCCGGTTCGTAGCGGACCGGCCGGGCCGGTACCGGTACGTGTGCACGGTACCGGGGCACGACGTCACCATGTACGGGGAGTTCGTGGTGGAGGAGTGAGGAGGTGAGTCCGACGGCGGCTGCGGCGGCGGTGGTGGCCCTGAGCGCGGCCACCGCGGGGCTGGCCTGGGCTCAAGGCCTGCGGGCCGCCGCCATACTCCTCCTGCTGGGACTGGGCTACGGCTTCGTGCTGCAGCGCACGCGGCTGTGCTTCGCCTCCGCCCTGTACGGGAACCGGGAACTGCTGCGGGGGATCCTCCTGGGGCTGGCAGCGGCCTCCGTGGGATCCGCCCTGGTGATGGAACTGGGGTTAAACCGCGCGCCCCGCATCCCCTTCGGATGGCACACCCTCGTGGGCGCCTTTCTGTTCGGCCTAGCCATGCCCTTTGCGGGCGGGTGCATGACGGGAACCCTGTACCGCCTCGGCACGGGACAGCCCAAGAGCCTTGCGGCCTTTTTGGGAATCCTCGTAGGGAACGGTCTCGGTGCCGCGTACGCCTGGCCCTACACGGAGCGGCTCCTGGAATGGGGGTGGCGGATCTACCTCCCGGATCTCATCGGCCTCGGCCCCGCCACCCTCCTCAACATGGCCATCCTGGGAATCCTGCTGCTACGCCTCCGTCCGCACGAGAGCGCGCTCTCCTCCCCCCGTCCGGGGACGTTTCTCGACCGCGCCCTCCGGCATCCCTGGCCCGCGTGGGCGGGCGGGCTGGTCTTTGCGCTCCTGTTCGTGATCCAGTTCGCGTACCACTCCGCCCTGGGGGTGCAGCTGCCCCTGGCCCGGTTCGTGCTGTGGGTGGTGGGGACCGCGGAGGCGGGGGTGCGGGAGCTCCCGTGGGCGCGGTACTGGGGGATGCGGATCCCGGCCCTCGACCCGGGGTTCCACCTGGACGCGGGCCTGATCCTGGGCGCGCTCACGGGGGCCCTGGCCGCGGGCGAGTTCGTGGGCTTCCGCCCCTGGCGGGCCAGAGATGCCGCCGTGGGGTTCCTGGGGGGCCTCGTGATGGGCGTGGCCGTGTGGGTGGCCATCGGCTGCAACGTCTCGGGCTTCTGGAGCGCGGTGGCCACCCTGCGGGTGGACGGGTGGATCTACGCCCTGGGTCTGTACCTGGGGGCCCGAACGGGACTGAGGGCCACCGCCTTCCTCGTAGGTCGAGGGTTCCTCTGAAATTCAGGCTCACACCCGATGTCCCATCGGATCGGGAACCGATGGATCCGGGGATCTTTGGGGGCTATCCGTAGGTGTGGACTGAAAGAGTCCACAGGATCAGAACCATCCGGGACAGCACGTTCGCCGGGGTGTGAATGTGCTGTCCCAAGCTCTTTTTGGGGCAATTGAGGAGAATCCGGATCTGTTGAATCCGACTTTTGCCTGATCCGCGCAGGCATCCGAGGAGGTGGCCGCCGTGGACCAAGGCTTCCGCATCACCCGCCGGGAGTTCCTCGCAAGCCTTCCCGCCGCTGCCGCCGCCCTCCTGAGGTCGGATCTCCCGGAGCAGCTCCTGAGCTTTTCGATCCTGCAGCCCCTCGAACCGGGTCTCAACCCCCTGCAGCGCTACCCGAACCGGGACTGGGAAAGGGTGTACCGGGAGCTGTACACCCCTGACTTCACCTTCCACTACCTGTGCGCGCCCAACGACACCCACGGCTGCCTGCTGCGCGCCAGCGTGAAGAACGGGGTCGTGGTGTACGCGGACCCCAGCTTCGGCTACGGAAAGGCCACGGACCTGTACGGCAACCAGGCCTCGGCCCGGTGGGACCCGCGCATCTGCATCAGCGGCCTCGCGTACGTCCGCCGCTTCTACTCCGACCGCCGGGTCAAGGGCCCCATGATCCGCAAAGGATTCAAGGAGTGGGTGGACGCGGGGTTCCCGCGCGACCCCGAGACGGGCCGGCCGCCCGCCCGGTACTTCGAGGGCCGCGGGAAGGAGGAGTTCGTGCGCGTGCGCTGGGACGAGGCGTTCACGTACGTGGCGAAGACGCTCCTGAACATCGCCCAGACGTACTCGGGAGAGCTGGGCAAGCAGCGGCTCCTCCGCCAGGGCTACGACCCCGACATGGTGGAGGCCATGGAGGGAGCCGGTACCCGCACCCTCAAGTTCCGCGGCGGCATGCCCTTCATCGCGCCCTTCCGGGTCGGGGGCCTCTACCGGATGGCCAACATGATGGCCCTGCTGGACGCCCACGTGCGCGGGGTGGGGCCCGAGGAGGCCAAAGGGGGCCGGCACTGGGACAGCTACTCCTGGCACACGGACCTGCCTCCGGGCCACCCCATGGTCACCGGCCAGCAGACGTTGGACTTCGACCTGTACACCGCGGAGAACGCGCGATTGATCACCCTGTGGGGCAAGAACTGGATCGCCACGAAGATGCCGGACGGGCACTGGCTCACGGAGGCCAAACTGCACGGCGCCAAAGTGGTCACCATCGCGCCGGAGTACCAGTCCAGTAGCTCCAAGGCGGACGAGGTGATCATCATCCGGCCGGGCACGGACGCGGCGCTGGCGTTGGGGATCGCGCACGTGCTGATCCGGGAACGGTTGTACGACGAGGCCTTCGTCCAGCAGTTCACGGACCTGCCTCTGTTGGTCCGCATGGACACCCTGAAGGAGCTGCGGGCCCGCGACGTGTTCCCGGACTACCGGCCGGCCCCCCTGCACAACGCCACCCGGGTGCTGAAACCCGGGGAACCCGTCCCGCCCCCGGCCGAGCAGGACGCCCAGCTGATCCCCCAAGCCCTCCGGGAGCAGTGGGACGACTTCGTGGTGTGGGACCGGAAGACCAACGCCCCCAGGGTGGTGACCCGGGACCAGGTGGGCCGCCACTTCGCGGCCACGGGGCTGGACCCGGCCCTGGAGGGCGAGTTCGAGGTCACCCTCCGGGACGGAGGCCGGGTGAAGGTCCGGCCCGTGTTCGACCTCCTCAAGCAGTACCTCCTGGACACCTGGACGCCGGAGAACACCAGCCGCGTCACGGGGGCCCCGGCGGAGGCGGTCCTGAACCTGGCCCGGGAGATCGCGCAGAACAAGACCAAGACCCTGTTCGTGACGGGGATGGGCCCCAACCACTTCTTCAACAACGACCTGAAGGACCGGGCCATCATCCTGGTGGCCGCCCTCACGAACAACATCGGCCACTTCGGCGGTACGGTGGGGAGCTACGCGGGGAACTACCGGCTCGCCCTGCTGCCCGGCATCGTCCAGTACATCAACGAGGACCCCTTCCACCCAGAGCTTGACCCCAGCCGGCCCGCCCGCACCCGCGCCTACGTGAAGGGTGAATCGGCCCACTACTTCAACTACGACGACCGGCCCCTGCGGGTGGGCCGCAAGCAGTTCACCGGCAAGACCCACATGCCCACCCCCACCAAGTCGGCCATGTGGGCCCTCTCGAACTCCATCCTCGGGAACGCCAAGTGGGCCCACAACGTCATCGTGAACACCCTCCCGAAGATCGAGATGCTGGTGGTGGCGGACTGGTTCTGGACCGCCACCTGCGAGTACGCGGACGTGGTGTTCGCGGTGGACAGCTGGGCTGAACGGAAGCTCCCGGACGTGTACGGGTCCGTCACGAACCCCTTCCTGCAGGCGTGGCCGCCCTCGCCGCTGCCGCGCATCTTCGACACCCGGGACGACCTGGAGTGCTGGGCCGGGGTCGCGGCGAAGCTGGCGGAACTCACCGGAGAGCGCCGGTTCCGCGACTACTGGCACTTCGTGCTGGAGGGCAAACCTGAGGTGTACATCGACCGCGCTTTCCGGGCCGGCAACACCACCCGCGGGTACACCTTCCAGCAACTCCTCGAGAGCTGCCGGAACGGGACCCCCCTGTACCTGCTGACCCGCACGAGCCCCAAGGTGGTGGGCTGGGAACAGACCCAGGAGAGCAAGCCCTGGTACACGAAGACCGGCCGGCTGGAGTTCTACCGGGAGGAGGACGAGTTCATCGAGTACGGGGAGAACCTACCGGTCCACCGGGAGCCGGTGGACGGCACCCACCACGAACCCAACGTGATCGTGGCCAACCCCCACCCCGCCCTGCGGCCCGCGCCCCCGGAGGCCTACGGCCTGCGGCCGGACGACCTGCGCACGGAGGTCCGGCAGGTCCGCAACGTGGTGCGCAGCCCCGAGGAGGTGGCCCGCAGCCGCCACCCCCTGCGCAAACTGGGCTACACCCACATCCTCATCACGCCCAAGTACCGGCACGCCTGCCACTCCACGGGCGCCAGCACAGACCTCGACGTGGTGTTCTGGGGACCCTTCGGGGACTTCTACCGGCACGACCGTCGCAAGCCGTGGGTCAGCGAAGGCTACATCGACCTCAACCCCGAGGACGCGAAGCGACTGGGGATCGCGGACGGCGACTACGCGTGGTGTGAGGCGGACCCTCAGGATCGTCCCTTCGTGGGCCACGAGCGCAAGCCGGAGGAGCGGCGGATCTTCCGGTGGCTCGTGCGGGCCCGCTACCACCCCAGCATCCAGCCGGGGACGGCCCGGGCCTGGTTCCACTTCTACATCGCCACCCACGGCAGCGTGGAGGGGCACGAGAAGCGGCCCGACGGGCTCGCCAAGAACCCGAGGACCAACTACCAGGCCGCCTACCGGTACGGGAGCCACCAGTCCGTCACGCGTGCCTGGCTGCGGCCCACCCTGCAGACCGATAGCCTGGTCCGCAAGGACCCCATCGGCCAGCTGCTGGGCACCGGGTTCGCGCTCGACGTCCACTGCACCGTGGGCGCGCCGAAGGAGAGCTACGTGCGGATCCGCCGGGCGGAACCGGGCGGGGAGGACGGGAAGGGCCTGTGGACTCCGGCCGCACAGGGCTTTCGGCCCCGCTTCGAGTCCGAAGCTCTGCGCCGGTACCTCGCGGGCCAGTTCATCACCGTGAAGCGGAGGTAGGCCATGCCGAAGGTGTACAACTGGCAGATCAACCGTGAGATGGACTACCCCTTCGAGGGCCACAGGCCCCGGCGGCAGGCGGCCGCGGTGTTCGACACCAACAAGTGCATCGCCTGCCAGACCTGCACCATGGCCTGCAAGACCACCTGGACCTCCGGCAAAGGCCAGGAGTACATGTTCTGGAACAACGTGGAGACCAAACCCTGGGGCTCCTACCCCCTCGCGTGGGACGTGCGGGTCCTGGAGATGCTGGGTCCTCAGGCGTGGGAGGACGGGGTGTACCGGGGAAAGACCATCTTCGAAGCTGCACCGACCGGGGAGCGGGCCCTCGGGTATCTGCCCGAGGACCTGGACTACGCCTACCCCAACCGGGGGGAGGACGAGACCAACGTCCCCGTGACCGAGGAGCGCTTCTACCTCCGCCTTCCGCACGACGCGTGGTTCTTCTACCTCCCCCGCATCTGCAACCACTGCACGTACCCCGCGTGCCTCGCGAGCTGCCCCCGCACCGCCATCTACAAGCGGCCGGAGGACGGCATCGTGCTGCTGGATCAGCAGCGGTGCCGGGGCTACCGGGAGTGCGTGAAGAACTGCCCCTTCAAGAAGGTGTTCTACAACCACACCACCCGGGTCTCGGAGAAGTGCGTGCTGTGCTTCCCCGCGGTGGAGCGGGGGATCCAGCCCCGGTGCATGCGCAACTGCATCGGGAAGATCCGCACCTTTGGATTCATCAGCACCCCCGACCGCGCCCGGCCTGACAACCCCGTGGACTTCCTCGTGCACGTGCGCAAGGTGGCCCTGCCCCTGCTGCCGCAGCTGGGCCTGGAGGCCAACGTCTACTACATCCCGCCCGTGCACGTGGGAAACCTGCGGTTCCTCCAGATGCTGTTCGGGCCCGGGGTGGAGGGTGCCATCGCCGCGTACCGCCGGGCCATGGAGGGCAAGGACGAGGAGCTGCGGGGGGTGCTGCTGCTCGCGGTGAGCACGGACCGCATCGTGCACCGGTTCCGCGTGGCCCGGGGCCAGGTCTACGGCTACGACGAGCGCGGCGAGGAGGTGGTGCGGGTGCCGCTCCGGGAGCCCACCATGGTGCGACCAGCCTACGACCCGCAGCACAGGGCCTATCGGTACAACGTGACGTGAGGTGGACCATGGGGGAGCGGAAACTGACCCGACGGGAAGTCCTGATGGGGCTTGTGGGTCTCGGTACCATCGCCCTCTCCGAGCCCGTGCAGGCCCAGCCCGCCCAGCAAGCGGCTCTGCTCTCCGTACGGATCCCCTCCCCCGTCCCCGTGGATCCCGAGGCGGAGGTCTGGCGGCGTGCGCGCACCGTGGAGATCGGCCTCCTTGGCCAGGCCATGGTTCACCCTTTCAAGATGCGTCCCTCGGTGCCCTCCGTGCAGGCGCGGTCCCTGCACGACGGGGAGCGGATCGCGTTCCTGGTGGAGTGGCGGGATCCGCGGCCTGATCGGCGCACCGTCAAGACCCGGGAGTTCAAGGACGGGTGCGCGGTGATGCTGTTGCCGGGGGAGGCCGGTTCCACGGAGTGGATGATGGGGACCCCGAAGATGCCCGTGACCGTCCTGCACTGGCGGGCGGACTGGCAGCTGGACCTGGACCAAGGGTTCCAGGACCTGGAAGCGGCGTTCCCCAACGTGGCCTTCGACTTCTACCCGCCGCTTGTGGGCGTCGACCGTCCGAAGCTGCCGGAAGGCTATCCCGCCGAAGCCCGCAGGTGGTTGCCCGGCTGGTACGCAGGCAACCCGCTCTCCCAGCCAGGCAAGCGGAGTCCGGTGGAGAAACTGGTGGCGCAGGGCGCGGGGACGCTGGAGCAGCTCCCCACGCAGAACGCCACCGGTCGGGGCGTGTGGAGGGACGGACGGTGGCGGGTGGTGCTGAGCAAACCCCTGCGCGCCACAGACGCCCGGGAGCTCACCCTGGCACCGGGCGGCACCTACGCGGTGGCGTTCGCCGTGTGGCAGGGAGCCACGGGCGACCGGGGAGCCCGGAAGTCCATTACCCTCCTGAACCGGCTGCGGCTCGCGCCATGACCCCGCTTCCGGACCGTCTCCTCCTCAGGGCCTTGGCGTATGGGGCCCTGGCGCGGCTGTTCTCGCCCTTCTCCGACGGCGAGATCCCCGCAGAGGCCCTCTCCCGCCTGCAGGAGGCGGTGGAAGGGCTGGAGATGGAGGAGCCCGCGACGCACCTGCGGGCCTTACGGGCGGACGCGGAGCAGGACCCGGAAGGGTACCGGACCGAGTACCTGCGGCTGTTCGTGCGGGCTGAAGCTCCACCGTACGAGGCCTCCACCGGGACTTCTGCCGGAGCGTCCGGCGGCCCCAACCTGCAGCTGCTGGCGGATGTGGCGGGATTCTACCGGGCGTTCGGGTTCGAGGCCCGGGGCGAGCGGCCAGACCATCTCGCCGCGGAGCTGGAGTTCCTGGCCCTCCTGTGCCTACTGGAGGCGCGCGCGC
Organism: Armatimonadota bacterium; assembly: GCA_031460175.1. Lineage (NCBI taxonomy): Bacteria > Bacillati > Candidatus Sysuimicrobiota > Candidatus Sysuimicrobiia > Candidatus Sysuimicrobiales > Candidatus Sysuimicrobiaceae > Candidatus Sysuimicrobium > Candidatus Sysuimicrobium tengchongense. The sequence continues at coordinate 55,974 of JAVKGW010000003.1, read as the reverse complement.
TCCTTGCCGGACAGCCGGAGGAGGCCCGGGTGTGCGCGGAGGCCCGGGCGTCCTTCCTCCGGGACCACCTCCTGACCTGGCTTCCCACCTTCCAGGAGAAAGTGGAGCACCTCACCTCCCGTCCCGCCCTCCGCCACCTGGTGGGCCTGACCGTACGCCTGATCCAGGCAGACGCTGCCTCTGCACCCGTAAGTTGACGGGGTTCTGGAGGTCTCTTATGTATCGGACAGGAGACCCTGCCCGAGGGCCTCCGGGGTGGGGAGATGGGCCATCCGATCCCCTTTGTCTCCGCGGTGGGGTTCGCCGCGGCCTTGTGGCTGGGGGCGTATCTGTGGACCGCGGGACGAAACCAGCAGACGGCCAAGTGGGCGGCAGCCAGCTTCTTTTCCTTGGCCTTCTATTTTCTGCACGCGGTGCTGTGCCTGCACGTGCCGGCGGTGCACGCGGGCTTTCTCTGGCGCAGATTCCTCGGGTGGTTCATCGTCCCCTTCTTCGCCCTCTGGGTACACACGACCGCGGAGGCCTCAGGCAATTTCCGGCACCGGCGAGATCGGCTTCCCCTGCTCGCCTTGGATGCTGGGGCGATGGCCCTCGCGGGCATCTGGCTGTGGGGTAGGTGGACGTTCACCTCCACCGCCCTGCATCCCGCGGAGCTGCGCCTCCCCGTGGCCGTGTACGGAGCCGCCGCCGGCGCAGCCGCCTCGATCATGTGGCTGTTTTCCCGGAACGACGTCGTACGGCCGGCGATGGCGCTCGCCTCGGGCCTTCGGTCTGGGCGGGGCAATCCTGTCCCCTCCGCTCCCCCCTGGCCTCCCCCCGCAGGTTCCCATCCTGGCTGGGGAGAGCCTGCTCATTTTCGGGGTCATGTGCTCCGGGATCGCGGTGGGCCGCACGGGCCTGTTCCTGGGCGGGAAGGCGGCGGCCAGGGATATGTGCTTGCACCTTGCCACCACGGCGTCCCTCGTCCTGGCCTACGGGGCCATCCTCGTCTTCACCACCGACTTTGCCCGGCGCCTCCGTTTCGATCCCCTGATCCTGGGGGCCATCGCCGTCCTTGGCTTGGTGGTTCTCACGCACCTCCTCGCGGACGATCTCCGCGCCCTGTGGGACCATCTGTTCTTCCCCACCCTGGCCCCTCTCCGGTTACACCTCCGCTCCTTGACCAGCGAGCTCTCTAGGGACGACCGCATGGCCGCCGTGCAGAAGATCTTAAGCGGCGCCAGAAGCGTCCTCCGCGCCCGGTGGGTCCGCCTGGATCTCCCAGGCGGTCCTGCCCTGGGCCTTCCCCGGCACATAGGAGAGGGCGGGGAAGAACACCCCCCTCCAGAGGAGGAGCGGGGTGTTCTCCGACATCCGGTTCACGCTGGGGAGCGCGCGGTGGGAGAACTCCTGGTGGGCCCCCACGAGGATGGCAGACCTTACGGCCAGGAGGAACTCCTTTGGCTTTCCTATTTCGCCGGTCAAGTCTCCCTCTTCCTCTCCCACGAGGTGACGGCCCGGGAGGAGGTGGGACAGCTGGAGGAGGCCCTCCGGCGGCTGAGAGAGATCCGGGAACAGCAACTCCGCCTTGGAAGCGAGGCGCGACAAACCGTCCTCTCCTCCGCCCTGCTGCGGCCGGATGAGGTCCGGTGGATCCTGCGGATGAGCGCCTCCCCCCGCCTGGGCGAGATGGTGTGTTCCGCACATGGTCGTCTGAACTTTCTGCATCCTCTGGGGCCTGAGAGGGTCGGGCACCTGCTCCGGAAGGCGCTGGAGGCCAGCGTGGAGGAGATCCGCCCTGGGGAGGAGGGACCCTCTCTGGCCGAGCTCCGGGACCGGCCTGTACGGAGGAAACGGAAGACCCGGCTCCCCCTCCTGTGGGCCGAGTATTACATCGCCAGGTTGCTCCTGGCAGGGTACACCATCGAGGCCATCGCGGAGGAGCTGGAGCTCTCCCCCCGGCAGATTCACTACCACCTCGACCGTTTGGCGATCCGCCTTGCCCCCCTCCTGGAGGCCCGCTTGCGGGAAATTTCAACGTAACCGCAGCCCCTTTGCTGGCAGAACTCGTTGATCTCCTACCCGAACCGGGCGGAAGTTAGAGAAGCGATGGATCGGGTTCGACCCCGGGGGGTCGTCGGGGCGGCGGTCAGCGTCCTCGTCATCGCGGGGTACTTCCTCCCGATCTGGGAGATGCGGGCGGATGTTCGGGGCCTTGGGATGTTCCGGGAGCCGTTCATCGATCTGCGGATCAGCGGCACCGGCATTGCCGGCCACCTCCAGTCCTTCAACCGGTTCGGACACATGTTCGGCATCCGCCCCATCCGGTCCGAGGCGTTCGTCGAGCTGCGGCTGTTCCCCATGGCCGTGGCCGCGGCCGTGGTCCTTACCCTCCTGTGGGTGGTCCAGGGCCGGAGCTGGCAACGCTGGGTGGTCCTCCTCCTGCTCTGGGGGCTACCTGCAGGGGCCATCGGCCTCACCCAGTTGAGGCTCGCCCACATGGCCTACACGCGGGATCCCATGGCCTCGTACTACATGGACGTCCGCGACCTCTTGCTGCCGGTGTTCGGCACCAAGAAGATCCTGGGCGCGACGATCTACACCTGGCCTGGGCCGGGGCTCTTGCTGTTCGTGGTCGCCGCCCTCCTGTGGACCCTTGCACCTTCCAGACTGCAAAAGCCGTGAAGGGAGGGGATGGGGATGCACGAGAAGTCCGCGAGCCGAAGGACGAGAACCCCCGTCGACGAGGTTCTCCTGCATGCGAGGGAACTGGAGGCCTCCGAGCCTCCCCTGACCCACGAGCAGGTGGAGGTCCTGTGGAGGACCGCCCGGGACTACATGGGCCGCCGGGACTTCCTCCGGCTGCTGGCCCTGGGGGGTGCCGCCGCGGTCCTGGCGGCCATGGGCGAGTGCCGGCAGTTCCGCGTGGTGGCCGAGGCGGCCCCTGCAGGGCCCGAACGGCGCCTCGGCCCGCTGCCGAGCCACTTCCCGGAGCCCCGCACTGAGGAAAAACCCTACGTGAAGGACCTCAGCCGTCACTGGCGACTGGATCCTCTGAACTACGCCCTGCGCTATGAGAACCTGAAGTACGGGGACATCAACGTCCCCACCTCCCTGTACTACGTCCGAACCCACCACGCGGGCGTCATCGTGGACCACACGAAGTGGAAGCTGGTGGTGGAGGGGCCGGGGGTGACGCGCCGGCTGGAGCTCAGTTTCGACGACATCCTTCGCCTACCCTCCGTCAACCAGAACGCGTACACGGAGTGTTCTGGCAACGGCCGCTCCTTCTTCCGCGACGTCATGGGGCGGCCCGCGGAGGGGTTGCAGTGGCGGTGGGGGAGCAACAGCCAGGCCAACTGGGACGGGGTTCCGCTTCGGGAGATTCTGGAGCGGGCGGGCGTCAAACGGGAGGCCGTAGCCGTTAACCTCATCGACCTGAGTGCCAAGAAATACAACCGGCCGATCTCCATCGAGGAGGCGATGTTCCCAGGGACCATCCTCGCGTACGGCATGAACGGAACATGGCTCCCCTGGGATCACGGCTGGCCCCTCCGGGCCGTGGTCCCCCGCTGGACCTGCGCCTCGATGGTCAAGTGGATCGGGACGATCTACGTGGACACAAAACCCATCTGGGTGGAGTGGAACACGGAGAAGTACATCTTCGAGGGGCCCGATTTTCCGCCGCAGCCGCCCGCCCGGGGGGTGCCGGTCACCTTCACGACCATTCGGAGTGCTTTGGCGTTGAAGTGGGTGGAGCCGGACGACCCAGTCCCTCACCGCTTGCGGCCGGGCCCGAACCGCATCTGGGGATTCGCCTGGTCTCCGTTTGGGAAAATCCGCAGCGTGGACTATGCCATCGTCCGCCTGAGCACGCTGGACGACTGGAAGAAGGTGGACCCCGCGGATCGGACGAGGGTCAGGTGGCAGCGTGCACGCCTGAGTTCTCGGCAACGGAGCGAGATCGAGTGGGTTCGGTTCGAGTTCGAGTGGGACGCGTCACCCGGGCTGTACGGCATCCTGACTCGCGCGACCGACGAGAAGGGGAATGCCCAGCCGCTGGAAATGCCGAAGTGGAACAAACTTGGGTACGGATGGAACCGGCCCGTGGCGCATCCGGTGCAGGTGGGGTAACGCCCTTGCCGGGGCGTTGATCCTGGGCGCCGCGGTCAAGGTGGGGCTGAGCGCTGCCCTCCCCCGCGGCGTCCAGGACCAGATCGAGCGGGGAGAAAGGCTGTACGCCTTCTACTGCGCCTCCTGCCACGGCCGCCGGGGTGAGGGAGGAGATCGGGTGCCAGCCCTCATCGGGCCGTCCCGGCAGTACTGCCGCCGCTTCGCCACTGCCCTGGACCTGTACCGGTGGGTCGCCCGACAGATGCCCCCTGAGGACCTGCTGCGACCGCAGGAGTACTGGGACATCCTGGCCTTCCTGCTGGACGCGAACGGGGAACTCCCTCGAGCCCGGGTCCTGAACCCGGAAACCGCGGGCCGGATCTCCCTCGGCATCTCCTGCCGGAAGGGGCCCTGAACGTACAATGGTTCCGTGCAGGCCCAGACCGTCCGCATCGGAACGGCGGAATTTCCCGCCCTCGGCCTTGGGACCTGGCAGTGGGGCGACCGGTGGGTCTGGGGCTTCGGCCGCGGATACGGCGAGCCGGACCTGCGGGGGGCTTTCCTCGCCTCGATCCGTGGCGGAGTGCGGCTGGTGGACACCGCGGAGGTGTACGGAGGTGGGTACGCGGAGCGCCTGCTGGGGAAGCTCCTGCGGGAAACGCGGGCGCCGGTGCTGGTGGCCACCAAGTTCATGCCGTTCCCCTGGCGCCTCACCCGGGCAAGCCTCCTGCGGGCCCTGCGCCGGAGCCTGCAACGCCTCGGGATCCCGAAGGTGTTCCTCTACCAGGTGCACTGGCCCTTCCCGCCCCGCCCCGTGGAGTTCTGGGCCGAGGCGCTCGCGGACGCTGTCGAAGAAGGCCTGTGCGAGCACGTGGGCGTCTCCAACTTCAGCACGGACCAGGTGCGCCGGGCCGCGGACCGCCTCGCCCGCAGGAGCGTGCGCCTGGCCTCCGTCCAGGTGTCCTACAGCCTCACCGACCGCGGTCCCGAGCGCAACGGCCTCCTGGAAACCTGCCGCGCGCTGCAGGCCGTCCTCCTCGCCTACAGCCCCCTGGGGATGGGCCTGCTCACAGGAAAGTACGGCCCCGGTAACCTCCCCCCGGGCTTCCGGCGGGCCCGCTTCGCCCGGCAGCTGCGTCGGTGGTCGGCCCTCCTGCGCGCCCTGGGAGAAGTCGCCCGGACCCGTGGCAAGACCCCCGCGCAGGTGGCCCTCAACTGGCTCGTGCTGCGCGGGGCGGTGCCGATCCCGGGCGCGAAGAACGCCCGCCAGGCCGAGGAGAACGCGGGAGCGCTCGGCTGGTCCCTCACCACCGAGGAGGTGGCACTTCTGGACTCCGCCGCAGGACCCCCCTGACCCTGGCCGCATGGCGTGGCGGCCGGGAACTATCCGCCGTACTCGTAGAACCCCTTCCCCGTCTTGCGTCCGTGCAGGCCCGCGAGGGCCATCTGCTTGAGCAGCACGGGCGGGGCGTACTTGGGGTCCTTCAGTTCCGCGAACATGGCCTCCGCGATGTAGTAGGTGGTGTCGATCCCCACCAGGTCCAGGAACTCGAACGGCCCCATGGGGTGGTTGAGGCCCAACCGCACCGCGGTGTCGATGTCTTCCTTTGAGGCAAGCCCCCGCTCCAGGGCCCGCACCGCCTCAAGCAGGTACGGGAGGGAGAGGGAGTTCACGATGAACCCGGGGTAGTCCTTCGCCACCACCACGGTCTTGCCCAGGGACTCCGCGAAGGACCGGCAGATCTGGACGGTTTGCTCGCTGGTGAGCTGCCCGCGCACGAGCTCCACCAGCCGCATCACGGGCACCGGGTTGAAGAAGTGCAGGCCACAGAACCGGTCCGGACGTTTGGTCACGGAGGCCATCTCCGTGATGGAGAGCGAACTCGTGTTGCTGGCGAAGATGGTGTGCGGGGGACAGATCCCGTCCAGGGCGCGCCACAGCTCCTTCTTGAGGTCCATGTTCTCCGTGATGGCCTCGATCACGAGATCGCATTCCCCCAGGTCCTCCAGCCGCGTGGTTCCCTGGATCCGGGTCCAGGCCGCGTCCCGCTCCTCCGGGGTGATCTTCTGCCGCTCCACGGCCCGAGCCATGGACTGCTCGACCCGCCGCAGGCCCCGTCGCAAGAGGTCCTCGCTCACCTCCCGCACCACCACCCGGTACCCGGACCGGGCACACACCTCCACGATGCCGGACCCCATGAGGCCACACCCCACCACCCCCACGCGGCCGATCGTCATCTCCCTCACCTCCTTTTGATCGGGTTGGCTTTCCGCACGCGGCCTCCAGGGGGCAGCGATCTCCACCACGACCTCCTCCTGCCCGCGCTCGTCCAGCGCGTACCAGGCGTCGTAGCCCTCCCGGGGGATCTGCTCCAGGGCCGTCCGCAGCATCCGGTGGTGACGCTCGATCACTTCCGGACCCACCCGGCGCTCCCGGGATCCGTCCCGGACAAGACACGTCTCCCGAGAGGTAAGGAATACGAGGGCCACCACGGGAACCCCTGCCTGGCGGGCCAGACTCCGCAGCTCCCGCCGGACCCGGGGGGAGAGGGCGGTGCTGTCCGCCACGGTGAGCCGCCCCAGGGCGAGGCGGTGGCGGATGATTTCGTAGAAGAGCTGGAAGGCCCGACCGCTCACCGCCAGGTTCGATTCGTCGTCGCTGATCATGGCCCGACACCCGTCGCTGCTCACGATCTGCGTGGGGGAAAACCACTTCCGCGCGAAGGTGCTCTTGCCGCTCCCCGCGGGACCCACCAGAACCACCAGGGCGTTGCCGGGGATCGAAATCCGTCTCACGCCACCACGGCGTGCACCAGAGGCCGGAAGCGGGGCGCTTCCGGCCCGATCCGGTAGGCCGTCCGGACGTGTCGGGCGGCCTCCATCCCGGTTTCCTCGCTCCGGCACAGGAGCCGGGCGAGGGGCTGGCCCGCCTCCACCCGGGCTCCCACCTTCGCCTCCACCCATAGGCCCACCCCGTGGTCGATGCGGTCGTCCTTGCGCACCCGGCCTGCCCCCAGGATCATCGCGGCCCGGCCCACCGCTTCTGCGTCCATGGCCTGCACGTACCCGCTTTCAGGCGCCAGGACCTCCACGACCCGCGGCGCCCGGGGAAGCCGGCGGGGATCGTCCACCACCGCGGGATCTCCCTCCTGCGCCTCGATCATCTCCGCCAGTTTCCGGAGCCCCGCCCCGTCCCGGAGGCGCGCCCGCAGCAGCTCCTTCCCCTCCTCCTCCGTCCGGGCCTGCCCGGCCAGGAGGAGCATCTGAGCGCCCAGGGCCAGACAGAGCTCCACCAGGTCCTCGGGGCCCTCTCCCCGCAGGGCTCCGATGGCCTCCTCCACCTCCACGGAATTCCCCACCGCGCGCCCCAGGGGCTGGTCCATGTCGCTCACCACCGCCACGGTTCGCCGCCGCAGTTGCCGCCCGATCTCCACCATGAGCCGGGCCAGATCCAGGGCGTCCTCCACCCGCTTCATGAAGGCGCCGCTCCCGGTCTTCACGTCCAGCACGATGGCGTCCGCCCCGCCCGCGAGCTTCTTGCTCATGATGCTGCTGGCGATGAGGGGCACGCTGTCCACGGTGGCGGTCACGTCCCGCAGCGCGTACAGCTTCTTGTCCGCGGGCACGAGCTCCTCGGACTGCGCCACGATGGCGCAACCCACCCGCCGCACCTGCTCCACGAACCGGTCCACGGAGATCTCCGTGCGCAGGCCCGGGATGGACTCCAGCTTGTCCAGGGTCCCGCCCGTATGGCCCAGACCGCGGCCCGACATCTTGGGGACCTTCACCCCGCACGAAGCCACGAGCGGCACCACCACCAGGGAGGTCTTGTCCCCCACCCCGCCGCTGCTGTGCTTGTCCACCTTCGGACCGGGAACGCCGCCGAGGTCCAGCATCCGGCCCGAGCGGGCCATGGCCAGGGTGAGGTCCGCGGTCTCCCGGTCCGTCATCCCGCGGAAGTACACCGCCATGAGCCAGGCGCTCACCTGGTAGTCGGCCACCTCGCCCCGCACGAACCCGCCCACCAGGAACTCCAGCTCCTCCGCGGTGAGCTCCTTGCCGTCCCGCTTCTTGCGGATCAGGTCGTACGGCCTCACGCGATCCTCCCTCCGGAACCCCAGGACCCCACCGGACCCTCCTCCCGCCGCCGGAATCTTTCCGGCAGGGCCGCGGCCGGCTCCGCCCCTCGCATCCAGCCCCACGTCCGCCGCACGGTCCTCTACAGATCCAGCTCCCGTACGATCCGGCGCACCAGCCGCACGAACCGTGGCTCCAGCTCCCTCGCCACCCGCAGCACCTCCTCGTGGGTCACGGGCTGCACCACTTCTCCCGTGGCCATGTCCGTGATGGCGCTGATCCCCAGCACCCGCATCCCCAGGTGGCGGGCCGCGATCACCTCAGGGACCGTGGACATCCCCACGGCATCCGCGCCCAGCAGCCGCAGCATCCGGAGCTCCGCCGGGGTCTCATAAGAAGGGCCCAGGACCGCCACGTACACCCCCCTGCGCAGCGGGATCCGCTCCTCCAGGGCGCACCGCTCCGCGAGCGCCACCAGTTCCGGGTCGTAGGCCCGGGACATGTCCGGGAACCGGGGGCCCAGGCGCTCGTCGTTGGGCCCGAGGAGGGGGTTGGTCGCCTGCAGGTTGATGTGGTCGGAGATCACCATCAGGTCCCCCGCCCGCCACTCCCGGTTGAGCCCGCCCGCGGCGTTCGTCACCACGAGCAGACGACAGCCCAGGGCGTGCAGCACCCGCACCGGAAAGGCTACCTCCTGCGGGGAGTAGCCCTCGTAGAGGTGGGCCCGGCCCCGCAGGATCGCCACGGGCTTCCCCTCCAGGCGGCCCAGCACGAGCTCCCCCGCGTGTCCCTCCACGGTGGGCCGGGGGAAGTGGGGGATCTCCGCATAGGGCACCGTGCCCGTCCGTTCCACGTGATCCACGAGGGCCCCAAGCCCCGTCCCCAGCACGATGCCGATCTGGGGACGGAACGGCACCCGGGCCCGGATGGCCGAGGCCGCCTCCTGCACGGATTCCCAGGTTCCGCTCATGGCCGCGACATCCGGTCCCGGGGATGGGCGCGGTCGAAGGCCTGACGGAGGTGCTCCCGGGTGACGTGGGTATAGATCTGGGTGGTGGCGATGCTGGCGTGGCCCAGGAGCTCCTGAACCGCCCGCAGGTCCGCCCCGCCCTCCAGCAGGTGCGTGGCGAAGGAATGACGGAGCACATGAGGGCTGACGGGGGAAGCGATCCCCGCGAGGCGCGCGTACCGGCGCAGCATCCCCCACACCCCCTGCCGGCTCAGCGGCCTTCCCGCCCGGTTTACGAACAGCGCCCGGGTCTGCCGCCCCCGCAGCAGCGCGGGCCGTCCCAGGTTCAGGTAGGCCTCCAGGGCCCGCACCGCGTAGCTTCCCACGGGCACCACCCGCGGGCGGCGGCCTTTGCCCGTGACCCGCACGAGCTCCGCCTCCAGGTCCACGTCTCCCACCTCCAGCCCCACGAGTTCCGCGACCCGCAGTCCGCTGGCGTAGAGCAGCTCGAGGATGGCGCGATCCCGGAGTCCTTCCGGGCTCCGGGCGGAGGGCTGCGTCAGCAGGCGCGCCACCTCTTCCCGGGAGAGGACCTTCGGGAGCGGGCGGCGGCGTCTGGGCCCACGGACATCCTCCGTGGGATCCGTGTTCGCCTCACCCTCCTGGACCAGGAACCGGTAGAGGGTCCGAAGGGCCGAAAGCCGCCGCGCCACGGTGGCCGGGGACATGCGCCGGTGCCGGAGGGAGAACAGGTAGAGGGTGACCTCCGCCCGCGAGACGGCCCGGAGATCCGTCACGCCCCGCGCCCGCACGAACCGGGCGAAGTCCACGAGATCCGTCCGGTAGGCGGCGCAGGTGTGCGGGCTGCACCCCACCTCCAGCCGCAGATGATCCAGAAAGGCGTCCACGGGCCCGAGCAGCCCATCCAGCCCCTCATCCCCCATGGCCGACACCCCGTTGCTTGGCCGCCAGCAGGATCCCCAGGATGCTCTTCGCGTCCCGGATCTCCCGGCCGATCATGCGCAGGGCCTCCGCGAGGGGCACCCGCACCGCATGCAGCATTTCCTCGTCTCCCGGAGGTCGAGGCCGAGGCCGGAGATCCGTGCAGAGGTAGAGGTGGACCTGCTCCGTGAGGAACCCCGGAGAGGGGAAGAACGTGAGGAGGAACGCCGCCCGGCCCGCCTCCACGCCCAGCTCCTCCGCGAGTTCCCGGTTCAGGCACTCCTCCACGGTCTCCCCGGGCTCCAGGGTGCCCGCGGGGATCTCCAGGGTCCATTGATCCAGGGCCCGGCGGTACTGCCGCACGAGCAGCACCTCGTTCTGCTCCGTCACCGGGACCATGGCCACCGCGCCCCGGTGCTCCACGATCTCCCGGGTGGCGATCCGTCCGCTTGGAAGCCGCACCTCTTCCACCCGGACCCGCACCAGCCTCCCCTCGAAGGGATAGCGGAACGAGAGGACTTCCTCCGGCCGGTCCGCCACTCTGACCTCCTAACGGCTGGGGGTTAGGCCGTGCACGTCCGCGGGGAGCGCCTCCCGGCGGCGTTCCGCATACGCCAGGGCCGCGGCCACAAAGGCCCGATACAGAGGGTGCGGGCGGGTGGGTCGGGATTTGTACTCCGCGTGGAACTGGGTCCCCAGAAACCACGGATGGTCCTCCAGCTCCACGATCTCCACCAGGTTCTTTTCGGGGTAGACGCCGCTCACCCGCAACCCCCGCTCCACCAGCCGGGGCAGGAGTTCGTTGTTGACCTCATAGCGGTGGCGGTGTCGCTCCCACACCACCAGTTCCCCGTAGGCCCGGTGCGCCAGGGTTTCCGGAACTAGGTGACAGGGGTAGCTGCCGAGCCGCATGGTTCCGCCCTTCTCCCGCACCGCCTTCTGCTCGGGCAAAAGGTCGATCACGGGATACGGGCTGTTGGGATCCACCTCCGTGGTGTTCGCGCCTTCCAGGCCGCACACGTTTCGGGCGAACTCCACCACCGCCCACTGCATCCCGTAACACACGCCGAAGAACGGGACCTTCCTCTCCCGCGCATAGCGGATGGCCCGGACCTTTCCCTCCACGCCCCGGCTCCCGAACCCCGGGCACACCAGGATGCCATCGAAACTCCGGAGGCGTTCCTCCACCTCCTCCTGAGGGAGGACCTCGAGATCCTCCGCGTCCACCTTCACGATCTCCACGTGGACGTTGTTCGCGATGCCGCCATGCCGCAAGGCCTCCACGATGCTCACGTAGGAGTCCTCCACCCCCATGTACTTGCCCACCAGGGCGATCCGCACCCGGTGGCGGGGGTGCTTGAGGCGGTGGACCATCTCCCGCCACTCCTCCAGGTCCGGCTCCGTGTCCGGGAGCCCGAGGGCCCGCGTCACGAGCCGACCCAGCCCTTCCTGTTCCAGGATGAGGGGGACTTCGTAGATGGTCTCCGCGTCCCGCGCTTCGATCACCGCCTCCGGCTCCACGTCGCAGAACAGCGCGATCTTCTCCCGCACCGCGGGCGTGAGGGGCAGCGGGGTGCGGCAGACGATGATGTCCGGCTGGATCCCGATGCTGCGCAGCTCCCGCACGGAGTGCTGGGTGGGCTTGGTCTTGAGCTCCCCGGACCCCGGGAGGTGCGGAACCAGGGAGACGTGCACGTACAGACAGTTCTGCTCCCCCACCTGCCGGCGGAACTGCCGGATGGCCTCCAGGAACGGCAGGCTCTCGATGTCGCCCACCGTCCCGCCCACCTCCACGATGACCACGTCCGCGCCGCTCTGCTCCGCCACCCGCCGGATCTCGTCCTTGATCTCGTTGGTGACGTGCGGGATGATCTGCACCGTGGCCCCCAGGTACTCCCCCCGGCGTTCCCGCTGGATCACGGCCCCGTAGATGCGGCCCGTGGTGGTGTTGTTGTCCCGGCCGAGATTCGCGTCCAGGAACCGCTCGTAGTGGCCCAGGTCCATGTCCGTCTCCGCCCCATCCTCCGTAACGAAGACCTCCCCGTGCTGGTGAGGGTTCATGGTGCCCGCATCCACGTTCACGTACGGATCGAACTTCAGCATGGTGACCCGCTGACCGCGTGCCACCAGCAACCGCCCCAGGGACGCGGCGGTGATCCCCTTCCCCAGGCCGGAAACCACGCCGCCCGTGATGAAGATGTACTTGGTCAAAGCAGGACCTCCTACCCCTGTGGATTCTATCCGCGGCCCTTCCCCCGGACAAGCGACGGCGCAGCTACCGGGAAGGAGCGATCCGGTGACGCAGGAGCAGCTCCCGCGCGTGCCGCCGGCTCATCTCCGTAGGCGGATCTCCCGCCAGCATCCGCGCGATCTCCTCCACCCGCGCATCGCCCTCCACCCGGTGGACCTCCGTGCGGGTGCGGCCGCCGGCGGTGACCTTGCGGATGACGTGGTGGACGTCCGCCTGCGCCGCGATCTGGGCGAGGTGGGTGACGCACAGGACCTGAGCCCACCGGGCGAGGGCGGCAAGTTTCGCGCCCACCACGTGGGCGGCGTGTCCGCCGACCCCCGCGTCCACCTCATCGAAGACCATCACGGGCGTGGGGCGAGCCTCCGCGAGGGCGCTGCGCAGCGCCAGCATGAGGCGGGAGAGTTCCCCGCCGGAGGCCACCCGGTGCAGCGGCCGGGGAGGTTCTCCGGGGTTGGCGGAGAAGAGGAACTCCACGCGATCCGCGCCCCGCGGGGTGAGCTGAAGCCGCCGCGGTTCCCCGTGGTCCGGAAGGAGCACCGGCACCCCTTCGGGATCCTCCCGGACCTCGAAGGCCACCAGGAAGCGGGCTTCGGGCATCCCCAGCGCCCGGAGGTGCTCCTCCACGGATCGCTCGAGACTCCGGGCCGCCCTGCGGCGCGCCGCACTCAGAGCAGAGGCGGCCCGCCCCAGGGCCTCCTCCGCAGCCTGCAGGGCCTCCTCCACCTCCGCGCGATGCAGCTCGAGGTTCTCCAGCTCCGCGATCTCCCGCAGGGCCCGGTCCCGGTACGCGAGGATCTCCTCCACCGTGTCCCCGTACTTGCGCTGGAGGGCGCGCAGGGTCTGGAGGCGCGCTTCCACCTCTTCCAGCCGGCGGGGATCCGCCTGCACCTCCTCCGCGTATCGCCGCAACTCCAGACCCACCTCGTCCAGCTGGACCTGCACCGCCTCCAGCGCTTCCACGAGGGGACGGAGCTGCGGATCCCATGAGGAGGCCTGACGCAAAAGCGCCGCGGCCCGGCCCACGAACCGGACCGCGCCCCCCTCCCCGTACAGGGCCTCGTACGCGCCGCCCGCGGCCTCCGCGAGGCGGCCCGCGTTCACCAGCCGCGTCCGGATCGACTGGAGCTCCTCCAGCTCCCCGGGCCGGGGCCGGACCGCCTCGATCTCCCGCACCTGCCAGTGGAGGAGGTCCAGGCGCTGTGCCCGCTCCCGCTCCGTGCGATCCAGCTCTGCCAGGCGCGCCCGGAGCCCGGACCAGCGCCCAAAGGCCTCTCCCACCTCTTCCCTCAGCCTTCGCACCGTCTCGTCCCCCGAGGCGTCCACCAGCTCCAGGTGCGTCCGGGGTTCCAGCAGCCGTTGCCCCTCGTGCTGCCCGTGGATCTCCACGAGAAGACTCCCGATCTCCCGCAGGGTTCCCACGGTGACCGGGGTTCCGTTCGCGTACGCCCGGCCCCGGCCTCCGATCTCCCGCACCAGGACGAGGAACTCGTCCTCCAGGGGGATCCCTACTGCGTCCAGGGCCGCCCGGGCCTCCGGGGCCCGGGAGAGTTCGAAGACCACCTCCACCCGGGCCTCCGCCGCCCCGGTGCGAACCACATCCGAACTCACCCGGTGCCCGAGACACGCCCCCAGGGCGTCCAGCAGGATGGATTTGCCCGCGCCCGTCTCGCCCGTGAGGACGTTGAGGCCGGGGCCGAACTCCACCCGCACGTCCTCCAGGAGGGCGAAGTTGCGTGCGTGGAGCTCCCGGAGCACTACCGCCCTCCCCAACCGAACTTCCTCCGGAGGAGATCGTAGAACGAGGGCGGCCGCAGCCGCACCAGCCGCGCCCGCTCCTCGGCTTCCCGAACCTCCACCCGATCTCCCGGCCGGAGGGGGATCCCGACCTGCCCGTCCACGGTCAGCCAGACGTCCTCCACGTCCTCCGCCACCTCCAGGGTGGCCACGTCCGAGGCGTCCAGCACCACGGGGCGGGCGTTGAGGGTGTGGGGGCAGATGGGGGTTACCACCAGGGCCCGAACCGTGGGGCTGAGGATGGGGCCGCCCGCGGAGAGGGAGTACGCGGTGGACCCCGTGGGCGTAGCCACGATGAGGCCATCCGCGAGGTAGGTGGCCAAGTGCTCGTGGTTCACAAAGGCGCGGATGGGCATGAGGCGCGCGTACCCGCCCTTGGTGATCACCACGTCGTTGAGGGCCAGGGCCCGGTGCACCGCGTGGCCCTCACGCCGCACGCAGGAGGCGAGCATCATGCGCTCCTCCACCGCGTACGAGCGCTCCAGCAGCCGGGGCACGGCTGCCGGAAGCTCCTCGGGTTGCAGCTCCGCCAGAAACCCGAACCCGCCCAGGTTCACGCTGAGGATCGGCACCCCCCGGGGCGCGCTCAAGCGGGCGGCCCGGAGGATGGTGCCGTCCCCACCCGCGGCCACCAGGGCGTCCGCGGTTTTGATGATCCCCTCCTCCTCCTCCCCCAGCTCCTCCGCGCCCAGAAGCCGGGCGCTCTCCCCGTTCACCCGCACGACCACGCCCCGTGTCCGCGCCGCCTCCATGGCCTCCCGCAGGAAACCAGCGGCCTCCGGGAGCTCCTCGAGCTTCTCCGGGTTTATGAAAAACCCGATGACCTTCACGGAATCCTCTGGGCCTCCTCCACGGCTGCCTCGATCTCCTCTTCCGGCAGGGAAGGACTCGCCCCCTTCCGGAACAGCACGAGGAACTCCGCGTTTCCCGCATCTCCCCGAATGGGAGACGGCACCACGGCTTGGGCGCCGAGTCCGTGCTTGGACAGCTCCTCCACCACCTTCCGGATCACGGCCCGGTGCACCTCAGGATCTTGCACCACCCCCCTTTTGGCCACCCCCCGGCCCGCCTCGAACTGCGGCTTCACCAGGGCCACCACGGCCGCGCCCTCCCGCAACAGGGGGATTAAGGGCGGCAGGGCTCGGGCGAGGGAGATGAAGGAGACGTCCGCGCACGCGAAATCCAGCACTTCCGGGATGAGGGCCTGGGAGAGGTCCTTGGCATGGGTCCTTTCCAGCACCACCACCCGGGGATCCGCACGCAGCCTGGGGTGGAGCTGGCCATGACCCACATCCACCGCGTACACCCGCTTCGCCCCGTGCTGCAGCAGGCAATCCGTGAATCCCCCGGTCCCGGCCCCGAGGTCCAGGGCCACCGCGCCCCGTACGTCCAGGCGGAAATCCCGCAGGGCCCGCTCCAGCTTCAACCCCCCCCGGCTCACGTACGGGTGATCCGGACCCCGCACCTCCAGGATCGCCTCCTCCGGCACCGGGGTCCCGGGCTTGTCCACGCGCCGTCCATCCACGAACACCCGGCCCGCCAGCACGTATGCCTGGGCCCGCTCCCGGCTGGGCGCGAGGCCCCGGCGGACCAGCAGCGCGTCCAGCCGCTCCTTCCTCCGGGCCGCGTTCACCATGCCCGCTCCACCGCGAACCGCGCGAGGCACCTCAGGACCTCCGCCCGTTCCCCCAGGGGCTCCAGGGCCTGCAGGGCCTGCTCCATCTCCATGCGGCTCAACCGCCGGGACTCCTCCAGGCCGAACACCCGTGGATAGGTGGCTTTCGGGAGGGCGGATTCCTCCTCCGCGTCCAGGACGTCGTCCGCGATCTGGAAGGCGAGCCCCAGGTGTTCCCCGTACGTGGTGAGGGGATCCAGGTCTCCCCAGGAGCCGCTCAGGATGGGGCCCAGGCGCGCACAGGCCCGGATCAAGGCCCCCGTCTTCCGGCGGTGGATCTCGGCCACCCGGTCCGCGGGAAACCGTCCCTGCTCCGCCAGCAGGTCCAGGACCTGGCCGCCCACCATGCCCGTGGGGCCGATCGCCTCCGACACCTCCCGGGTGGCCCAAGCCACCCGGTCCGCCGGGATCCCGTCTTCCACGAGCCGCGCGAGCCAGCAAAAGGCGAGGGCGTGGAGGGCATCCCCCGCGAGGATGGCCATGGCCTCCCCGAAGGCCACATGGCAGGTGGGCTTTCCCCGCCGCAGGTCCGCGTTGTCCATGCTGGGCAGGTCGTCGTGGATGAGGGAGTACGTGTGGATGGCCTCCACCGCGCACGCGGCCCGCAAAGCCCGCTCCGGAGGGAGGCCGCACGCCTCGCTGCTCGCGAGGACCACGAGGGGACGAAAGCGCTTGCCCGCGCCGAAGACACTGTGCCGGATCGCGCGGTGGAGCACGCCCGGTTCATCCTCCTCCGCGGGGAGCCAGCGGTCCAGGGCCTCCTCGATGCGGGGGCTCCACGTACGGACGAACCCTTCGAGGACCGCCTCAGTACCGGATGGAAAATCCATGCTCTCCCCGCGGCTCCTCCCAGCGCACCCGGAAGTCCTCCACCCGCGCGGCCCGGGGTCCCTGGCGCATGGCCTCCAGGAAGCGCGTCACGGCCTCCGGGTCTCCCTCCGCCACGATCTCGAGCCCGCCGTCCGGAAGGTTCCGGGCGTAGCCGCAGACCCCCAGCCGCTGTGCCCAGTCCACCGCGAAGAACCGGAACCCCACGCCCTGCACCCGGCCCCGGAGGATGGCGTGCGCGCGCACCCGTTCACCCACGGCCCGAACTGCCCAGAAGCGCCATCCGCTCCCGGTAGATCCGGCCCAGGATCCCGTTGATGAACCGGCTGGAATCCTCCGTGCCGTACCTGTGCGCCAGCTCCACCGCCTCGTTGATGACCACCGCGGGCGGCGTGTCCGTGTGGAGGAGCTCGTAGAGGGCGAGACGCAGGATGGCGAGGTCCACCCGGGCAAGGCGATCCACGGACCAGTCCTCCGCGTATCGGCCGATGAGCTCGTCCGCCTCCGAGCGGTGCTCCCAGGCTCCCCGCGCCGTCCGCACGATGAACTGCCAGGCGTCCTCGTCCCACCCGAACCCCGGCGTTCCCTCGTTGGTCACGGGCCCCTCCACGTAGTCCGCGATCACCTGCTCCAGGGGCCGGCGGCCCACCTCCGCCTGGTAGAGGATCTGAAGGACGGCTTCCCGGGCCTTGCGGCGGCTGCTCATGGCCCTCTACCGCACCCGCTCCAGGTACTGCCCGGTCCGGGTGTCCACCCGGACCCGATCCCCCACCTCCACGAACAGCGGCACCTGGACCGTGGCCCCCGTCTCCAGCTTTGCGGGCTTGCTCCCGCCCTGGGCGGTGTCGCCCCGCACCCCGGGCGGGGTCTCCACCACCAGGAGCTCCACGCTCGTGGGGAGCTCCACCTCGATGGGAGCCCCCTCGTGGAAGACCACTTCCACCTCCATCCCCTCCTTCAGGAACCGCGCGGCCTCCCCGACCACGGAGGCGGGGATGGAGAGCTGCTCGTAGGTCTCGGTGTCCATGAAGGTGAAGTTGGCCTCGTCCCGGTACAGGTACTGCATGGTCCGGCTCTCCAGGATCGCGAGCGGCACCCGCTCTCCCGCGTTGAACTTCCGCTCGATGGTGGCCCCGGTCCGCAGGTTTCGGATCTTGGCCCGCACGTACGCGGACCCCCGGCCGAGCTTCACGTGCTGGGCCTCCAGCACCGTGTAGAGCTCACCCTCCAGGACGATGTGCACGCCGTATCGGAGATCGTTCGTGGAGATCAACCCTGCTCCCTCCCCTGCCTCCGAGGTTCCGTCCGTATGGTACCAGAGAGACGGGGCGGGTTGAACGCGATGGTGGCAGAGGTCACGGCCGATACACGAGGCTGAGGTTCCCGCCCATGCGACGGGCGTCTTCTAGGGCCTCCTCCGCCCGTCGCAGCAAGGTCTCCGCGTCCGCCGCGTGCTCGGGGCAGGAGGCGATCCCGATGGTCACGCACAGCGCGTGGGAATCCGGGCCTGCTTCGAAGGGACCCGCGGATGCAGCCCGCTCCCGCACCCGCTCCGCGGCCACCAGGGCCTCTTCCGGCCCGGTCTCGGGCAGCAACACCGCGATCCGGCCCCCGCCCACCCGGTAGCGGGTGTCCGTGGACCGGAGCATGCGGGCCAGCATCTCCGCGATCTCCTCCACGGCCCGGTCCGCCGCCTCCGGGCCGTAGAGGCGGGCGAGGTCGTCGTAGGCGTCCAGCTCGACCAGCATGAGGCTCAAGGGCCGGCCGTATCGCAGGGAACGTTGGACCTCCAGAGGCAGGATCAGGCGGAAACCGGAGAGGTCGAACTCCGGCGTCCCGCGCGCCGTCGAAACGGAGGCGGGCTCCGGGCGGGGGTGCTTCCCGTCGTGCCAGGCGGCCAACACGAGCGCGGCCCGATCGAAGGCTTCGTCGAGGGCTTCCCGGATCGGTGGAGC
The DNA here is from genome assembly GCA_031460175.1 of Armatimonadota bacterium. Taxonomy (NCBI): domain Bacteria; kingdom Bacillati; phylum Candidatus Sysuimicrobiota; class Candidatus Sysuimicrobiia; order Candidatus Sysuimicrobiales; family Candidatus Sysuimicrobiaceae; genus Candidatus Sysuimicrobium; species Candidatus Sysuimicrobium tengchongense. The sequence goes on along the minus strand of JAVKGW010000003.1, from coordinate 37,411 downwards.
AAGGCCTGCGAGGGTCCTGAGGGCGGCCCGCCGGAAGAGCAGCAAGAGCTCCAGGGGCTCCGCCACGGGGCCCACGGGAGCCCCCTTCACGAGACCCAGGACGGCCTCCTCAATGGCGGGGGCCCGGCCATACAGGAACTGCTCCGTGGCCTCCACCAGAGCCTGGCCCCACCCACGGAGGGCGTGTTCGGACCGAACCCGGCTCGATCCTTCCCGCACGAGCCGCAGCCAGGTCTCCAGGATCCGCGCGCGGTCCGTGGCCCGCACCGCTGCTCCCTCAAAGCCCGAAGGCCCGCAGGTACGCGTGGAGGAGCTGGGTCCCCCACTCCATCCCCACGAACCCTCCCAGAGCAAGGGCCGGGCCGAAGGGGATGAGGTCCTTCCGGCCCTTGCGGCCGGTGAGCAGGAGCACCAGGGCCACAAGTCCCCCGAAAAGAACCCCCGCGAACATGCCCACCACGATGTTCGGCCAGCCCAGAAAACACCCCAGCATGGCCGCGAGCTTGATGTCCCCTCCCCCCATCCCCCCCGGACTCACGAGGGCCACCGCCAGCAGCACCCCGCCCGCGCCGATCCCCGAAAGCAGGGCGCCCACTCCCCCCGGGAGCCCTCCTCGGGCGAGGGAGAGCAAAAGCCCCAGGACCATCCCGGGGAGGGTGAGCCGGTCCGGGACGATCCGGTGCTCCAGGTCGATGAAGAACACCGCCACGAGCAGCACCCCCAGGGCCGCGGTGCTCACAGCGTCCCAGCTCAACCCGTGGCGGAACGCCGCGTAGGTGAAGATCAGGCTCACCAGGAGCTCCACCGCCGGATACCGCCAGGAGATGGGCCGCGAGCACGCCGCGCACCGCCCCCGCAGGAGCACGAAGCTCAAAAGCGGCACGTTCTCCCACCAGCTCAGCCGGTGCCCACAGGCCGGGCAGCGGGAGGGGGGCCAGACCACGGACTCACCCCGGGGGATGCGGTGGATGAGGACGTTGGTGAAGGAACCGAAGATGGCACCCAGGACGAAGGCCACCAAAGCCATGCCGAACTAGGGGGCGGGCGGGGGTTGCGGAGGAGGACCGGGAGCTGGACGGACGCCGCGCGACAGCACCTCCACGTCCCGGGTGAGTTCCAGGAGCCTGGGGAGCAACCGCCCCGCCGCCTCCCAGTCCCCCCTGGACTGGTACAGCTCGTAGAGCAGGAGATGGGCGCCGAGGTGTCTGGGGTCCGCGGCGATGGCGGCCCTGAACTCCCCCTCCGCCAGCCGGTCGTAGCCCTCCCCGTACGGGACGAGCCGGCCCCGCCACAGCCGCCAGGCCACGTAGTACGCGTAGCCCAGCCGGAAGTGGGCCTCCGCGTTCCGGGGTTCGGCCTCGGCGGCCTGCCGGAGGGGAGCGATGGCCTGTTGGAAGGACTGTTCGGTGGGGTACAGGAGCACGGGCGCGAACTCCTGGGCGGAAAGGGGGGCCGCGAGGAGCACCAGGGCGGCTACGGCTCCGAGTGTTCTCTTCACGGCCCCCTCCCCGCTATGGCACCGCGGTGAACTCCCACGTGTCGCTAGCGACCGGCGGGTTCGGTGCCGTCTTCACGGCCGTGACGCGCCACTGGTAGGTCCGCGGGCACGGGTTCGGATCCGTCCACGTAACCAGCGCGGACGTGTTGGTGGCCCCGGCCACCACCGTGCTGCCCACCAGGTTGCCCGTCGGTTTGTCGTAGACGTCGACCCGATAACTGGTCGCGTTCAGCACCACGGTCCACGTGAAGAGGACAGACCTCGTCCCGTTCGCCGCACAGGCTGCCGCGCCGAGGGCCACGGTTGAGCCGTTCGGCGGGCTCACGAGGAACGGTTTCTCCACGGTCATGGTGAAGGTGGAGAAGCCGCTCCAGAAGACGTTGGAGTTCACGTGGGCGCCCACCCGCCACCGGTACTGAAGCGCAAGCTCGGGCCGGCACACCACCGTCTCTGTCGTCTGGCTCGCGGTCACCGTGCGGCTCAGGAACAGGGAGCCGTCCGAGGCCCGGTACACCTCCAGGGTGTAACTCGTGGCATTCTGGACGTCCGTCCAGTCGAAGTTCACCCGGCCGTTGTCGGGCGCCTGGCACTCGATGGTCGCCCCATCCGGCGGGGAGATGAGCTGGGGAGCGTTGACGCCAGACACCATCGTGAAGGTGAAGAATCCGCTGAACACCGTATTCCCATTGACGTTTGCCCCTACCCGCCACCGGTAGGTGATGGCTCCGTTCGGCTGGCACGGAATCGTCTCCGTAGATTGGCTTGCTGTCACGTTCCGGCTCACAACCAGGGATCCATCCGAAACCCGGTACACCTCCAGCGTGTAGCTGCTAGCATTCTGGACGTCCGTCCAGTCGAGCAGCACACTCCCATTCGTCGGAGTGCTGCACTGAACCGTCGCCCCGTCCGGCGGGGAGATGAGCTGGGGCCCGCCTCCTCCGGGAGCGCCCGAGACGCTGAAGGTCCACACCGGGCTCTGGACCGGCGGATTGGGGAAGTTCTTGACGGCGGTCACCTGCCACCGGTAAGTGTCCCCACAGAAGACCTGGATCTCTGTGCTGGTTCCGGTGACGCGAGCGGTTGCTGCCACCTCGCCCCGCCCGTTCCACACGACCAGGTTGTATTCGGTCGCGTCCCGCACGACGGTCCACGAGAACCGCACGTTAACCCGGGGCGGCGTGGTACAGCTCACCGTATCTCCGTCCCGCGGGGTGATCAGGCTGAAGGTCTCCCCCGTCAGGGTGAACCGCCGTCTCGGGGTCCAGTAGCTCGATCCACCCGGGTTCGCCGCCACCTGCCACGAGTAGCTGGCCCCGCAGGGGAGCTGCAATTCGATGGTCGTGTCCGTGGTCGTCCGCGTCAGGAACTGCTGCCCCGAGGCGTCGTACACCACGATGGTGTAGCTCCGGGCCGCCGCCACCGGGGTCCAGCTGAACCGCACCACCCCCGCGTCCACCGAGGAGCAGCTGATGACCGCGTTGTCCTCAGGCGCCAGCAGCCGGAGCCCCAGGGACTGCTCGCAGGCCGCGAGCACCACCAGGGCCACCACCGGCAGGCTCAAACCCCGCACCGTTTTCTGCGTCAGCCGCATCGTCCACCACTCCCTCAGTCAGCGCTGGGCTCGCTCATCGCCCGCTACGGCGCCGGCGTGGGCGAGGGGCTGGGCGCAGGCGTGGGCGGGGCCAGAACCCTCGGCAGCCGACGCGGCGTGATGATGAAGACGATCTCCGTGTTGATCTGCTCGGTCCGCTCGCTCCGGAAGAGGGACCCGATGACCGGAATGTCCCCCAGCACCGGGACCTTCACCACCCGCCGGCGTTCCTCGTTCTGGATCAGTCCCGCGAGCACGATGGGGCTCCCCTCCCGAACCCGCAAGGTGGTGGCCGCCTGACGGGTGCGGACGTGCACCAATTGCGGGGTGGGAGGGGCGGCGAGCGAGCTCACGTCCGTGAGGATCCGGAGGGTGATGTCGCCCTCGGGATTGATCTTCGGGGTGATGTTGAGCCGCACCCCCACCTCGATGGTGCGGGTGACCGCGATGGCCTGTCCCTGGGGGCCCGTGCCGGGGAGGGTGATCTCGATGCGGTCGCCCACCAGAACCGTGGCCGGCTGGCCGTCCCGGGTCACGACCCGGGGGGTCGCCATGACCCGGGCCCGGTTCTGTTCCAGGAGCAACCGCAGGATGGCCTGGAAGCTGAGGGGGCCGCGGGTGATGGGGTTGAAGAGAATCTGGCCGGGGTTGGTGGGGAGTTCCTCGAAGGGTAAGGTCAGGGTACTGCTCCACTCCACCCCCAGGTCCTTGAGGTCGCTCAGGTTGATGTCCAGCACGCTGGCCTCGATGAGGAGCTGGTCTCCCGGCACGTCGATCTGGGCCAGGAGCTCCTGGATCATCCGGTGCTGCTCCTCCGTGGCCGTCACCACGAGGGCGTTCTGCCGGTAATCGAAGGTGACGTCCTCCGCCCGCAGCCCCGCGTGCTGGCGAACCAGGGCCGCCAGCGCCGCACCGGGATCCGGCGGTCCCACGGGGGCCAGGATCCGCTCCGCCTCCGTGCCTGCCCGCGGCCGCTCGTCCGCGAAGATCCACTGCAGCCGGTAGACCCGGGTGACCCTGGGCGGAGGTGGGGGGCTCGGCGGAGGGGGAGCGGGCCGGGCCTCCGGGATGTCGAGCCGCCGGATGATCTCCCACACCCGGGCCTGATCCGACCGGGAGGCCACCACGAGCAGGGAGTTCGTAGCCCGGTCCACCGTCACCTGCGTGCGGACGACGACCGGCGTGGGGGCGGGAGTGGGCGTAGGAGGAGGGGTGGGACCCACCTGCACGATGGTGGGAGCCGGAGGGGCTAAGCGCTCCCCGAACAAAAGCGGGGTGATCACCCTCGCCACGTCCTCTGCCCGCGCGTACTGCAGCCGGTAATGGCACACCACCGCCGCCTCCGGCGGCACCTGGTCCGCGGGGACCACCAGTACGTTCCGGTCCACGAGGACGTAGGCGAGCCCGAGCGGCCGCGTGACGAGGTCCAGGGCCTCCCGCAGGGTCACGTTGAGCAGCCGGATGGTCAGCCGCCGCTCCCCGGCTTCCGGGCTCACCACGATGTTCACCCCGGTGATGCGGGCGATAGCGGTCAGGATCACCGCGAGCCGCTCGTTGAGGAAGGAGAGGGTAAACCGGCGCTCGTTCGGGACCCGCGGGGCAGGCCGGGGCTGGAGGTCGTCGAAGCACTCCCGGGTGGGACCGGGAGGGGGGGCCGGTGCGGCAGGCGCCTGTGCCTGCCGAGGGGCCTGGGCCTGCGGCTTTCCGTTAGGGCCGGCCAGGGTGGCGCCGGAGAAAATCACCGCGAGCCGCCTTCCCTCCGACTCCCGCACGAGCCGGACCGAATGTGGCTCCCGGAGCTCCACCGCGAGCCGTACCACGCCGGGCGCCTGCTCTCCCAGCCGCACCTCCCGGACCGAGCCCGAGCCCGGGATGCGCCGGGAACCTCCGGGAAGCTGCACGCCCACGAGATCCACCACCACCAGGGTCGCGGGCTTGCCCGCCCACGAAACCTCCCGGAAGGTGAAGGGTCCGTCCGAGACCACCTCCACGCGCACCGCGCCGTTTGCCTGGCTGATCCGCACGTCCCGGATGGCGTGCAGGATGGGCTGGCGCGCGGGCTCCCCGAAGGCCACGATCACCCCCCTCCGGTCCTGCGCAGGCCGCACCTGCACCACCCGGGGCTCCCGGAGCTCGATGGCCAGGCGAACCGTGGTGGCATCGTGCTGGCTGATCCGGGCCCTCGTGATGGACGGATGCCGCAGGGGGAGGTCTCCGGCGGGAATTCCCAGGATGGCATCCTGCAGGTCGAGCACCACGAGTCCCGCGGGTTTGCCTGCCCAGTCCACCAGCCGGTACTGCACGGGCCCGTTTGCCCGGACCGTAAGTTCCAGGCTTCCCTCCGTGCCCCGGAGGGACACCTCCGTCACCTGGGCGGTCGGGGCGGCGGGAGCGATGGTTCCCACAAGTCCCAGGAGCAGCGTGAGCGTGAGCGCGAGGGCGGATGTGCGTCGTCTCATTGCGCCTCGACCTCCCCCAGATGGAACACATGCTCGAAGGTGCCGCGCTGGACCCGCACGAATTCCGGTTCTACCGCCACGATTCGAAATCCTTCGATCACGTCGCCCACCCGCGCGAAGTAGGTTCGCTGCCCGGCCTGCAGGACCGCCACCCGCACACCGCCCTGGATGACGGTACCCGTGGCCCGGAAGGGCACCGTGGGCCGCGGGGTGGGTGTGGGCCCGGGAAGAGGTACCTGGCCCGGCCTCGGCTCCTCCCCCGGGAAGAACGGCGGCGGGGCAGGAGGAAGCGGGGGTGGAGCGGGCCGCACAGCCGCGCGGGGTGTGGGAGTAGGCGGCCGAGGGACGATGAGCGGGTTAAACGGGTTGGGGCGGCCCACGGGCCGGGCGGGAAGGGCAACCCGAAGCGGCGTCGGAGTTGGCGACGGAGGGGGCTGCGCGGCAGGCGTCCCTTCCGGCGCGGGAGCGGCTACGGGCGGTGGACTGAGGGGGGGCAGGACCTGCGGTCTCGGTCGGGCGGAGATCCTCGTGTAGGCCGCGTAGCCCAACAGGATCACGAGGACTGCCGCGAGATAGGGCAGTAGACGGCCCTGCTGTCCTCTCCCGGGCGAGGTCACGGCCTTGCCTCCGTCTCGGGCAGGACATAGGTGGTGGCCCGCACGGAGAGTTGCAGGACAGGCGCCCTCCCGGGCTGCGGCTGGCCAGCTGGGCTCATCCGCACCTCCGAGAGCACCAGCAGCCGCGGGAAGTTCTGCAGCCGCTGCAGGAAGTCCACCAGGGCCTCGTAGTCTCCCCGAGCGCCCAGCTCCACGGAGAACTGCTGGTAGGCGGGCGCCTGGGGTTCCTGCGGGCGCTGGCCACCGGGCCGCTGCCCCGGCGGGGGAGTGGGAGCCGCGAGGGGGCCCGGTCGGATCAGGGTGATCTGGGCCCGGGACTGCCGCACGGTCTGTTCCAGCTGCACCAGCAACGTTGGGATCTCCCGGGCCGGTGGGAGCTTCGCCTCCAGCTCCGCGAGCCTCCCCCGCACCTCGTTGAACTCCCGCTCTACCTCGGGCCGGGAAGCGACGAGGGTCGCGAGGCGCTGCCGCTCCGCGGTGGCCCGCTGGATCTCCCCCTCAAGCCGTCGGAGCTCCGCCACCCGGGGGAGATACACCAGGTAGTAGAAGCCCACGAGGACCAACAACGCCGCCGCCACCACGAGGAGGATCTGCTCGCGGGGTCTCAGGGTCACTGCGTCTCTCCCGCCGGCGTGGGCTGCGGCCCCCCTGCGAGGGCGCCCGTGAGGGTGAACCTCAGAACGTCCTGGGTGCCGATACGCTGGAGCTCGCTCACCTGCAGGTCCACGTTCTCGAAGTGCGGGGTGCGCTCCAGGTTCACCATGAAGAGGGCGATGGACTCGTTGTCCCGGGCCGTGACCCCCTCGATCTGCACCGCCCGGCCGCCCTGCACCGCGAACAGGGTGATCCAGGAGTCCTGCGGGATGGAGAGGCTGAGGTCCAGGATGGCCTCCGCGGCCGGGATCTGGGAGGCGAAGAACTGCCGGACGAGGGCCTCCCGCCGGCGCAGCCCCTCCACCACCCGCCGCATCCGCTCTACCTCCTGGGCCTCCGGCCGCAGCTGCTCCACCTCCGTCTGCAGTCGCGCCAGCTGAGCGCGGTTCGAGGCCACCCGGACCTGCATCACCACAGCAGCCACCACCAGGACCATCACCAGGGCCGCGAGGGCCCCGAGGCCCACCGTCACGGGCGTGATCCGTCGCCGCCTCCGCTCCGGGGCCAGCAGGTTGATGCGGATGCTCAAGCTTCCAACCCCCTCAGGGCAAGCCCCGTGGCCACCGCGAAGGCCGGGCCCACATCCTGCACCGGCCGCTCGGCGGGGTAGTACCGGAAGACGTCACCCACCTCCACCGGGAGGCCTAACTCGTCCGCGAAGAAGGCCGGGAGATTCGGGATGCGGGCGGTCCCGCCCACCAGCAGCACCTTCCGGATCTCCTGGCCGCCCGACCGCGTCAGGAAGAACTCCGCGGACCGGCGGATCTCCGTCACCACGTCTGCCAGGACCGGGGAGATGGCCTCCGCCACCCGGGCCGCGGTGGGGTCCTCCACGGGTAAGGAACCCACCGGGGCCACCGCCTTCTCCTCCTTCACGATCTCCGCGGCGCCGGGCTCGAGGTCTAGGGCCGCGGCCACCGCCCGGGTGAGGGTGTTGCCGCCCGTCACGAGGGTCCGGGAGAGGTGGAGGCGATCCCCCTGGACGATGAGGATCTCCGTGGTGTCCGCGCCGATGTCCGCCACGAGGATCGGTCCTTCCCTGGCCTCCTCCCGGAAGACACGGGCCAGGGCGAAGGTGGTGACCTCCAGCACCTCGGCCCCGAGCCCCGCCACCTGCAGGGCCCGCACGAAACCCTCCACCACCTCGGCCCGGGCGGCCGCGAAGAGCACGCTGAGCTGCTTGCGGACTCCCTCCCGGACCTCCCCCACCACCTGGTAGTCCACCCGCAGGTCTTCCCCGGCCACGGGCACGTAGCGCTCTGCCTCGAACCGGACCGCGTTGCGGAGCTCCTCCTCCGGCATCTCGGGGACCTGGATCTCCCGCACCACCGCGGCCCGGCTTCCGAGGGCCGTGACCACCCGGCGGTGCCGGATGCCGGCCTCTTCAAGGGTCGCCCGAATGGCCGCGCCGAGCTTCTCGGGGTCTGCCGCCGTCCCTTCCAGCAGCGCCCCCAGAGGGGTGCGGGTACTGCCGAGGCGTGCGATCCGGTAGCCGTCCCGGCCCCGGACGAGCTCCACCACCTTGATGGCGGCGGCGCCGATGTCGAGCCCTACGGGAGTGCGTGCCATGGTTTCCCTGATATGCCGTGACGCATGCTACGTCCCCGCCCCTGCGTGGAGGGCTCCGTCCACTGGGGGGCTTGGGTTCGACGCTTTTCGAAAAAATTCCTGCAAGGCCCAGCTCCGATTTCCGATCCCTCCAGCCGAGGCCGAGCAGCCGTCTACCGGGTTTACCCTGAGCCCCTCAGAACCCGATCTCCCGCCATGAGGTGACCACCACCGCGGACCCTCCGGGGGCGGCCAGGAAGTTGTCCAGGGTGAGGGGGAGGTAGCGGCGCAGATCCGGAACCTGGTAGAGGTCCACGTTCTGCTCGAACACCAGCAGCCGCGAGATCACCGACCCGTAGAGCTGCAGGTTCTTCTGCATGGTGAGGTCGCACCGCTCCGGCGGCAGGCCCGCCTCGCACCCGCTCAGCACCACGAGGTTGATCTCCTGGTTCGCGGGGTTTCCGCTCAGGCCGAACCGCACGCGACCGTGGACCAGCACGGTGAGCAGGTCTCGGGTGGGGAAGGTGGTTTGGGGATAGAACACGCCGCTGCTGGCCCGCCGCTGAGCGCGCAGCATCTCCCGGACGTCGAAGCCGTAGGCCGGGGAAGCGCTGTTGGGGTTGCAGGCCGTACCGGACTCGCAGGCGACCACCAGCAAAGCTCCGTCGTCCGGGCGACAGGGATCGGAATCCCCTGCCGCGGGGTTACAGGCCTGCGTGGGATCGTCATCCACCCGGTAGTCCACGTCCCGCAGCACGGACAGGCTGCCGGGGATGTAAATGACTTGCCCGGCCGCCACGTAGAGCGTCCCCTTTGCCTCGTTGCGGTCGTAGTAGTAGTACGCGGCGCAGTGCCGCAAAACGTCTCCCAAGGACGCGCCGGACGAATGGTTCTTGCACGCATCGACCTTGCCCCGCTTGGGGATGCGCCACTCCTGGGTACCCAGGGTCAGGTTCTGGGTCTGAGTCGAATCCTCAACCCACGACCCGGACCCGCCCGGCGGTTTCAGTACCACGAGCCGTGAGGCCGATCCTGAGGCGTCGAGGTGGTTCGTGTAGCGGTCCCAAAGGCCGGGAAACTCCCGGGTGCAGTTCTCCTCGTTGATGGGCGGTTGCGGGGTTGGGTCCTCCAGTCCCCGGATGCATCTGGTGGCCCGGAAGACGTTTGCCAGGCGGATGTCCGGCACCACTTTATCCTGGAGGAGCTTGTACACCTCCATGGCCCCGCCCCGATCGATGCGCTCCCCCGCGATGTGCACCCCCAACATGGGTTTTTGGGGAGTCCCGATCTGGGCGTTGCCCTGGAGGATCAGGTTGCCGCACACGAAGGTCTGGTTGTCATAAACAGGGTCTTCCGAGTCCCCCGTGGAGACGGGACGGTCGTTCAGCTGCTGGCTGTTCCCCTTGAACTCCCAGTCTCCGCGAACGTAGACGGACCCGTGGATCCGGAAGGTGCCGTTCCCCACGCGGGTGGCGTCCACCCGGAGGGCGGAGTACGAGACGAAGTCCGCGGGCGTCACCCGGTGCACGGTGAACTCGAATCCCCGGCTCGCCCGGCCCACCGTCCCCACCGCCCGGAGCCGGATCTCGTTCGGACCCGAGGTCCCCAGAACGGTGACCGTGTACCGCCCGAAGCTCTGTGCATCCGGTAGGGGAGACGGAGACGCCGCCGAACTTGTCACGCTCTTGGCCGCGCACACGGGCTCAGACGCCCCGCCCGGGGGCGCCGTGGCGCTTGCCGCAATGGCTCCGTACCTGGGATAGGGGACGTCCCGCATGCACTCGCCCCCAAGCAGGTCGTAGAGCACCCCGCCCTCGCACCGGCCCACCGCGTCCCGGCCTCCGGGATCCGCCTCCGCCCAGTTCGCGTCCAGCCGCAAGGACGCGAGGGCCCGGGCTGCGGCCGCATCCGCCACCAGGAACGCCCGGGCGGAGTCCTCCGCGGTCTGGGCGGTGAAGGTCTCCGTGATGGCCGCGGTGACGAGGGCCGCGGTGAACAGCAACAGGACCATCACGGTGATGAGGGCCACCACCAGGGCCATCCCCCGCTCCGGCCCGATCCGGCTGCTTCCCACCCCCCACTTCCGCCTCACGGCAGCACCTCCAGCCTCCGGGTGGCCTGGCTTGCCACCACCAGCTCCTCTCCCAACCGTGGGCTCCACACCCGCACCCGCACCTTCACCCGGAAGATATCGGCGAGTTTCCCCGTCTGGACCGATCCCGAGCAGGTCTCCTGGCCGGCCGTCACCGTGAGGGACTGATCCGGGACCAGCTGGTCGTTCAGGTCGTAGTAGCAGAAGTTGAGGTCCGTGACCGTGACCTCCCCTACTTCCTCCGCGGGGGTAAGCGCCCGGAGCACGGTCCCGCCACCGCCGGTCATCCGCTCCACGAGGCGGTTCCCCTCGAGGGTGTAGTCCAGCCGCTCGAAGGGGCCGCACACCCCTCCCGGGGCCACGTCTGCCAGGAACGCGAACTTCGTGGGCGTGGCTTCTTTGTAAAAGGGAAGACAACCGGCCCACTGCCGCTCGTAGCCCTGTCCAGCGAGTCGGATCCGCCGGATCATCCAGTCCAAAGACGCCCGCCCGGCCTGCTGCACCCCCACCCGGTGCTGGCCCACGGCCCAGGTCCGGGCCATGGCACTGCTGGCCGTAAACAGGGCGCCCAGGGCCACCGCTAGGATCACCACGGCGAGGAGGAGTTCCACCAGCGTCAGGCCCCGCTCGTCCTTCCACATCCTCATCGCCGCACCACGCTCGTCGCCCCTTCCACAAAGGGCACGGGATCCCCCTCCTGGCGGTAGAGCCGCACCCGGGCCCGCATCACCGCGATCACGCAGTTGCTGGGGCATCCCTCCAACCCCTCCACCTCCAGGATCACCTCCGCCTTCTCAAAGCCCGGAGGAAGCGCGCTCTCTCCGGGTTCCTTATTGGTGCGCGTGATGGTGCGTCGGACGGCCGCCCCGGACCGAACCCAGTCCCCGCCCGGGTCGAGGTACTTCTGCGTGAGGTACCCGTAGCCCCGGGAACGTAGGTAATCGAGTTCTCCCTGCAGCCACTGCAGGGCCACCGTCTTCGCCCGCGCCGGATGCTCGGCCTGCTCGGTGCGGGCCGACCCGATCTGGGCCACGGCCCGGGTGACGAGCTGCACGCTCGCCAGCACCACCGCCGCCACGAGCGTGAGGGCTACCACCACCTCCAGCATGGAGAGGCCGGCCCCGCCTTTCACGACCCCCTGCAAACCCCTTCCCCTCACGGACAGGACCCTCCCGGCGGCGGCACCGTCACCAGCCCCGCGGCGTTCACGCAGACGTACCGGACATGCCCTCCGCCCCGCACCGTGACCCGAAATGCCGTGCAGTTGTCTCCGGTGCAGGTGGGGTACACGGTCCCGGATGGGACGAACGCCAGGGCATCGTCCGGGCCGTGCTCCACGGTCACCCCCGTGGGGTACTCCTGGGAACTCAGGAGGACCCCGTAGGCCCGCAGGCCCGAAGCACTGGGGTCGGTGCAATCGAACGAGGCCTCTTGGGGGACCACGTACACCCCCACCCGGCTCTCCTCAAACGCCACGCCCACGCACTTGGCCTCCGCGGACTTCGCCACCGCGGCCTGCTGGGCCACCCGAATGTCCGCGGCGATCTCCCGGGTGGTGTTCTGCACCCGCCGTTCCATCACCACCCGCTGGTAGGCGGGAAAGGCAAGACCCAGCAGGATGGCCAGGATCACCACCACGAAGAGGGTTTCGATCACGGTGAACCCGACCTGCCCGCTCTCCCGCTGCACCGGAGCGTCCCTCATTCCCCCTGCTCCACCCGTTAGCAGAGCAAAACACGTGCCACCCTCCCCGCCTGCAGAGGACGTCTGAATCATCATACCATGTGGCACCGGATTTGCTTTCAACCCGGTGGGAGACCATGGGGCTGAGGCGGCCAATGGATTCCCTACCGGATCACGGGGGGCTTCGGCGCGCGGAGCGCACGCGGGGCCTCCTGCTGGGGGCCCTGGGGTATGCCCTGGGGCTAGGGATCCTCCTGGTGTTCCGCGCCACGGATCAGGCCCGTTTCGCCTGGCGGGACTTCTGGGCCACCGCGGCCTGGACCACGGGGGTCCAGGGGTTTTTGCTCCTCGTGGTGCGTCGGGGGTACGACCGCTTGGTCCGCACCTGGGATCCGCACTTCGTCTACGTCCCCCTCCTGTTCGCCATCGCCCTCCTCACCCGGTACATCGCCCTGGTCCCGGAGGCCCGGACCACCCTCCTGGTGGGCTGGTTCGTCGCCCTTCCCTTCGCCGCAGGGTACGGATCCTTCTGGCCCCTCCTGGGCCTCACGGGGCTCATGGGCGTGGCCTACCTCGCGGCGGTGGTGGGATCCCCGCCCTGGGAGGGCGTGCGCCAGACCGGGATCCGGCCGGCGGCGGAGGTGATGCAGGTCCTGATGCTGGCGGCCGCGGGTGGGATCATGAGCGCCACCCTGGATCGGATGCGCCGGCAGAGGGAGCGGAACCGGGCCCTGCGCCAGGAGCTCGGCCGGCTCAACCGGGTCCTGGCGGAGATGGCCATGACCGATCCCCTCACGGGCCTCCACAATCGCCGCTACCTGGAGGCGGTGATGGCCCAGGAGTGCGCGCGGGCCGGCCGATCCGGGCATCGGTTCGCCCTGGCCCTCCTGGACCTCGACAACTTCAAAACCTACAACGATACCTTCGGGCACCCCGCGGGCGACGACCTTCTCCGGGAGGTGGCGCGGGTCATGCGGGCAAGCCTGCGGGCTGGGGACATAGTTGCCCGGTACGGCGGGGAGGAGTTCGCGGTGATCCTCTTCGACGTGACCGGGGCTCAAGCCCACCGGGTTCTCGAGGGACTCCGGAGGCGGATCGAGGAAGCCACCCGGGAGCCCCTCACCGCCAGCGTGGGCGTGGCCCTCTGCCCGGATCACGGCACGGATCCCGAGGTCCTGGTGCGGCTCGCGGACGAGGCCCTCTACCGAGCCAAGGCCCTTGGGAAGAACCGGACGGAACTGGCGAACTAGGCGTCCTGAGCGTCCGGACCCACAGCCTGCCGCGCCCGCCACCGATCCACCACCTGGAGGAAAGCCTCCACGCAACGGGGATCGAATTGAGAGCCGGCCATATTCCGGATGTGGGCCACCGCCCTCTCGTGGGTCCACGCCCTCCGGTACGGGCGCTCGGAGGTGAGGGCGTCGTAGACGTCTGCCACCGCGAGGATCCGGGCCGAAAGGGGAATGCGCTCTCCGGCCAAGCCCTCGGGATAGCCGCGACCATCGTACCACTCGTGGTGGTACAAGATGGCGGGAAGCTCCCGCCTCAGGGAGGGGATCTGGCGCACGATGTCGTGGCCGATCCGAGGGTGCTGCCGGATGAGGACGTACTCCTCTTCCGTGAGCGGACCCGGCTTGCGGAGGATGTGGTCGGGGATGGCGATCTTTCCGATGTCGTGGATCCGGCCCGCCCTCCCCAGGGACCGGAGAACCTCCGGAGGCAGGTGCATGGCCTCCCCGATGAGCACCGCGAGCTGGGCCACCCGGGCGGAGTGACCGTGCGTGTAGGGATCGCGGGCCTCCATGGCGGCTACGAGGGCAAACACCGCCTCGCTGTAGCCCGACTCGATGCGGTCGATGAGGTCCCCCGCGAACAGCACCTCCAGCAGTCCCCCGAGAGACCCACGGGTGTTGTAGGCCCCTCCGAACCCCACCAGGCAGGAGGCGAAGCCTCCAAGGACGAGCCCGTGGTAGGCCCACCAGCTCAGGGCCCATGTGGGAGAGACCGTCATGGAGACCTGGGCCTCGCCGAGGAACACCAAGCCCGCCGCGAGGGCCGCGTGGGCCGGTAATCCCGCGGTCCGGTAGTCCCGCAGATAGCGCCAGGCGGCCCCTCCGAACAGGAGGACCACGAGGGCGCTCAACGCATCGAACCGCGGGCTCTCCGGAGACGGAGAAGGGGAGGGCATCTCGTAACCACCGTAGGCCTCTGGCGCCGCGTGGGAGGGGGCCGGCCGAGGATGCAGTTCTGCTAGGAACGAACCTGCCCCAAACGCCAGGATGCCCACCACGAACACGGCAAGGAGGATCCCACGGACCCAGAGGAGACGGGCGTTCCAGGCGTTCCCCCAGGGGACCGCGCTCAGGGCGAAGGCCACGGCCCCCACCAGCAGGCTCAGGCGTGCGGCGAGACCCACGGTGGCGTTCGGTCCCACGAGCACGTGGGGAGTGGTGAGGGCGTGGACCAGGAAGAAGCCCGAGATGCTTAAAAACCCCAGCCCCAGCCACAAAGCCCGGGCATCCGCCACCCTCCGGGAGGCCCGCAAAACCGCGGCGGAGAGCCCGAACCCCACGAGGCTCACCAGGGTCACCACGTAGAAGTGCGCCACGGGCGCCTCCACCCGGACATCCCAGCTGGGCTGCGCGACCAGCAGGAGGATGCCTCCGAGGGGACTGGCGACGAGGAGCCCCGCGAGCGCCCTCCGGACGACCTCCCCGGGCACCTGGATCCCCTCTACCCGCGCCTCCACAATCCGCATGCCTTCCTGGGCGGGAGGGAGCAGCAAGAAGCGTGCCAGGAAGTCTACGCCCTGCGGCCGAACACCACGAGGAACATGGGGTTGTGGCCCGCGGCGAGGGGCGAGAAGAAATCCGTGATCTCGTCGTCGTAGAAGGTGAGGGCCGTGGCCCGGAGTCCCAGGGCGTGGGCGAGGAGGTAGACCTTCCCTCCCCGTACCCCGCCCTCGAGCTGCGCCGCCCGGTAACCGCGGCCGCCGAGGGCGTGGAGGATTTCTGGGAGGTTCGCCATCCAGAACACCGCCACCGCGGCCTCCCCGGCCGCGGGCTGTTCTAGGGCCATGTACGCGGCCTCCCCGCGAAACTCCCCGGGCCGGAGGAGCTCCACGGCTTCCCGATCCCGGCGAAAGACGTACGCGCCCGGCGGGAGTCCCTCCACCGCGTGCACGATCAGGAAGGGAACCACGAGCGAGGTGCCGCCCGGGAGGAAATCCGCGGGGACCGCGCCCGTGGCCCGCAAGAGGATCTCCGAGAAGGCCTCGAAGGGGATGGGGATCCGGGAAAACCGGCGGGTGGATCGCCGACGCAGGATCGTCTCCTCGACGGGGACGCCCGGCAGCCGATCCGGGGGCATGCGGCGAAGGGGGTAGAGGGGCCCCGAAGGCTCGCCCAGCGCCACGCCAACCCGAACCCCCCGCCAGATCCGCACTTCCTCCGGGGACCCGAGCGAGGAGGCCGCGTGGGCAGCGAGGACGAGGGGTTCCCGGATCTCCCGGCGCAAGGGGGGATCCACCGCGTATCCCAGGGGCCCCACGGGGCTCGGAGGGGGCGGGGGATCGGTCTGCCCCAGGGCCACCAGGGCCACGGGAAGCTCCTGGTCCGCTTCCAGGTCCAGGAGCCGCACGATCTCTCCATCCACGAACCCCGCGACCACCCGCACCGGGATCCCGTGCGCGGCGGCCACCGCGAGGAGGTGGCTCAGCAGGGTTCCCGAGTCCCAATAGACGTGCCGGTAGGCCCGGGCCCGGTACTTCCAGGCGTTGCGCTGCCACACGCTGGTGAGGATCAGCACCGCCTCGGCCCGTCCCACCGCCTCCAGATCCCCCGCGGCCCGGGCGAGGAGGGCCCGGTGGTCGCCTGCCCGGAGCCGGCGCAGGCTGCGGTCGTGCGGGCTGAAGTGGTACACGCCCGCGGGAAGACCCGGTAGGTCCGCACACACCGGGTAGACCTCGATGTGGTACAGGGCCCCGGTGCAGGGGGCGGCCCGGAAGGTCACCTCCCCGCCCGGATAGCGGCGGGTGCGCAGGATCCCCGCGCTGTAGTGCAGCAGGGCCGCGAGGATGCGGAGGTCGAGGCTTGCCCGGCCCTCGTCTCCGGGCGAGGCCACCGCCTCCACCGCGGGGAGGCTGCTTTTCGGGAGGTCTCCGGGGAGCCGGAGGGGCTCGAGCCCCCGGTAGACCTTCGCGAGACGCGGCTCATTGGACCAGTCCAGCCTCCCCGGAGCGCGCCGGACACTCCAGTAGGAGTGCTTGGTGGCCTCGTGGTAGGCCAGCAGTTCCGCGGACCCGTTGCGCATGGCAACTTCTTCCTTCATTCTGCGTAGGGGGCGGACTTTCCCCCGAGGTCGGGCCACAGGGAGGCGGACCATGCCTCAGGATCCGTTCCGGTTGGGACTCACGTTCGACGACGTCCTGCTGGTGCCCAAGCGCAGCGGGGTGGCCTCCCGCGCGGAGGTGAGCACCCGCACCCGCCTCTGCCGGGGGATCACGCTCGAGATCCCCCTGGTGAGCGCCAACATGGACTCCGTCACGGAGAGCGAGATGGCCATCGCCATGGCCCGGGTGGGCGGGATCGGCATCATCCACCGGTTTTTGCCCATCGAGCAGCAGGCCGCGGAGGTGCGGCGGGTGAAGCGGGCGGAGAGCGTGGTGATCGACCGCCCCTACACCTTCCGGCCACACCAGACCCTCCGGGAGGCGGTGGCCTTTATGGAGGAGCACGGGTCCGCGGGCCTGCTGGTGGTGGACGAGGAGGGAAGGCTGCTCGGCCTAGTGACCGCCCGGGACCTGCTCTTCGAGGAGGACCTGGACCAGCCCATCACCCGGGTGATGACCCCGCGGGAGCGGCTGGTGACCGCACCCCCGGACGTGACCCTGGAGGAGGCCAAGGAGATCCTGCACCGGCACCGGGTGGAGAAGCTGCCGCTCGTGGACAGGGAAGGGAAGCTGCGGGGCCTCATCACCCAGCGGGACATCCAGAGCCGCATGCGCTACCCGCAGGCGACCAAGGACAGCAAGGGCCGGTTGCGGGTGGGCGCCGCGGTGGGAATCCGGGGGGACTACCTCGAGCGGGCCGCGGCCCTCGTGGCGGAGGAGGTGGACGTCCTGGTGGTGGATGTGGCCCACGGGCACAGCGAGGGCGTGCTGCAGGCCCTGGAGCGGCTGCGGGAGGAGCATCCGGGCGTTCCCCTGATCGCGGGCAACGTGGCCACCGCGGAAGGGGCCCGGGACCTGATCCTGGCCGGCGCGGACGCGGTGAAGGTGGGGGTCGGGTCCGGCAGCACCTGCACCACCCGCATCGTGACGGGTGCCGGCGTACCGCAGCTCACCGCCATCCTGGATGCGGCCCGGGCGGCCCGGGAGTACGACGTCCCCGTGATCGCGGACGGCGGCATCCGGAACTCCGGGGACATCACGAAGGCCCTGGCCGCGGGCGCGAGTACCGTGATGCTCGGGAACCTCCTCGCGGGCACGGAGGAGAGCCCCGGCGCGCTCGTGGTGCAGGGGGGCCGGCAGTACAAGCTCTTCCGGGGGATGGCGAGCCTGTGGGCCACGGCCCGCAGGCGCTCCCTGGACCATCCCGTGGAGGAGGAGGAGCTGAGCCAGATCGTGGCGGAGGGGATCGAAGCCCGGGTGCCCTACCGGGGCAAGGTGGCGGACGTGGTCGGGCAGCTCGTGGGCGGGCTGCGGAGCGGAATGAGCTACTGCGGGGCCCGCACCATTGAAGAGCTCCAGCGGAACGCGGAGTTCATCCGGATCACCCCCGCGGGCCTGCGGGAGAGCTACCCGCACGACGTGGAGCCCCTCTAGCCCATGCGGCGGCGCGGCCCTGTTGGCCTGGTGGCCCTCCTCTTGCTCCTGGCCGCCCTGTGGTGGCGGGAGCAGCCGCCGTCTCCCCTCTGCCCGCACCCGCCGCGCCCGGAGGAGGTCCTGGAGGCCACCGTGCGGCACGCGGTGGACGGGGATACGGTGGAAGCCGAGGTCCAGGGCCGGCCGGAGCGGATCCGGCTCATCGGGGTGGATACCCCCGAGATGCGGGATCCCCGCCCGTCCGTCCGGGAGATGGCTCAGCGCGCGGCCCGCTTTACCCGGGACCGGCTCGTGGGCCGGCGGGTGGGGCTGGAGCTGGACGTGGAGCGGCGCGACCGGTACGGACGGCTGTTGAGCTACGTGTGGCTGCAGGACCGGCTCTTCAACCTGGAGCTCCTGGAGTTCGGATACGCACGGCTCTACACGGTGCCCCCGAACGTCCGGTACGTAGACTGGCTCCGGACCTGCCAGCGCCTGGCCCGGGAAGCCCGGAGGGGGCTGTGGGCCCGGTAGCTCAGGGCAGGCGGTGGAGGTGAAGCACGGAGAGGGCCACGGAGCCCATGAGCAGGACCGCGGCCGCGGCCGCCGCGAGGGCGGTGACCTCCGTGGGCCTGCGCTCCCACCCGATCACCCGCCCCAGGGTCCGGTAGACCCGCCGGAGCTCCGAGGCGGTGCTGGCGTGGTGGTAGGTACCCTCCGTGATGGCGGCGATCTCCTTCAGAGTCTCCTCGTCCAGCCGTACCCAGATCATGCGACCACCGAGGTTGAGAAAGGTGCCCTCCGGGGTCCCCACCCCCACCGTGTACACCTTCACCTGCAGATCCCGGGCGATGCGGGCCGCGTCCAGGGGCGGGACCCCCCGGTTGCTCTGCCCGTCGCTCATGAGCACCACGGTGCCGGGCGGGAGTTTGCCCTGAGGGGGTCGCGGGGGACTCGAGAGGTCCTGGGGGCGCTCCCGTCCCGGAAGGGCATAGACCGCCTCCAGCAGCCCGTCCCCGATGGCGGTGGCGAACTCCGCCACGAGCCCCTCGATGGCACGGATCACCCGCTCGTGGTCCGTGGTGGGCGGGACCAACAGCGACGCGTACGAGCTGAAGGTCACCAGCCCCACCCGGGCGTCCCGGGGCATGGCCCGCACGAACTCCACCGCCGCCCGCTTGGTGGCCTCCAGACGATTCGGCGGGATGTCCTCCGCCAGCATGCTGCGGCTCACATCCAGGGAGAGGACCACGTACACGTTGCTGGCGGGGACGGGAAGAGGAGCCACGGGCCGGGCAAGGGCTCCCAGGGCCGCCGCGAGGGCCAGCCCGAACAGGGCGGCACTCAGGTGCCGGTGCCAGCGTCTCCCCCGGGTCGCAGCGGCCAGGAGGGTGGCGGCGTCCGGGTGGGTCATCGCCCGCGCGCTGCGCCGCCGCAACAGCCCCCCATACCCCAAGGCCAGGAGGGGGAGCAGGAGCAGGCTCAGCAGGGCCGCAGGCCACTGGAAGCTCACGGGAGCCTCCGGTACCACATGAGGGAGAGCATCCCCCCCACCATCATGGCAAGCCCCCCTGCCGCCGCGAACAGGGCCGAGAGTTCCGTGCGCTGCCGCTCCCACCCGAACGACCGCCCCAGCTCCCGGTACACCCGCCGCAGATCCTCACCGGTGGGGGGATAGAAGTACCGGCCGCCGGTGATCGCCGCGATCTGCTGCAACCCTGTCGGGTCGAAGGGGATAAAGACCAGCTGGCCGTCCACCGTCTGCACGCTGCCCTGCGGGGTCCCCACGCCCACCGTGTAGATCTTCACCTCGAACCTCCGGGCCACCTGGGCCGCCTGGAAGGGATCCACGCCAAAGTTGCTGACCCCGTCCGAGATCAGGAGGATGGCGCCGGGCGGGAGGGGCTCCGCGGTGGGCGAGGGCGTGGGGGGGGGAACGGGAAGCATCCCGGGCTGCCCCATCAGGAGCTCCTGCCCTGCGCCCTCCCGGCCGGGAAGGGCACGGACCGCGGTGAGGATGGCCGATCCGAGGGAGGTGGCCTGCGTGGGCTGCAGCCGGTCCAGGGCCTCCAGCACGTCCTGGTGCTGGGTGGTGGGCCGCACCAGCACCTGTGCGTAGTCGCTGAAGGAAACGAGGCCCACCCTGGCGCTGCGGGGGATGGCCCGCAGGAATTCTCGGGCCACCTGCTTCGCGACCTCCAGCCGGCTCGGCTGGAGGTCTGTAGCGACCATGCTCTTGCTCATGTCCACGGCGAGGATCACCGCTGCCCGGTTCGCGGGGAGGAGGATGGCGCCCACGGGTCGGGCGGAGGCGAAGATGAAGAGCCCGATGGCGAGGAGGTACAGGTAGAAGGGCAGGTGCGGGACCCGCAGCTTCTGCCCCCGTTGGAGCAGGGGCAGCAGGTGCGGGTCCGCGAACGCGGTCGCGGCTCGGGCCTGGTATCGGCGCAGGGCCCACCATCCTGCCAGGAGCAGGGGCAGCCCCGCCAGGCCCACCAGCATCACCGGCCACGTGAACTCCACCGTCGCCTCCTCCGGAACGCCACGAACCGCACGAGGGGCTCCACGATGCTGGCATGGGTGGAGATGACCAGCACGTCCACGCCCGCACTCCGGAAGATCCTCTGCAGCCGCTCCTCCCGCGCGGCCACCAGCTCCCGGTAGGCCTTCCGGACCGCGGGGTCCGAAGTATCCACCCGCACCTGCTCCCCGGTCTCCGGGTCCTCGAAAGTCACCACGCCCACGTCCGGGAGCTCCCGCTCCGCGGGATCCGTGACGCGCACCGCGATCACGTCGTGCCGGTGGGCCAGGTGCTGCAGCGGTCCCTCCCACCCATCCGGGGCCAGGAAGTCGGAGACCACAAACAGCAACGAACGCCGCCGCAGCATTCGGTGCAGGGATCTGAGGGCCCCCGCGAGGTCCGTGCGCCCCCCGTTCCCCCGACCCTCCGCCCGGGTGAGGGCGTGCACCAGCCGCAGGACGTGCCGCCGGCCGGTCCGAGGGGGGAGCAGGACCCGGTCCGGGAAGAGCAGGGCTCCCACCTTGTCCCCGTGCCGGGCGATGATGTAGGCGGCAGCCCCGCAGAACTCCGTGGCCAGCTCCCGCTTGAGAACCCTCCGCGTGCCGAAGGCCATGGAGGGGGAGAGGTCCACGAGGAACCAGGCGGTGAGCTCCTTCTCCTCCAGGTACTGGCGGACGTGCAGGCGGGCGGTGCGGGCGGTGACGTTCCAGTCAATGCGCCGGACCTCGTCTCCCGGGATGTACTCCCGGACCTCCGCGAGGTCGAGGCTGGGGCCGTAGAAGATTCCCGTGTAATCGCCGAACAGGAACCCGTCCAGCCGCCGGACGACCTTAAACTCGAGGCGTCTCAAGATCTGCTCGGGTGTCTCCATACGGATCCCCGATGTGTACCTTGGGAAGGGGCACCCGTTCCAGGATGCGGGTGATGATCTGGTCGGGGCTCACCTCCTCTGCCAGGGCCTCGTAGGAGAGCACCATGCGGTGCCGCAGGACCTCAAAGGCCAGGTCCCGCACGTCCTCCGGGAGCACATACTCCCGTCCCCGCAGCACCGCGAGGGCCTTCCCGCCCAGCACCAGGTTCAAGGGCGCCCGGGGACTCGCGCCGAAGGAGATGTAGCGGCGGAGCTCCGGCAGCCCCACGCCCCCGGGATCCCGGGTGGCCACGGCCAGGGAGACCGCGTACTCCATGACCCGGGGAGGCACGTACACGGTGTCCGTGATCCGCTGCAGCTCCCGCAGCTGCTCGGTGTCGATGATCTGGTTCGCCTCCGGCGGCCGCTCCCCCGTGCCCCGTTCCACCACCTCGATCTCCTCGTGCACGGAGGGATACCCGATCACCACCTTGAACATGAACCGGTCCAGCTGCGCCTCCGGGAGCGGATAGGTTCCCTCGCTCTCGATGGGGTTCTGGGTGGCCATGACCAGGAAGGGATCCGGAAGCTTATAGGTCTGCTTGCCGATGGTGACCTGCCGCTCCTGCATGGCCTCCAGCAGGGCCGACTGCACCTTGGCGGGCGCCCGATTGATCTCGTCCGCCAGCACCAGGTTGGCGAAAATCGGGCCCAGTTCCGTCTCGAAAGTGCCCCGGGCCTGGTTGTAGATCCGGGTGCCGACGAGGTCCGCGGGCACGAGGTCTGGGGTGAACTGGATCCGTTTGAAGTCCCCCCCGATGACCCGGGCCAGGGTCTTCACCGTGAGGGTCTTCGCGAGTCCCGGGACCCCCTCGATGAGCACGTGGCCTCGGCTCAGGAGGGCCACCAGGAGCCGCTCCAGCATGAGATCCTGGCCCACGATGACCTTCTTGACCTCGAAGAGGACGTTGCGCAGGGTGCTGGCCGCCTGCACGTAGACTTCCGTGGCGAGGGGCATTCCCGACCTCCCGGGGCTCCGTTTGATCCGATGGTACCGCCGGCCGCAGGAGGGGTCAACGCGGGAGCTTCACACCCCCGTGACAGACCCCTAGCCCTTCACGGCCCCCGCGGTGAGCCCCGCGATGAACCGGTCCATGAAGGCGGAGTAGACCACCGCGATGGGGACGCTGGTGAGGAAGCAGGCGGCCATGAGGGATCCCCAGTAGAAGACGTCCCCCCGGACCAGGGCCACGGGGACCCCCAGGCTGATGGTCATGCGGTCCACCTGGCTGATGAAGGTGAGGGCGTAGATGAACTCCTGCAGGACCAAGGTGAACGCGAAGATGACCACGGTGAGCATCCCGGGAACCGCGAGGGGCAGCACCACCTTCCCGATCACCGCGAGCCGGCTGTAACCGTCCACGAGCCCCTGCTCCTCCAGCTCCCGGGGCACGGATCGGAAGAAGCCCATCATGAGCCAGGTGCAGAACGGGACCGTGAAGGTGGGGTAGACGAGCACCAGGGCCCAGAGGGAGTTCTGAAGGCCCAGCCAGGAGACGAGCCGGGCGAAGGGCAGGAACAGCAGGGTGGGAGGGACAAGGTACGTGAGGAAGATCCCGATCCCCAGCCGCTCCCCCCACCGGCCTGCGAGCCGGGCGAGGCTGTACCCCGCGGGCACCGCCACCAGCAAGGTGATGAGGACCACCAGGGCCCCCACGAAGGCGGTGTTGCGCAGCCACAGGAGGTAAGGGGTGTTGAGGAAGAGCAACCGCACGTGGTACAGGGTGGGCGGTTCGTTGAAGATCCAGGGGATGTGCTGCAGGTTCGTGGCCCCCACGTACAGGTCCCGATTCTGCTTGAAGGCGGTGATGAGCATCCAGTAGAAGGGGAAGACCGCGAAGAGGGTGAAGGCCAGGGCCGCGGCATACAAAAGGGCCCGCCGTAGGAGCCTGCCCGGCCCACGGCCCCTCACGCCCCCACCTCCGCCCTCCGGGCCACCCGCAGCAGGAGCACCGCCACCACGAGGAGGATGGGCAGGAGGAAGATGGCCACCGCGGCCCCCTGCCCCAGGCTCGCGCCCAGGATCCCGCGTTGGAAGGCGAGGGTACTGAGCACGTGGGTGCTGTTGTAGGGGCCTCCCCGGGTGAGCAGCCACACCACGCTGAAGTCCGTGGCGGTGAACACGAGGCCGAAGAGCACCGCCACCGCCACCACCGGGAGCAGCATGGGCAGGTTCACGTGGAACAACCGCCGCCAGAACCCCGCCCCGTCCATCAGAGCCGCCTCCTTGATCTCCTGCGGGATGGCGGACATGCCCGCCAGGATGACCACGGTGGCGAAGGGGAACGTGCGCCACACGTGCACGGTGAGAATGGCCACGGTGGCCAGGGCCGGATCCCCGAACCAGTACCACCATCCCTGCAGGAGGCCCAGCTTCTTGGCGGTCCAGTTGAGCACGCTGAAGGTGGAGTCGAAGATCCACACCCAGGCCATGGAGGACAGCGCCACGGGAGCCGCCCAGGGCAGGAGGAGCAGGGACCGCACCAGCCGCTTTCCCACGAAGGCGGCGTCCAGCACGTGGGCCGCGGCCGTGGCGAGCACCATCACCAGCAGCTGCGAGAGGATCATGAACCGGAGGGTGTTCTGCAGGGCTCGGTGGAACTGACCGTCGGAGAGGAGCACCTGGAAGTTCCGGAACCCCACCCAGGAGAACTCCAGCCCGCCCGCCACCGCGGAGGAGAAGCTGAGGAGGATGGCCATGAAGAAGGGAACGCCCACGAGGAGGATCACGTAGAGCAGGGCCGGCGCCAGCAGGAGGGGACCGAGAACGGATTCCCGATCCGCCAGGGTCCGCCGTCCGGGCCGGACGGCGGGGGCAAGGAGGGGGGCCTCCGCGGGGCGCCGCAGGGCCATGGAGCTCGCCTAGCTGGTGGAGATCCGCACGACCCCCGCCCGCTCCAGGCGACGGCCCGTGTTCCGGTCGAAGAACCGCAAGGCCCGCCGGGGCACTGCGAACTCGTACACCTCACCCTCCGCGATGGGCACGGTGATGGTGGCGGGGACCGCGGCGATCACGGGCTGGTCCGTGCGCTGCTCCTCCTCCAGGTAGCCGTACACCAGGCGGTCCGAGCCCAGATACTCCACCTCCCGTACCCGGAGGGAGTAGGTGACCACGTCCTCCGCGGGATCGAAGACACTGCGGGGCAAGAACGCCTCCGGCCGGAATCCCACGATGGTGTGCGGGTCCTGCTCGATGAGGTTCATGGGCGGCGAGCCGAGAAAGGTGGCCACGAAGGTGTCCGCGGGGTCGTCGTAGACCTCCTGGGGCTTGCCGACCTGGCGGATCCGGCCCGCGTCCATGACCGCGATGCGGTCTCCGAGCCCCATGGCCTCCACCTGGTCGTGGGTCACGTAGATGGTGGTGGTTCCCAGCTGCCGCTGCAGTTGCTTGAGCTCGAACCGGGCCACGGCCCGCAGCTTCGCGTCGAGGTTGCTGAGGGGCTCGTCGAGCAGAAAGAGCTTAGGATCCCGCACCACGGCCCGGGCCAGGGCCACCCGTTGCCGCTCCCCGCCCGACAGCTGCCGCGGCCTCCGGCCCAGCAACCGCTCGATCCCGAACATCTGGGCGCTGCGGACCACCCGCTCCCGGATGCTCTCCCGGGCCAGGCGCATGGCCTCCAGGGGAAACGCGATGTTCTCGAACGCGGTCTTGTGGGGATAGAGGGCATAACTCTGGAAGACCATGGCGATGCCCCGGGCCCGGGGCGGTACGTTTTCGTCCACCAGCTGCCCGCCGATGTAGATCTCCCCGCTCGTGGGGACCTCCAGGCCCGCGATCATGCGCATGAGAGTGGTCTTCCCGCAACCGGAGGGGCCGAGGAGGACGAGCAGCTCGCCCTCCTCGACCGACAGGTTCACCCCGTTCACGGCCCGGACGTCCCCGAAATGCTTATGGAGGTCCCGGATCTCCACGTACCCCATGGCCACCGCCCTCAAATCCATTCTCCCTCACCGCCGGTCCCGATCGCCACCCCCCACGAAGCCCTGGCGCCGCCACTTCTGGAAGATCTCCAGGCACCGGCGGTGGGTCTGCGCCACGGCCTCCCGCACGCTCAGGCGGCCCGTGGCGGCCTGCGCGAACATGTCGGGGATGAGGTAGGTGTCGAAGATCTCGCCTTCCGCGGGGTTCGCGGGCCCCGGGTGCCCGATGTTCGTGGACCACTGCTCCGCGTCCGCGAGCACCGCCAGCTTGTTGACGGGCCGGGACCCGAAGGGGTCCCGCAGGCAGGCGGCCCGGATCCACTTCCGCCCCTCCTCCGGCTTCTGGGCCACGGGCACCCGCTTATCGGCCACGGAGCCCATGAAGGAGGGGAAGTTGTAGAGCTTGCTGGCGAGCACCGCATCCCGATAGTTGTCCACGAGGTGCAGCAGGAACTCCTTGGCGTTGTCGGGGTTACGGCTGAACCGCCAGATCACCCAAACGCCCATCACGTGCTCGCTGGCCCATCGTCCCCCCGGTCCCCGCAGGGCCGGCACGAAGAAGATGTCGTCCGCCACGGGGAGCCGGTTGTCCTGGGCCGTGCGGTACGCGGAGATGGAGTTGAGGATGTAGCTGGTCTGACGAGCGTTGAGGGCCTGGTTGTTGCTGGCCGCGTTCCAGCTGAGGACCGCGGGGTTCATGCACTCCCGGAACAGCCTTACCCCGTACTCCACCGCCCGGATGGTCTGCTCGCTGTTCAGCACCACGTTCTCGTTCGCGTCCTGGATGCTGGCGCCGAAGGACCACAGGATGGCCCGGCAGGCCATGTTGGAGTCGATGTCCTGGCTGAACCCGATGCCGATGGGGATCTGGATCTCCGGGAACCGACGCTTGATCTCGTTGCCGGCCTTGATCAGGTCGTCCCAGGTGCTGGGCCCGTTGGGATAGCCCACCGCGGTCCACACGCTCCGGAGATAGTCGCCCGGATCCGGCACCCAGTTGTCCGAGAATCCGTAGAACTTCCGGGTGTTGGGGTTGTAGACGCTCTTGCGCACGAGCGGCACCATGGGCCCGTAGCGCCGCTCCGCCTCCTGGTTGATGTCCCGCAGGTCCAGCACGTGGGGCTCGAAGGCGCTGGGAGGGGCGAGGAAGAAGAAGAGGTCGTGGCCCTGCTGGGCCGCCACCTCCGCATTCGCCCGGGGCACGATGTCCGCAAACGAGATGTGGTCCACGGTGACCCGGATCCCCCGCTCACGCCCCCACCGCTCCGCAAAGGGGTCGAACCACTCATCGAAGGCGGGCACGAAGTGGCTCCAGGTCACGATGCGGAGCTCCCGCTGCTGGGCCGCGGCGTAGTTCCGCACGAACACGTACGGCGCCCCCAGCACCGCGCTCCCCACCATCGCCCGCCTCAGGAACTCCCGCCGGGAGATCCGCGCCTCACCTTCGTCCCCCGCTTTCCCCTTCCGTTCCTCGTCCATTCCCTCCACCTCCTCCCTGGGCATCAAGGAACGGTTACGCCCTCGCGGCAGGCTTTTCCTGCGCCCCCGATCCGTCCGGAACCACCACCGCCCGCCCCACGATCTCCCCCCGGTCCAGGGCCCGATAGGCCGCCTCCGCCTCCTCCAGCGGGTAGGTGCGGGAGATGAGCTGGTCCAGGGGAAGCGCTCCCCGGGCCAGGAGATCCAGGAGGAGCGGCATGTCCGAGCGAGCCCGTCCTCCGTAGGATCCCACGATCTGGAGCTTGCGCCGCACCAGGCGCGTGATCTCCACGGGTGCGGTGGCCCCTGCGGGGGCAATCCCCACCATCACCGCCCTCCCGCCGTCCCGCACGGATTCCACCGCCTGCACGAAGGTCTCGGCCCGCCCCAGAGCCTCAAAGGCCACGTCCACTCCCCGGCCGCCCGTGAATTCCCGGATGGCCTCCTGCGGGGCTTGCCGTCTGGCGTCCACGGTGTGCGTGGCCCCCAGACGCCGGGCGGCCTCCAGCTTCTCCTCCCGCACGTCCACCGCGATGACGGGATGGGCTCCCACGAGCCGCGCCAGGGTCACCAGGGCGGACCCCACCCCGCCCACCGCGAACACCGCCACGGATTCCCCGAACCGGAGCCGGGCCGCGTGGCGGATCGCGCCGAAGGCGGTGAACACCGCGCAGCCCAGGACCGCGGCGGGTTCCAGGGGAATCCCCGGGGGGAGGGGGAAGACCCCCGTGGCGGGAACCACCGCGTACTCCGCGAGGCCGCCCATGGAGTACATCCACACGGGAGACCCGTCGGGCCGGTACAGGCGCGTCTCGCCGTCGTAGAGGGTTCCCCGCAGCCGGTTGAACTGGAAGAACCGCTCGCAGAGGTCCTCCTCCCCTCGCACGCAGTAGGCGCACCGTCCGCAGGGGAGGATGAAGGTGCACACCACCCCCTGGCCGGGCGCGAGGTCCTCCACCCCGGGACCCACCTCCTCCACGACCCCGCTGATCTCATGGCCCAGGACGCAGGGGGTGGGGAAGGCCACCTCTCCTTTGATCACGTGGAGGTCCGTGTGGCAAACCCCGCAGGCCCGGACCCGGACCAGGACCTCGCCGGTTTTGGGCCTGGGATCCCGCAGGATCTCGAGGCGCAACGGCTCCCCCACCCCGGGGAGGACCGCCGCCCTCACCGCGAACCTCCGACCCCCACCACGGCGTCCAGGAACTCCGTGACGTGCCGCGCGAACGCTTCCGGCTGTTCTACCTGGGGGACGTGGCCGCAGGCCTCGAGGGTCACGAGCCGCGCCTGCGGGATCCGCTCCAGGAACATCCCCGCGGAGCTCGCGGGGATGAGCTCGTCCTGCTGGCCCCACAAAAGCAAGGTGGGGATGCGGATGCGGAACAGCCGCGCGGCCAGCTTCGGTACCGTGGGCGCGGAGGCCCAGGAGAGCCGGGCGGAGGTGGCTCGGTTCCGGTACAGGACCCGCAGCTCCTCCCGCCCCAGGGGCGGACGGGCCGTGGCCAGGGACTTGTCGTAGTACGCCAAGGGTGCCAGCTCGTCCGGTGGGGTGGCGAAGATGTCCACCTGGGCGGCTCCGAGGTTGATCCCCACGGGGGCCACCAGCACGAGGGCCCGGAGGGAATGCGTGCACAGGCTCGCCACCTCCGAGGCGATCCAGCCCCCGAGGGAGTGGCCCACCAAGGCCACCTCCCGCAGCTGAAGCGCCTCCAGGAACTCCAGGTAGAAGATGCCGAGGTCGTGCACCGTCTCCACCCACCCCGGACGCCCGCTCTCCCCGAACCCCGGGTGCTCCGGGAAGAGGACGGTGTACCGGCGGGCCAGAAGTTCCATTCCCGGAGCCCATGCGGGGCCCCCCGCCCCGTGAAGGAACAGGAGCGCAGGTCCTTCCCCCGCCCGCCACATGCGGATCTCCGCTCCCGCCACCCGGGCGCGCTCCCAGCTCGGCTCCATCTCCCTCACCTCCTTCCCTCAGGGTGCGATGTACAGGCCTCCGTTCACGTCCAGGGTTGCGCCCGTGATGTAGCTCGCCGCATCCGAGCACAGCAACAGGACCGCGGCGGCCACCTCCTCCGGAGTTCCCGGACGTCCGAGCGGGATCCTCCGGACGAGGGCTTCCAGATCTCCCCGGACCTCCCCGTGGGGGATGAAGCCCGGGGCCAGGGCGTTCACGGTGATGCCGTAGGGCGCGAGCTCCAGCGCCAGCTGCTTGGTGAGACCGATGACCCCGGCCTTCGCCACCGCATAGGGTCCGCTGCTGAAGGTCTCCCCGGGCCCGGTGCCTGCCCGTCCCGCCACGGAGGCGAAGTTCACGATCCGGCCCCAGCGCTGCCGCACCATCCACGGGACAAAGGCCCGACAGGCGAAGAAGGTCCCATCCAGATTCACGGCCAGAATTCGGCGCCAGGCCTCCAGCGAACAGTTCGCGACCCCCTGGAAGACGGACGGAGGTCCGCCTTCCAGGTCCTCCGGTCCGATGGCCCAGCTCCCGCCCGCCGCGTTCACGAGGATGTCCACCCGTCCGAAGCGTTCCGCCACCGCCTCCGCCACGGGCTGAAGATCCTCCATCCGACTCACATCTGCCCGCACGCACACGCACGGAACGCCGAACGCCTCCACCGCAGCCCGAAGCGCCCCAAATCCGGCCTCGTAGAGATCCGCGACCACCACGCGGGCTCCCTCCCGGGCGAAGCGGACCGCCGTGGCAAAACCGATGCTCCCGGGCTTGGCGGCCCCGGTGAGGACGGCCACCTTCCCTTCCATTTCTCCCTAGCCCGCGGGAATCCTGCGGGACGCGAGCCGGGCGGGCTCCGGTTCCAGCTCCGCCCGCTCCACACGTCGCATCCAGACGCCCCGGGAGACCGTGGGATCCAGGGCGTCCCGCACCGCGTCTCCCAGCAGGTTAAAGGAGAGCACCGTGAGCAACAGAACCAAGCTGGGTGCGAGCACCACCCAAGGCGCTTCTCGAAGCACCATCTGCC
Organism: Armatimonadota bacterium; assembly: GCA_031460175.1. Taxonomy (NCBI): domain Bacteria; kingdom Bacillati; phylum Candidatus Sysuimicrobiota; class Candidatus Sysuimicrobiia; order Candidatus Sysuimicrobiales; family Candidatus Sysuimicrobiaceae; genus Candidatus Sysuimicrobium; species Candidatus Sysuimicrobium tengchongense. Next base: position 7,654 of record JAVKGW010000003.1, on the reverse strand, counting down.
CCATGCTGGCGATGTTCCCCCACGTGGGCGTGGGCTCCACGATGCCGATCCCCAGAAAGCTCAAGAGGGCTTCCGTGAGGATGGCGGTGGGGACGGTGAGGGTCCCCAGCACGATGAGGGCATCCAGGGTGTTGGGCAGGATGTGGCGCACGAGGATGCGGGGGGAGGAGGCCCCGAGGGCGCGGGCCGCCTCCACGTAACTCTGCACGCGGACGGCCAGGACCACCGCCCTCGCCACCCGCGCGAAGCGCGGGGCAACCCCGAAGCTCAAGGCCACCACTACGGGGAAAACCCCGTTCCCGATCAGGGTGACCACCACCATGGCGAGGATCAGGGGAGGGAAGGCCAAGAAGACATCCACCAGCCGTGAGAGGACCTCCTGGACGAACGGGCCGGAAAACCCCGAAGCCATCCCCCACATGGTTCCCACCGTTCCCCCCACCGCCACGGTCCCGATCCCCACCGCCAGGGCGTAGCGGGTGGCCCAGAGGGTACGGCTGAAGACGTCGCGGCCCAGGCGGTCCGTCCCGAAGGGATGGTCCGGGCTGGGAGGGCTCAGGCGTTCGAGGCTCTGCGCGAAGGGGTCCGAAACCCCCAGGTAGGGGACGAGGACGGCGATCCCCACCAGGAGCACCACGAACCCGCTCGCCATCCAGAGGATCCAGCTCCCCCGGATGGCCCGCCGGAGCCGCCGGGCCGCGGAGCTCTCCCACCCTCCAAGCCGCATGGCTACGCCGTCACTCTCGGGTCCAGGAGGGTGTAGAGGAGGTCCACGAGCTGGTTGAGGAGGATGGTGAGGAGGACGGAGACCAACACGATCCCCTGGATCAGGGGGTAGTCCCGGGCGTAGATGGCGTCCAGGAGGAGGCGTCCGAGCCCTGGTCGGGCGAAGATCCCCTCCACCACCACCACCCCTCCGAGGAGCGTTCCCATGTTCAACCCCACCACCGTCACGACCGGAATGAGGGCGTTCCGCAGGACGTGCCTCCGGAACACGTGCCGCGGCTCGAGACCCTTCGCCCATGCGGTGCGCACGTAGTCCTGGCCGAGTACCCCCAGCACGCTCGACCGGGTGATCCGGCTCACGAGCCCCGCGAGGAACATCCCCGTGGCCACGGAGGGGAGCACGAGGGCCTTCAGGGTCCCGCCGATCCCCTCTCCCAAACCCGATGCCGGGAGGATCCGCCAGTGGAGGGTGAAGACCACGAGGAGCACCACCCCCCACACGAACACGGGAAGGGAGACGCCCACGAGGGCGAGAACGCTCACCAGCTGGTCCACGGGCTTGCCCCGGTTCAGGGCCGCCACCACCCCCGTGGGAACCCCGATGAGCACGCTCACCACGGTTCCCCCCAAAGCCAGCAGCAGGGTCGGGCCCAGGGCTTGGGCCAGGAGCCGGGCCACGGGGACCCGGAACGCGAGGGAGGTGCCCAGGTCCAGCCGGAGAAGCCCGGCCACGTAGTCCAGGAACTGTCTCCACAGCGGCCGGTCCAGACCCAGCTGGGCCCGCAGGGTCTGCACGGACTCGGGGGTGGCGCTCACGCCCAGGATGGCCGCCGCGGGATCCCCGGGCACGACGCGCAGGAGGACGAAGACGATGACCAGGGCTCCGAGAACCGTGGGCAGGATCTGGACCAGCCGATGGAGGAGGCGCCTGGTCATGCTTCACTCGAAGAAAAGCCGCGACAGGTCCAGGCCCCACAGGGCCTCCACCCGGCGCGGCATCCCCCGGAGATTGGGCACATGCACGTTGCGGTCGAACTCCATCACGAGCGGGATCATCCACACGTTCTCCATGATCTTCCGCTGGAGCGCCACGTACATCTGCCGCCGCTTCTCCACGTCCGTCTCCCGGCGCGCGGCCGCGAGCTCCGGCTCGAGATCCAGCCCGCTGATGTAGATGGCCCCGCCCTTGGACCGGCTGAAGATGTCCGAGAGATAGAAGTCCGGGTCCGGCTGGCGCACGCAGCAGTGCACCGCGAAGGAGATGCTGCCGTCCCGCCGCAGGACCCGCTGGATGAAGGTGGGCTGATCCAGGACCTCCTGCTGGACCCGGATGCCCACCCGTCGCAGCTGCTCCGCGATGACGTCCGAGGTCACCTTCATCACATCGAAGACCTGCATGGGGAGGTCCAGACCGTCCCGGTAGCCGGCCTCCGCCAGCAGCTGCCGGGCCTTCTCCGGGCTGTACTCGTACCGCGGAACCTGCGTGGTGGCCGCGAAGTACCCCTCCGGAACGGGGGAGTACCAGGGCCGGCCGTACCCCGCCATGCTGAGGGCGATGATCTGCTGCCGGTTGATGGCGTGGGCGATGGCCCGCCGTACCCGCAGGTCGTCCAGAGGCTTCTTCGTGACGTTCATGAGGAGCACCCGGGGCAGGTTCCGGCTGTAGAGGGTCAGGGTAAACCCCCGCTGCTGCAGCCGCCTGATCACCGACTCGTCCAGGGCCTGGATGCTGTACAGCATGTGGTACTGCCCGTTCTCCAGGCCCACCACCATGGCGTTCAGGTCCGGGACCGTCCGGGTGATGATGCGCCGGATGCGGGGGCGTCCTCCGAAGTGCTGATCGAAGGCCCGGAGGACGACCTCCGTGCGGGGAACGGCCCGCTCCACCTCATACGGTCCCGTGCCCACGGGATCCCATGCGAAGGCCGCCCCCCGCTCCCGGGCCGCCCGGGCGTTCACGACGGGACCCACCCGGTAGTTGGTCAGCAGATGCAGGAAGGGCGCGTAGGGCTCGCTCAGCACGAACCGGATGGTGTAGGGATCGAGGACCCGGATCTCCCGGACCATGGACAGAAGCCCCGCGAAGGGAGACTTCGTCTCGGGATCCCGCAGCCGGTCGAAGGAAGCCTTCACGTCCTGGGCGGTCAGCCGCCCGTATCCCTTCTGCCAGACCACGTTCCGCCGCAGCCGGAAGGTGTACGTCAATCCATCCGGGGAGACCTCCCAGCGCTCCGCCAGGTCCCCCGTGAGCTCCGTGGTGTCCGGCTTGTACTTCATCAGGGCGTTGTACACGTTCCGCACCACCAGCATGTCCTGGGTGGTGACCGCGAAGTGCCCGTCCAGGGTTCCCTGATGGGAAGGGAAGACGATCACGAGGGTGTCCGGCTCCGCCGGCCCCCCGAAGCTCGCCGCGGCCAGGACCAACGAGAGCAGGACCGTACCTGCCACCCACCGAATGCGCATTCCCCTCACCCCCTGCGGATGGTTTTTACATCCTTCGCGAGGCGGACCCTTCCTCCTCCAACGGGACCCTCCGCACCTCATGGGCATGGAGGGCGGGCAGGACCTCCCGGGCGAACCGCCGGAGCTGGTTCACGAACATCTCGTGCGGCATGGCCCCCCGGTTCATGTGGACGAGGACGGTGTTCGCCCCCAGGGCCTCCGCCTCCTCGAGGATCCGCTCCCGAACCTCTTCCGGGGTCCCCCACGGCAGGTGCTCCACGTGCTGCCGCAGCCGTTCCGGGGTCATCCCCCGGTACCACTCCCGCTCCATGAAGGCCGCTGCCCGGTTTTCGGGCCGGATGTAGTCATGGGCGCGCTCGCTCACGTACCCCATCTCCCGCTGCACCCGGGTGTCCGTCACGTTCCCGTGGCTGAAGAGGGTCCGGTAGAAGTACAGCGCATAGGGTCCGGCCTCCCGGAAGGCCTGCTCTTTGCTGTCCGCCACGTACACGTCCACGCTGATCACCAGGTGCTCCGGGGTGATCCGGTGCCCGTGGGCGCTGAGCTGCGTCGCGTAGTACCGGATGATGTCCTGTTGCAGACCCCGCATCCCCCGGCCGCCCAAGCCCGGGGTGATGGGCAGGTTGTGCCTGGCCGCGAACTCGATGGTCTCCTTGCTGGTGGTCACGGGCACCCACACGGGGGGATGGGGCTGCTGGACCGGTCTCGGCCAGAGGGCCACGTCCTTGAACGTCCAGTACTTCCCCTCGTAGCTGAAGACCTCCTCCGTCCACAGGCCCCGGAGGATCTCCCACGCCTCCTCGAACCGTTCCCGGGACTCCTGGTAGGGGATGTTGTACACCCGGTACTCCCGGGGGATTCCCCGGGCGATCCCCGCGATGATCCGGCCGTTGCTGAGGCAGTCGAGCATGGCGATCTCCTCCGCGAGCCGGAGGGGGTTGTGGAGGGGGAGGAGGTTCGCGTAGATGAGCATGCGCAGCCGCTTGGTCCGTTGGCTCAAGGCCGCGGCCATGAGGTTGGGGGAGTTCATGAGGCCGTAGGGGGAGGTGTGGTGCTCGTTGAACCCCACCCCGTCGTAGCCCAGCCGTTCCATCTCCTCCCAGGCTTCCAGGTGCTCCTCATACGTGCGGACCGCCACCTCCGGCTTGAAGTACCGCTTCGGCAGCGGCCACGGCAGCTCATCCCCCACCTTCAGGTGGTCCAGGTGCTCCGCATAGGGCAGGAGGTCGAAAACGAAGACCTTCACGGCCCACCCCTCCCGTTCAGGATCCAGTATCCCCGGCGGAAGAAGAGGAGAGGTGCGTCCTGCGGCCGAGGAACGTCCCCATGCTCCACCTCTCCTAGGTACAGGGTGTGGTCGCCGGCCTCATAGGTGGCCACGACCCGGGACTCCAGGTAGGCGAGGCACCCCTCGATGATGGGAGCCCCGCTCCGTCCAGCCCGCCACCGCACCCGGCGGAAGCGCTGGAATCCGTCCAGCTCCGGGTTCGAGAAGACCCGGGCCACCTCCTCCTGATCATGGGCCAGGATGCTCACCGCGAACCGGCCCGCGGCATCCAGCACCGACTTTGTCCGGGAGGCGTTCGCCACGCACACGAGCACAAGGGGAGGGTGCAGGGAGACGGAGGTGAAGGCGTTGGCGGTCATGCCGTGGAGTACTTCCCCTGCCCTCGCGGCCAGCACCGTCACCCCCGTGGCGAACTCCCCCATGACCCGACGGAAGGTATGGGCATCCACGACCCTGTTGAGATTATAGCCTATATCTGACCAAAGTCAAGGCCTACCGAAGGTGTTTTGGGGAAAGGCTCAGGGGCCATGCTGGGCAGCCGGGTAGTGGTGGAGCGGGTACCAGTGATGGGGGTTGCTGACCCGAGCCAGCACGCGCAGGGTACGTTCGGTCAGCGGATTCCCTGTCTGGCGCTGTGGGTTTTCCAGTACGCCCTGCCGCTGCTGGCACATCTGTAAGCAACCCCTGCCACAGGAAGCGATAGGCGAAATCCGTGCAAACACAACCGTGAAACAGTTCCGCCATTACCCGGGCAGGGCGTTGCGGGCACAGATCTCCGCATAGAGGTGGGCGCTGGGCCGGAAGGTGCGGGCCTGGGTGTGCGGGTCCACTGCGATGAGCCCGAACCGGAGGCTCCACCCCTCCGCCCACTCGAAGTTGTCCACGATCGACCAGTGGTAGTAGCCGCGCACGTCCGCACCCTCCTCGATGGCCCGATGCAGGGCGGCCAGGTGCTGCAGGAGGAATCCGGGCCGCAGGTCGTCGTCCGCGTCCGGGAGTCCGTTCTCCGTGACGAACACGGGCTTGCGGTAACGCATCCACACCTCCCGCACCACCCGGTACAGACCCTCCGGATACACCTCCCCGTAGTCCCCGTCGCTGTAGAGGGCTCCGGGATCCCGCACGGCCCGCGCGAGGCCACCGGAAACCCGCCAGGGAGCAAACCGGAGGCGGTCCCGGGTGTAGTAGTTCACGCCCACGAAGTCCATGGCCCCCGCGCACTCCGGGAGGTGCCAGGTCCCGAGGGCGGAGGAGGCCAGCCCGTGGTGCAGGGCCTCCAGCCACATCCAGTTGAAGAACTGGCCGTGCACGGAGGTGATCCACCGGTCCAGCCGGGACTCCGATCGAACGGGATCGAAGGGGCGGAGGTTGTGGGCGGTACCCACCCGAGCACCGGGCTGCACCTCGTGGAGGATCCGGTAGGCGGCCGCGTGGGCCCGGAGGAGGTTCGGGATGGCCCGCCGGGCCCGCAGGGGGTTCTGGACAGCGGGTGGGTGCTTGCCGTGCAGGTACCCCAGGGCCACCACCACGTTGGGCTCGTTGATGGGGACCCAGAGGGAGACGAACTCTCCGAAGGCCTCCGCGCACCGTTTGACGTGTCGCGCAAACCAACGGACGATTTCCGGGTTCTCCCACCCGCCCTGACGGGCCACCCACAGGGGCAAGGTGAAGTGGTGGAGCGTCACCATGGGCTCGATCCCCCGCTCCCACAACCCCCGCAGCATCTGGCGGTACCGGGCCTCGGCTCCTTCATCCCACCGGCCCGGCTCCGGCTCCAGGCGGCTCCACTCCAGGGAGAGGCGATGGGCGTTCTGATGGAGCGCCCGCATCCGGTCGAAGTCCTCTTCCGCCCGATGCCACCAGTCGCAGGCAACTCCTGAGCGGCTGCCGTCCCGGATGCGGCCGGGTTGCTGCTCGAAAAGCCACCAGTCGTTGTTGGTGTTGTCTCCCTCCACCTGGTGGCTGCTGGTGGCGGTCCCCCACCGGAACCCTCTAGGGAAGCGCCTCATGGGACGGAGAGCGGGGCCGGGGCACGAGGTCTGTGCCCCGGCCCGGATGCGCTACCAGCTCGTGAACAGGTACGCGCCCACCACCTGGTTCGTGGTCACGTTGTTCACCGCGATGTTCGTGTAGTACACGGAGAGGGAGGTGTTCGCGGCGAGGATCCAGGTCATCCCCAGCTCGTACAGGGCGTACGGGACCCCCGTGGACTTGTAGTTCCCGAACTCCCCCACTCCCCAGGCGGCGAGGGCATCCGTGAGGGTCCAGTCCAACCGCAGACCCCAGGCGCTCAGGTCTGCGTTCGGATCCAGGGTCCCGAAGAAATCCGGGCTCGCAAACTCTCCCCTGGGGGAAGGAAGGGGTGGGAGCACGTAGGGGTCCAGGTTCTTGTACCACAGGGCGATCCGGGGGGCCCGCTCCCACGGGGTCAGCTGAGCGAGGTTCACCGCCAGCTCCCCGTACCAGTAGTTGCCCACCTGGCTTGTAGTGTCGTTGCGGTAGTTCACGTACTCCCCGGTGAGCACGACCCCGCCCACCAGCTCCGCCCGGAGGTCCGCTCCCCAGCCCAGCCCGCGTTGGAGCGTACCCGAGGGGTCGGCGTCGCTGCGGAGGTTAACGCCCACCGTCCACCCGGGGAGCAGGGAGTAGGTGAGGCGCCCTCCGAGGAGGGTGGCGGGGTTTGCCTGGTTGGGATCCGAGTACTGGCTGAACCCCAGAAGGGAAAGCGCGCCCCGCTGCCACCGGAGGAAGATCCCGGTACGGTTGTCGTTGTAGTAGTCCTCGTCCAGCAAAAACCCGATCGGGCCCAGAACCACCACGTCCCGCCCCGCCCGCAGCTGCAGCCCCTCCATGCCCAGGAAACGGTCCACCTGGAGGTAGCCCCGATCGAAGTCCAAGGCGTTCTGCGGCGCAGGAGCAGTCCGGGAGATGTACCGGGCCCGCAGGAGGGCGCTTACATCCGGGGCGACGGCTCCGGTGTAGGTGAGCCGGATCCGGGGCCCGAAGATGAGGTCCGGCGGGACCGCGGGGGTCTGGTTTGCGGTGTACCACCACTCCAGGGTGCCCGTGATGCGGGTGTTGTCCAGGCGGGCCCGCAGGGCCTGCAACTCCTCCTCCAGCGCCGTCACCCGCACCCCCAACGCCTGCAACTCCGCCCGAAACTCGTTCACCAACCGC